>DATFWE010000100.1:0-25778 GCA_035259575.1 Haliangiales bacterium
GCGACCGCCTCGATCTGCTTCGCGCCGTCGAGCACCGCCCGCATCACCGCGTTGCGCTCGGCGCACACCGACAGCCCGTAGGAGGCGTTCTCCACGTTCGCCCCGTCGTAGATGCGCCCGCCGGCGAGGACCGCGCTCCCCACGGGGAAGCCGGAGTAGGGCGAGTAGCTGCGGGCCTTCGCCGCCAGCGCCCGGGCCGCCAATTCGTCATCTGTCATTGTTGCACCGCTCGCTCGCGCGGGCTCGGCGCTCCAGGTCGCTCGGCTGCGCCTCGCTCCAGTGTCGCGTCGATCCTCGCCCGCGCTCGCTCGCTCATTTCAGGCCTTTTATGATCTCATCGAGCAGCCGCTCGAAAGTCGACCGCGCGCGCCGCGCCGTCTCGGTCACCTCGTCGTGGCTGAGCTTGGCGCCGGTGATCCCCGCCGCCATGTTGGTCACGCACGAGATGCCGAGCACCCGCGCGCCCATGTGGTTGGCGACGATCGTCTCCGGCACCGTCGACATCCCCGTCAGATCCGCGCCCATGACGCGGAGCATGCGCACCTCCGCCGGCGTCTCGTACTGCGGGCCGGGCATCGCCGCATATACGCCCTCGCGCAGCGTCAGGCCGATTGCCTTCCCCGCGGCCTTGGCCAGCTCGCGCAGCTCGGACGCGTAGGCGTGCGTCATGTCGGGGAAGCGCGGCCCGAGCCGCTCGTCGTGCGCGCCCCGGAGCGGGCTGTCCGCCAGCATGTTGATGTGGTCGCTCAGCACCACCAGCTCGCCGGGGATGTACTTCGGGTTCACGCCGCCCGCGGCGTTGGTCAGGATCAGCGTCTCGCAGCCGAGCAGCACCAGGGTGCGGATGGGGAACGTCACCTTGCCCAGGTCGTGCCCCTCGTACGCATGCGCGCGCCCCTGCATCGCGGCGATCGTCTTGCCGTGAAGCTCCCCGAGGACGAGCTTGCCCGCGTGCCCGAGCACCGCCGACACCGGGAAGTGCGGGATGTCCCCGTAGTCGATGGCCGTGCGCCTCGCCAGCCGGTCGGCGAACCCGCCCAGGCCGGAGCCGAGCACGATCCCCAGCGTCGGCGGCCGGGGGTCGATGGCGCGGATCGCCGCCACCGCGACGTGGAGCTGCTCGTACAGCGGAACCGATAGCGTCGTCAGGGTCCGTCGGTTCATCGCATCACCTCGTGCACCAGCGGTGGCAGGATCGTCGGCCCCGGCCCCACTGTCAGCGCCGCGGCCGCCGTCGCCGCCGCCGCCCGCCCGCTCGCGGCGTCCCGGCAGCGCACCCGCGCCACCGGACGGTCGGCCTCGACGCGGTCGCCCACGCGCACGTCCATGAGGATCCCCACCAGCGGGTCCACCGCGTCCTCCTTTCTGCGCCGGCCGCCGCCGAGCTCGACCACGGCCAGCCCGATGGCCTCGGCGTTCACGCCGGTCACCTGCCCGGCGCGCCCCGCGACCGCGACGACCTCGACGGGAGCGCGCCCCAGCCGCGCCGGCTCGTCGACGACGCGCGGGTCGCCCCCCTGCGCCTCGATGATCTCGCGGAAGCGCTCCAGCGCGCGGCCGTCGTCGAGCGCCGCCGCGATGCGGCGCGCGCCCTCGTCAGGGCTCACCGCGCCGCCGCCGAGGATCAGCATCTCCGCGCCGAGCGCGACGGTGAGCGCGCGCGCGTCCGCCGGCCCGCCGCCGCGCAGGATGTCGATCGTCTCCTCCACCTCGACGGCGTTGCCCACCGCGTGCCCGATCGGCTGGTTCATGTCGGTGATCGCCGCGGTCACGCGCTTGCCGGCCGCCCGACCGATCCCCTGGATCGTCCCCGCGAGGGCGCGCGCCTGCGCCGGCGACTTCATGAACGCCCCCGAGCCGACCTTGCAGTCGAGCACGAGCGCGTCGATCCCCTCGGCGAGCTTCTTGGACATGATCGACGAGGCGATGAGCGGGATCGATTCCACCGTGCCGGTGACGTCGCGCAGGGCGTAGAGCTTGCGGTCGGCCGGCGCGATCCGCTCGGTCTGGCCGATGAGGCAGGCGCCGACGCGACCCACGATGCGCGCGAACTCGTCGACGGTGAGCTGGGTGCGGAAGCCGGGGATGGACTCCAGCTTGTCGAGCGTGCCGCCGGTGTGGCCGAGCCCGCGCCCCGACACCATCGGCACCGCGACGCCGCAGGCCGCCACCGCCGGGGCGAGCGCGAGGCTGATCTTGTCGCCCACGCCGCCGGTCGAGTGCTTGTCGACCTTGGGCGCGCCCACGCCGGCGAGGTCGATGGTGTCCCCCGAGCGCAGCATCGCGTCGGTCCACGCGGCGAGCTCGTCCGCGTCGAGCCCGCGGAAGAAGATCGCCATCAGCATCGCCGCCGCCTGGTAGTCGGGGATCGTTCCGTCGGTGACCCCGCGCACGAACGCGGCGAGCGCGGCGGCGGGAAGCGCCTCCCCGTCGCGCTTGCGCCGGATGAGGTCGGCCGGGAGGAACGTCATTGTCGCCTCGCTCGCTCGCGCCGGCGCGGGGCTCCGGGTCGCTCGGCTGCGCGCTTCGCGCGCTCCAGGCCGCCTCTTCCGCATGGCCGCGCCGGCGCTCGCTCGCTCATAACTCGGCTAGAAAGCTCCGCCCGAACCGCGGCCGGGCCACGCCGAACGCGTCGGCTACGGTCGCGCCGACGTCGGAGAACGTCCGGCGCACGCCGAGGTCGCGCCCCGGACGGCACTCCGGGCCGAACGCGAGGATCGGCACATGCTCGCGGCTGTGGTCGGTCGACGGCGTGGTCGGATCGTTGCCGTGGTCCGCGGTGATGAGGACGAGGTCGCCGGGTACGAGCGCCGCCTCGAGGCGCGGCAGCGCCGCGTCGAACTCCTGGAGGCACACGTAGTACCCGCGCGGGTCGTTGCGGTGCCCGTAGAGCATGTCGAAGTCGACCAGGTTGGTGAACACCAGCCCGCGGTCCACGCGCCCGAGCGCCTCGATGGTCTTGTGCATCCCGTCGGCGTTGCCCTCGGTGTGGACCGGCTCGGTGATGCCGCGTCCGGCGTAGATGTCGGGGATCTTGCCGATCCCCACGACCGGAAGCCCCGCCGCGACCAGCGCGTCGAGCACCGTCGGCTCGGGCGGGATCATGGAGAAGTCCTTCCGGTTGTAGGTGCGCTTCCACCCGCCCTTCCCCTCGCCGACGAACGGCCGGGCGATGACGCGCCCGACGTAGAAGTCGTCGAGGATCGCGCGTGCGATCTCGCAGTCGCGGTACAGCTCGTCGAGCGGCACCACCGCCTCGTGGGCCGCCACCTGGAACACCGAGTCGGCGCTCGTGTACACGATGAGCTTCCCGGTGCGCACGTGCTCGTCGCCGAGCTCGTCGAGGATGACCGTCCCCGACGCCGGCTTGTTGCCCAGGACCCCCCGCCCGACGCGCGCGACGAACGGGTCGAGGATCGCCGGCGGAAATCCGTCGGGGAAGGTGGCGAACGGCCGCTCGATGCGCAGGCCGGCCATCTCCCAGTGCCCGGTCGTGGTGTCCTTTCCCGCCGAGGCCTCGACCATCTTTCCGAACGCGCCGGCGGGCTGGATCGCCGGCGGCACGCCGAGGATCATCGTCAGGTTGCCGAGGCCGTACTTCTGCAGGTACGGCAGGGTCATCCCGCCGACGGCGCGCGACGTGTTCCCCAGCGTGTCCGAGCCCTCGTCCCCGTAGGCGCGGGCGTCGGGCAGCTCGCCGCAGCCGACGGAATCCATCACCAGGAGGACGATGCGCCGGATCGTCACTAGTAGCCCCCGCGCGCCGCGGTCTTCTTGTCCGTCTGGCCGGTCACGATCGCCACCGACGCCGACGCGCCGATGCGGTTCGCCCCGGCGAGCGCCATTTTCTCCGCGTCCTCGCGCGTGCGCACGCCGCCGGACGCCTTGACGCCCATGTCCGCGCCGACGAGCTTGCGCATGAGCGCGACGTCCTCGACGGTCGCGCCGCCCGGGCCGAACCCCGTCGACGTCTTGACGAAGTGCGCGCCGGCGAGCTTGGCCAGCGTGATGCCGATGATCTTCTCCTCCGGCCCGAGCGCGCCCATCTCCAGGATCACCTTCACCTTGGCGGGGTGCGCGCCCTTGACCACGCGGCAGATGTCCTCGAACACGGTCTCGTAGTCGCGCGACTTCAGCGCGCCGATGTTGACGACCATGTCGATTTCCTGAGCGCCCTGCCGCACCGCCTCGCGCGCCTCGTAGGCCTTGGCGGTCGGCGACATGGCCCCCAGCGGGAATCCGACGACGGCGCACACCATCACGCCGCTCCCCTGGAGCAGGGCCTTGCACATCGGCACCCAGGTCGTGTTGACGCACACCGACGCGAACTTGTGACGGCGCGCGTCTTCGCACAGCTTGCGCACGTCGTCGCGCGTGGCGTCGGCCTTGAGCAGGGTATGGTCGATCATCCCCGCCAGGTCGGCCGGAGGCTGCCCGGTGCCCAGGGCGGCGCCGACGCGGCTGGCCCCCGCCTCCTCCACGGCCCGCACCGACCACGGCCGCCGCACCACGCACATGCCGCAGGTCGCGCAGTCGTTCCCCGGCGCCCGGTCATCGTCGCAGGGGATGTCGCGCAGGGGGCGGGCGCCCCCCCGATCGTTTCCGATGCGCGCGCGCACGCGATCGGCGATAATCGTCACCAACCTTTCGACGTCGTCGTCTGGGATGGCCAACACGGGCAGACTACCATACGGGAATGGAATTCGGGCCCCGCGGGTTCCCCGCCTGGTGGTCCGCGTTCTCGTCGCCGCCGGCGTGGTCCTGCTGCTCACGGGAGCGGCGCGCGCGGAGCGTCTCTGCCGGTTCGAGGCGCCGCAGATGGCGCCCGGAGGACCCGCGGACGGGCCGGTGTGCACGGGCGACCTCGACGACGGCCCGGCCTGCCGGCCACCCAGCCCCGGCGTCCCGCTGCCCGCGGCCATCCTCCTATCCATCGGCAAACCCGGCCTCACCGCGCCCGCGGCCCCGCCCCTCGGCGGACCGGGCGTGCGCGTCCTTCCCCGCTGGAGCGGCGCCCTCGGCGCCGCGCGCCCCGGATTTCCTCGCGGCATCGAGCGTCCGCCCAAGCCCCTGTCTGCCTGACGTCACCTGAAACGAATAGTCAGCAGACCCAGCGAGCGCGCGGGCGAGGATCGACGCGACCCTGGAGCGAGGCGCAGCCGAGCGACCTGGAGCGCCGAGCCCGCGCGCGAGCGGTGCAAAAAAGGAGCGGAACATGAGACGCATGCCCCTCGTGATCACGTGTGTAGTGTCGGCCGCCTGCGGCCGTGGCGACAATGATGCAAGCAAGCTGGCGGCCAAGCTCGACGCGCTGGAGAAGCGCGTGGACGCGCTGGAGAAGCGGGCGCCCGTCGCGCGCCCGGCGCCGCCGCGCCCCGATCCCAACGTCACCTATTTCCTCCCGGTGCAGGCCGGCGACAGCGTGCGCGGCTCCGCGCACGCCAAGGTCACCGTCGTCGAGGCGTTCGACTTCGCCTGCCCGTACTGCGCGCGCTCGGCGCCGGTCGTCGACCAGCTCCTCGACAAGTACAAGGACTCGGTCCGCGTCGTGTCCAAGTACTACGTCGTCCACCCCGACACCGCGACGCTGCCGGCGCTCGCGGCCTGCGCGGCCGGCGCTCAAGGGAAGGCGGCGGAGATGGAGAAGGCGATCTGGAACGCCGCCTGGAAGCTCGACCCGCCCGGCTTCGACGCCACCAAGCTCGGCCAGCCGTCCCTCGAGGCGATCGCCAAGGACGGCGGTCTCGACGTCGATCGGCTGCGCAAGGACATGGGCGGCGACGCGTGCAAGCAGATGCTGGCGCGGCAGAGCAGGGAGGTCACCGCGGTGGGCGTGAACGGCACGCCGTGGTTCTTCGTGAACGGCCGCCCCTACGCCGGGCCGCGCACCGTCGAGGGCTTCTCCGCCGTCATCGACGGTGAGATCGCCAAGGCCGACGCCGCGCTCAAGACCGGCGTCAAGCTCGAGGACTACTACGCCACACTGATGGCCTCTGCGAAGAAGAGCTTGTAAACGTCGGCACCCACGCCGCGTTCTCCGGCACGAGCTGCCGGAGATGCCAGGTGTGAACCCTCATCCAGTCCTCGTACTGCATCAGCGTGTCGCGCAGCCGCGCGGTCAAGACGCCCACCACGATCACCATCGCCACCGACAGAAGCGACAGGAACACGTACGACGCCGTCGGCGGCAGGTGCAGCATCTGCGACGTCACCACCATCGTCTCGCCGGTGAACACGGTGGTGCGGGGGAGGAGCCCGAGCACCTCGGCGACCGCCGGCGCCGCGACGGTGAGGACGCCGATGGTCATCGCCTGGACGCGGCGCGCGTGGTCGCGCGTGAGCATGAACGTCAGCGTGTGGAACGCCGCCAGCGGCGGCACGAGCACGAACGTGCCGAAGATCGGCCACGTCGACGCCACCGCCACCGCGCTCGCCACGACCATCAGCAGCGCCGGCCGCCCGTCGCGCGGCGGGCGGCGCATGTAGACGAACGCCAGCACCAGCGCCAGGCCCCACGCCGCCGCGGCCGCGGCCAGCCACGCGGTGCCCTTGATCCCCATCCACACCATGAACGGCACGAACAGGAACCACGTCGAGTAGGCGTAGAGGCCCGAGCGGGCGGCGCTGCGGATGCGATCGCGCTCGAGCGCCCGCCGCTCCTGGTTCGCCTGCTCGGGGACCTCGATGGGCGGCTCGGCGAGGAGCCCGACCAGCGTGGCCATCGCGCCCTGGTGGTTGGGGTCGAGCGCCAGGGCGCGGCCGATCTCGACGAGCGCGCGCTTGCGCTCGGCCAGCCCGCCCGTCTCGAGCGCCCGCTCGGCGGCGGCGCGCGCGGCGCGCCCGTGCGTCTCGGCCAGCTCGCGCCGGAGCTCGAGGTCGCGGTCCCCCTCGAGGTAGCGCTCGACGGCGCGGCACAGCTCGCGCGGGCTGAGGAAGCGCTTGTCGCGGTCGAGCCGCGTCGCGCGCAGGCACACGAGCTCGAGCTCGGGGGGCACGTCGGCGTCGGGGGCGCGCACCGACGGGCGGGCGTCGGGGCCGGTCACCGTGTCGGCGATCATCTCGGCCAGGCTGCGGCGCGGGATGAGCGGCTCGCCCGTCAGGATCTCGAACAGGATCGCGCCCAGCGAGAACACGTCGGCGCGGCCGTCGAGCGTCGCGTGCTCGCCGCGCGCCTGCTCCGGCGCCATATACCCCGGCGTGCCCAGGAGCGCGCCGGCGGCGGTCTGTCCGGGCGCGCTCTGCGAATCGCCGGCCGGCGTGGGGTCGACCACGCCCTGGATGCGCGCCAGGCCCCAGTCGAGCACGTAGACCTCGCCGAAGTCGCCGAGCATGACGTTGGCCGGCTTGAGGTCGCGGTGGAGCACGCCGCGCGAGTGGGCGAAATCGACCGCCAGGCACACGTTGACGAACGCGGTGAGCAGCTTGCGGCGCGTGTACTGCTCGCGCGCCTCCGCGTCGCCCCGGCGCTGCCGCTCGAGGATGTCGCCGAGGTTCCGGCCGCGCACCCGCTTCATCGTGAAGTAGAGCTTGCCGTCGGGGGCGCGGCCGAGATCGTAGACGGGGACCACCGCGGGGTGCTCGAGCCGCCCCTGCACCCGCGCCTCGCGCAGGAAGCGCGCCGCCAGGCCGCCCTCGCGCGCCAGCTTGAGCGCGATCTCCCGGCCGATGCGCCGGTCGCTGCACAGGTGCACCACGCCCATGCCGCCCTCCCCGATCCGATCGGCGACGTCGTACCGCGCGTCGAAGCCCTCCTGGGCCAGCTCGGGAACGTCCGGGTCGACCTCGTCGTTGGAAGGGATCGTGTCGTTCCAGGAGAAGGGCTCGGTGCGATCGGGGGGCTCGCCCATGCGGGGATGGTACTCACAGTCGCGTGACGCGGTAGCCTTTCTGCTCGAGCAGCGCCGGCAGGCCGGCGGGGCCGGCGAGATGGGCCAGCCCCACGGCGACGAACGTCGTCCGCTGCGCGCGCGCCATCGCGTCGAGGCGGTCGATCCACTTCTCGTTGCGCTGGCGGAGCAGCTTGTCGGCGGCGACCTCGTCGAACCCGCCGGTCACGGCGTCGATGTCGCCGGCGCGGTAGGCGGCGATGCGATTGCCCATGCGGCAGGCGATGTCGTCGCGCTCGTTGATCATCGTCACCAGCTCGTCGACGTCGAGGGACACGTCGATGAGGGAGAGCTGCTCCTCCCATTCCTCCAGCGCGAGGACCGCGAGGCCGTGCCGCTTGGCCTCGGCGAGGATCGCCTCGTCCATCGACACCTGGCGCTGCGGGTACTTGGCGCGGCGGAGCGCCCCCATGGCCACCCACGGGCGCATGCGGCGCAGGTTGTCCTCGGACACCTGGCCGGCGACCGCGTCGCGCAGGTCGTACCACGCGTCGGCGGGGAGGAGCTGATCGAGCGTCTTTCCGCGCGGCAGGCGGTAGAGGTCCTCGACCGCGCCGGTCGACGGGCGATGCTCGGGGAGCTCGAGGATGATCGCCTTCGACGCGGCCAGGCGCGACCACGCGGCGTCGGGCACCTCGTCGCGGCTGGCGACGTGGTACGTGCCGTAGAGGTAGAGCGTGGCCGGACCTGTCGCCTCCCACAGGAACGTGTGGGTCGGGCCGGGGGGGAGGCGGTATTCGGGGCAAGGATGGGTGCAGCCGAGGAGGCCGAGGCAGAGCAGCGCCGCGCGCATGTCCCACTTTACGCCGGAGCGGCCGCCCGCGCCTTGGCACGCGCTCGCCGGCGCCGCCACAGCCAGATCGCGGCGCCGCCGCCACGTAGGCCACGCGCTTGTCGACGTTGACGGTGATCGTGGACATGGCGATCTGGAGCAGCTCGGCGATCGGACAGGAGTCAAGCGTCGGTCAAATGTCGCGGAAATGTCGTGACGAGGAGGAGGTGGCGGGCGGAGGCGAGCGCCGTCCGCGGCAGGCGGCGGAAGTAGCGCATCGCGCCAGGTAAGGTACCGAAAGTCTTCTCGATTTCTGAAAACTCTCCCACCACGTTCGAGCGGAGCATGGGGGGCGTCGTCCGGTCCTTGCGCCAGGCGCGCACGAACGCGAGGAGGCGCGCGTGGTAATCCGCCTCCTCGACGATGGCGCGGATGGAGTCGGCGCGCGGATGGGTGCCCTGGACCATCTCGACGAGCTGCCGCTCGAGCTCGTCGAGGCCGTCGCCGAACATGCCGAGGAGCTGGAGGTCGTAGACGGGGTTGGCGTGGACCACCTGCATGAGGTGGCCGATGATCCCGTCGCGGCTGGAGAAAAACCCGACGGGATCGGCCATCGACGCCGGCTCCTCGAGGATGCGCAGGATCTGGTGAAACGTGAAGTCGAGGCCCTTCCGGCGGTAGTAGTCCGCGGCGGCGGGGGAGATCCAGAACCGCAGCATGTCGATCGACCCGACGACGATCTGCAGCCGGGTGGGCACCTCGTCGATGAACCCGGCCGCGTGAAGGCGCGCGAGCCGCTCGTCCAGCACCCGGCCGTCGGCGTAGCCGCGGAGGACCGCGGCCAGCCGCCGGACCTTGCCCGCGAAGGCCCGCGGCGGGCCGGCCGCCTGTCGCAACAGGACTAGCGGGCTGGCGGAAATCCGCGCGGACTCCATGATACATCTTTTGCATGAACGAAGAGCGACGGGAAGCCCTCCAGCGGGTTTCCCAGGAAGTCGAAGACCTGATGGACCAGGTCGAGCAGGCGCTGGAGGAGCACGCCACCCCGACGTTCATGCGCCAGACGCGCGTGAAGGTGGACGAGCTGGGGGCACGGTTCGCGGAGTTGCGCGTCGGGCTCGATGAAGGCATGCGCGCGCAGGTCGAGCGCACGATCGGCCGCAAGGTGACCGACCTGCAGCGCTTGGCCACGCGCCTCCCCGCCCCGCCGCGCGGCGCGCCGGCGGAGAAGGCGGCGGACACCGGTTTCTTCGGCACGCGCGCCGGGACGTCGTCGCGCAAGCCCGTCACCATCGGCGAGGGGGCGCGCCGCGGGCCGCGCAAGCTCGGCGTCGCCGACGAGGTCGAGAGCTGGTGCGGCAAGTGCGGCGAGATGCGCACGTCGACGATCGCCGCCATGGTGGGCGCCGAGCCGGTGCAGGTGGTGTGCACCGTATGCGGCTCCAAGTACAAGTATCGTCCCGAGCCGCCGGTGAAGCGGGGGACGACGCCCGGGGTGGCGCGGCCGTCGCGGGCGCCGCATGTCGAGGACCCCAAGGACAAGGAGAAGCGCGAGTTCGCGGCGCTCTTGCAGAACGCGGACAAGGTGCGGCCCTACGCCCAGACGGAGCGCTACAAGGCGGGCGAGATCCTCCAGCACGCCGAGTTCGGCCGCGGGCGCGTCGAGAGCGTCCTGCCCCGGTCGGTGCTGGTGCGGTTCACGATCGGCTTGAAGCCGTTGCGGACGGGCAGCTAGAAGTCACCGGCACCGGCTCGCGAAGCGCGATCCCCAGCCGCGGTGGTGCGCGCGCAGCGCGTGCGCCTTGTTCCCTCCCGATCACGGCGCGTCGAGCGCCAGGCGGAACGTGACCGTCTTGTCGCCGGCGATCTTGCGCCGTTCCTCGCCGCCGCCGTCGGCGCGCCGGACCGCGCGGTCCCGTCCCGTGGTCCCGTCGTCGACCCACTCCCACAGGCGGCCGGGTGCGACGACGGCCTCGCGCAGGAGCGGCCATTCCTGCGCGTAGACCAGCCGGCGTTCCCGCTGGTGCGCGTACTCCTTGGCCCGGTCGAACGGGATGCCGACGACGGGTTTGTCGGCGTCGGCGGCCGCATAGACGTGGGACGGCACGATCTCGGCGTAGGCGCGGTTCGTCACCGCCGCGCGGTCGACGAAGCACACGGGCTTCGCGCCGTCGCCGTCCATGATGAGCACCATCCCCGCGGGCACGGTCGTCCCCGGCGGCGGCGCGGGCGCGGGTTCGCGCCGCCCCAGGCCCCAGATGCCGACGCCGGCCAGCGCGGCGAACGCGAGGATCGCCCACAACCAGGCGCGCGATTTCCTCGCCGGCGCGAGCACGCGCGTGATCGACGGCGACGACTCCGCCGGGACGTCCTCGCCGCGCAGCCGCGCGGCGATGCGCTCCAGCTTGCCGATCAGCTCCTCGTACCCCGGGCGCGCCGCCGGGTCCTTGGCCATCATCGTCAGGATCAGCGCCGCCAGCTCGCCGTCGACCTCGGGACGCTGGAGGCGCACGTCGGGCGCCGGCTCCTTGAGGTGGCGCGCGACCACCTTGAGATACTTGTCCTCGTCGGGGTTGCCGCGACGGAACGGCGCCCGCCCGGTGAGCAGATAATACAGCGTGCACCCCAGGGCATAGATGTCGACGCGCGCGTCGATGGCCTCGCCGCGCGCCTGCTCCGGCGCGATGTAGTCGGGCGTGCCGACCACGACGCCCGCGGCGGTGAGCGCCGCGTCGGAAACCGGCTTGACCAGGCCGAAGTCGGTGACCTTGACCCCGCCCGCGTCGAGGCGGACCAGGTTCGCCGGCTTGACGTCGCGGTGGATGAGACCGGCGGCGGCCGCCGCCTCCAGGCCGCGCGCCGCGTCGAGCGCCACCGTCGCCGCCTGCAGCGAGTCGAGCGGACCCTCGCGCTTGACGATCGATCCCAGGTCCCGCCCCACCAGGTGCTCCATCGCGAACCACGGGCGGCCGTCGAACTCGCCGATCGTGTAGACCTGGACCACGTTGGGGTGGCTCAACGCGGCGGCGGCGCGCGCCTCGCGCGAGAAACGCGCGCGCAGCTCGGCATTGTCGCGGTGGTGGTCGGAGAGGATCTTGAGGGCCACCTTGCGCCGCAGGCCGTCGTCCTCCGCCAGGTACACCTCGCCCATCGCCCCCGAGCCCAGCGGCTCGCGGATGCGGTAGCGGTCGATGAGCATGCCGCGGAGGAGCGACACGGTGCCATCTTACCTAATCACAGCCGGGTCTTCGCGAGCGCGAGGAGCGTCTTCCACTGCGCGGCGGTCAGCGGCACGACCGACAGGCGGCCGATCTTGACGAGCGGAGAGTCGGCGAACGCCGGGTGCGCCTTGATCGCGTCGAGCCCGACCGGCCGCGCCAGCGGCGCGCGGGGCTTGATGTCCACGACGGTGAGCTTGGGATCCTTGGGGTCGGGGTAGGGCGCGCCCGCGATCTCGGCCACGCCCACGGCGCGGCGCTCGCCGCCGGTGTGGTAGATGATGGCCAGGTCCCCCTTGGCCGCGGCGGCGAGGTGCTTGAGCGCCACCGGGTTGGCCACGCCGTCCCACGTCCCCTTCCCGGCGCGGACGAGGTCGTCCCAGCTGTATTCGGACGGCTCGGTCTTGAGCAGCCAGGTGGCCATCAGTAGTCCTCGCGCCGCGACAGGTTGTCGAAGCGAGTGTAGCGCCCCTCGAATTTCAGCTCCACGTGGCCGATGGGCCCGTTGCGCTGCTTGCCGATGATCACGTCGGCGATGCCCGGCTTCTCCGTCTTGTCCTTGTTGTAGACCTCGTCGCGGTAGATGAACGAGATGACGTCGGCGTCCTGCTCGATGGCGCCCGACTCGCGCAGGTCGGCCAGCATCGGCCGCTTGTCCTGGCGCTGCTCGACCCCGCGGTTGAGCTGCGACAGCGCGACGACCGGGCAGTGCAGCTCCTTGGCCAGCGCCTTGAGCCCGCGCGAGATCTCGCTGATCTCCTGCTCGCGGTTCGCGTTCTTGTGCATCGACTGGCCGCGCATAAGCTGGAGGTAGTCCACCACGACCAGCCCGAACGGCTTGTCGCCGAACAGGTCGCGGTTCGCGCGCCAGCGGCGGCAGCGCGCGCGCACCTCGCCGACCGTGAGGGCGGGGGTGTCGTCGATGAGGATCGGCGCCTTGGCGATCGCGTCGGCGGCCACGGTCAGGTTCGTCATGTCCTGGCGCTGGAGCTGGCCGCGCCGCAGCAGCGCCGAATCGATGCGCGCCTCCGCGCACAGCATGCGCTCGGCGAGCTGGGTGGACGACATCTCCAGCGAGAACACCAGGATGGGGTAGCCGAACGCGATCGCCGCGTTCTGCGCGATGGACAGCGCGAGCGCGGTCTTCCCCATCGACGGGCGCGCCGCGATGATGATGAGGTCGGAGGGCTGGAGGCCGGCGGTGAGCTGGTCGAAGTCGACGAACCCGGTCGGCACGCCGGTCACGCCCCCGGCCGCGCTGAAGCGGCTGTCGAAGCTCTTGAAGACCTTCTTCAGGATCTCCATCACCGGCGTCGGACCGCTGCGCTCGCGCCGCTGGGTGACCTCGAACACGGCGCGCTCGGCGTCGTCGAGGTAGTCGCGCACCTCGCCGTAGTCGCCGAAACCCTTGGCGGCGATCTCCGAGGCGACGAGGATGAGCTGGCGCGCCGTCGCCTTGTCCTTCACGATCTCGGCGTAGTGGGTGATGTTGTCGGCGGTGGGGACGACCGAGGCGAGCTCGGAGATCGCCGACAGCCCGCCGACCGCCTGGAGCCGGCCCGCCTGGGCGAGCTGGTCCTCGAGCGTGACCGGGTCGATGGGCCGCGAGCGCGCCTCCAGCACCTTCATCGCGCCGAACACCTCGCGGTGGCGCGGGTCGTAGAAGTCCTCCGCCGCGAGCTGGTCGATCTGGTTCAGTGCCTCGTTGCGGAGGAGGACGCCGCCGAGGACGGAGGCTTCGGCGTCGATGTTGTGGGGGGCGACGCGGCGCTCGACCCTGTCCCGTTCCATGTCGCGCTAAACTCTCTCCCCGGATTGTGGGGCGTCAATCCTCTGAACTCTCGTCGCGCCTGTGGAGACCCGACCGTCCGTCATCGTTCCGTTTCTCGTCGCGGACGCCGAGTTGTCCACAGCTTCGGCGGCCGAAGGGCACAGCTCCTTCACATCATGCCACCATACCTGAACGGATGTCAAGATGCCCGGCGCCGCCGCCGAACTTACGTTCCGCTTCATGACTCCTTCCGAGGCGGAGGCACTCGACGCCTACTCGCGCGTCGTGGTGGACGTCTCCGCGAACGTAAGCCCGTCAGTCGTCAAGATCGACACCAAGCGCGCCCCGGGCGGGCGCGACATCGGCTCCGGCTCCGGTTTCATCTTCACGCCCGACGGATACATCCTCACCAACAGCCACGTCGTGCACCGCGGACACAGTTCCGTGGCGCTGGAGGTCACGACCTCGGACGGCCGCTCGCTGCCCGCCCACCTCGTGGGCGAGGATCCCGACACCGATCTCGCCGTCGTCCGCGTGCACGGCGAGGAGCTTCCCCCGGTCACGCTGGGCGATTCGGCCGGGCTGCACGTCGGCCAGCTCGTGGTCGCCATCGGCAACCCGTACGGGTGGAGCGGGACGGTGACCGCCGGCGTCGTGTCGGCGCTCGGCCGCTCCCTGCGCGGCAAGTCCGGGCGCCTCATCGACGACGTGATCCAGACCGACGCCGCCCTGAACCCCGGCAACTCGGGGGGTCCCCTGGTGAACGCCCGGGGCGAGGTCGTCGGCGTGAACACGGCGATGATCGGGTTCGCCCAGGGGTTGTGCTTCGCCATCGCCGTCAACACCGCGAAGTTCGTGGCCTCGCGCCTGATGCGGGACGGTCGGGTGAGGCGCAGCTGGATCGGGGTGGGCGCCGAGACGGCGCAGATCCCGCGGCGGGTGGTGCGCCACTTCGAGCTCCCCCACGAGACCGGCGTGCTCCTCAGCCAGGTCGAAAAGGACAGCCCGGCCGCCAGGGCGGGGCTCGCTCCGGGGGACGTGATCGTCACCTTCGACGGGCAGGCGGTGCGGGGGATCGACGCGCTGATCAAGCTCTTGACCGAGGAAAGGGTTGGAGTTCCGGCGCAGGTGACGGCCTTGCGCGGGGCGCGTCGGCTGGACGTCACGGTCACTCCCGGCTCACGCTCCTAGCCAGGATCATCGTGAACCCGTAAAATACGTCCCGACATGACGGAAGAGCGGAAGGAGCGTGGGCGGAAAGTGCGGAAGAAGCTTCGCGACACGATCCCCACGTGCATCGTCGCGGTGGACCATGGCGACTACATAGGCGCGTACTTCTATCCGGAGGATATGGAGGAAGCGCACAAGCTCGTCGCCGCCGGGGACTGGGATGGCTTTGTCATCAAGGTGAAGCGGATCCCTCCCATCAACATGCGCTAAGCTTCCCGGCGTGGTCGGCATCACGCGCCGGCAATTCTGCGCAGGGACCGTCGCCGCCGGCGCGGCCCTGATCTCGCCCCGGCTGCGGGCGGAGCCAGGCATGCTCACACGTCCCATCCCCCGCACCGGCGAGGCGCTGCCTGTCATCGGCCTCGGAACGTGGCAGACGTTCGACGTCGGCGAGGACGGCCGCGCCCCGCTCGCCCAGGTGCTGGCGGCGTTCCTCGACGGGGGCGGTCGCGTCATCGACTCCTCGCCGATGTACGGCCGCGCCGAGACGACCGTCGGCGACCTCCTGCGCGCCGCCGGGCGCGTGAAGGAAGCGTTCCTCGCCACGAAGGTGTGGACGAGCGGCGGCGAGCGCGGCCAGGCGCAGATGCGCGAATCGATCCGCAAGATGGGGCGGGTCGATCTCATGCAGGTCCATAACCTCGTCGACTGGAAGGTCCATCTGCCGACGATGCGCGAGTGGAAGGCGCAGGGGACGTTCCGCTACGTCGGCATCACCCACTACGGCCTGGGGACGTTCGACGAGATGGAGCAGATCCTCCGCAAGGAGAAGCTCGACTTCATCCAGCTCCCCTACTCGGCGGCGACGCGCGCGGCGGAGAAGCGCCTCCTGCCCGCGGCGGCGGACACGCAGACGGCCGTGCTGGTCATGCGACCGTTCGAGGAGGGGGAGCTGTTCGCGCGCGTCAGGGGCAAGCCGCTGCCGGGGTGGGCCGCCGAGGCCGGCGCGGCGAGCTGGGCGCAGCTGTTCCTCAAGTTCATCGTCGGGCATCCCGCGGTGACGTGCGTGATCCCGGCGACGGCGAAAGTCGCGCACCTGGTCGACAACCTCGGCGGCGGGCGCGGGCCGCTGCCCGACGACAAGCTGCGCGCGAAGATCGCCGGCCTGGTCTGACAGCGGTCAACCATGACGCATGCCATGATCGAGGCATGCGCTTCGGCTTCGTCGCGTTCCCCCGCCTGACCCAGCTCGATCTCGCCGGCCCCCACGAGGTGTTGTCGCGCCTGCCCGGGGCGGAGGCCCTCGTCGTCGCCGCCACGCGCGATCCGATCGCCGGCGAATTCGGGCTGCGCCTTCAGCCCGACGCGACGTTCGCCGACGCGCCGCCGCTCGACGCGATCATGGTTCCCGGAGGACCCGGCATCGACGGGGCCATCGCCGACGATCGGCTCATGGCGTTTCTCGCCGAGCGCGCGCCGGCCGCGCGCTGGGTGACCGCCGTGTGCACCGGCTCGCTGGTGCTCGGCGCGGCCGGCCTGCTGCGCGGCTACCGCGCCACGACCCACTGGTTGAGCCTCGATCTCCTGCCGCTCGTGGGCGCGATCCCCATCGCCGAGCGCGTGGTCGTGGATCGCAACCGCGTCACCGGCGGCGGCGTCACCGCGGGGATCGATTTCGGCCTGCGGCTCGCCGCCGAGCTCGCAGGCGAGGCCGTCGCGCAGAGGATCCAGCTCGTGCTCGAGTACGACCCGGCGCCGCCGTTCGCCGCCGGGTCGCCGCGCACCGCGCCCGCCGCCGTGGTCGAGGATGTGCGCGCGCGCCGCGCGGGGCTCCAGGCGGAGCGCCGGGCGCTGCTCGAAAGGCGCGCTAGGATGTGGGCATGACCGTGCGATTTCTGTTCGGTCTCGGCTCGGTGCTCGCGCTCGCGTCGCCGGCGTCCGCCACCAAGCCCTGCCCGGAGCTCGCCTGCGCGCCGGGGGGCAAGTTCGACGCCGCGACGTGCCAGGCGAAATCGAGCTACATCGTCGTCGGGAGGATGCAGAAGGTCGCGCATCACCGCGAGCCGCCGCCCACGGCGAAGGACTTCGCCGAGATCACCGTGCAGGTCGTGAGGTGGGAGAAGGGCGAGCCCAAGACCAAACCGGCGACGCTGGTGTTCCAGGTCGGCTGGTGCAACAACCGCCAGGAGCCGCCCGACGGCGCGGAGGGGAAGACGTTCCGGTTTTACGGGACGGGGGATCCGGTCGTGTCGAAGGAGGAGGGCGGACCGCAGTACTTGTACTTCGTCCCGGCGGAGTGAGTTTTTACGCCGGCTTCGCGACCACCCACACCCTGATCTGCGCCGCGACGTCGCGGGCGACCTTGATGTCGACGGTGAACTGGCCGACGGCGCGGATGGGGTGCTCGAGGTGGATCTTCTTGCGGTCGACCTCGATGCCCTGGGCGCGCAGCGCCTCCTCGATGTCGCGCGAGGTGACCGAGCCGAACAGCTTGTCGCCTTCGCCGACCTGACGCTCGAGCTGGACCGTCACCCCGGCGAGGCGGCCCGCCACGCCCTCCGCGTCCTTGCGCAGCTTGGACGCGCGCGCCTCGATCTGGCGCTTCTCGTGCTCGATCTTGGCCACGTTCTTGGTCGTCGCCAGGACGGCCATGCCCTGCGGGATGAGGTAGTTCCGCCCGTATCCGGGCTTCACCGACACCAGCTCGCCGGAGCGGCCGAGGTTCGCCACGTCTTCCTTGAGAATCACCTGGATCTTGTCCATGGCTACTTCCCCGTCACCGCGAACGGCATGAGCGCGATCATCCGCGCGCGCTTGACCGCCAGCGACACCTTGCGCTGGTGCTTGGCGCAGTTCCCGCTGATCCGCCGCGGCACGATCTTGCCCCGGTCGGTGATGAAGTACTTCAGCATCTGCGGGTCTTTGTAATCGATGAGGACGTTCTTGTCGGCGCAGAACCGGCACACCTTGCGCCGCGCGAAGCTGCGCTTGCCCCCGCCCTTGCCGCCGCGGCGTCCCTTCTCGTCTCCCTCGAGGTCGACGTCGTCGGCCTCGAACGGAACGTTCTCGTAATCGGTCGCCATGGCGGTCTACTCCTTGTCCTCGGGCTTGGCGGCTTCCTCGCCTTGCTCGTTGGCGGCGGCGCGGCGGATCGCCTCCTCCTCCGCGTCGGTGTCGATCTCGTCCTCCTCCTCGAAGAACGGCGACCGGGCCTGGCCGGTCATGATCTCTTCCTCGTCGGCGGCGGTCTCGGCGACCTTGGTCCACGTCTCGTCGCTCACGTCGCTCGGGCGCGCGTCGGGCAGGACGTCCTCGTCGATCTTGACCGTGTAGTAGCGGATGACCGAATCGAGCATGCGCAGGTTGCGCTCGATCTCCTCCACCACGCCGGACGTGCCGAGGTAGCGCCAGTAGAGGTAGATCCCCTTCAGCTGCTTCTCCACCTCGTAGGCGAGCTTGCGCTTGCCCCAGTTGTCGACCTTGAGCACCTTGCCGCCCATGTGGTCGAGGATCCCCTTGACGCGCGAGTTCACCGACCCGACGCCGTCGTTCGGCGTGTCGCCGCGGAGGATGAAGATGGTCTCGTACTCTCTCTGCGTTCCCGGTTCGTCTTTCAGGCTCTTGAGCGCTTGCATGGTCTCCTCTCGGATGTAAAGCCCACGGGCTCCGCCGCGGGCAAGGAGCGGGACTAGTCCTTGTCCCTCACGTTGTACGTGTTCATCGCCAGGAGCGCGCCGCGCCGGAGGACGTCCTCCACCGCGTCCGCGGCCACCTGGATCATGATGTCCACCTCGGTCTTCTCCGCCTTGCTGAAATCGCCGAGCACGTGCGACGCCGCCTCGCCGCGCTTGCCCACGCCGCAGCGGATGCGCGCGAACTCGGCCGACCCCAGATCCTGGATGATCGAGCGCAGCCCGTTGTGCCCGGCGTGCCCGCCGCCCACCTTCACCCGGACCGTCCCCAGCGGCAGATCGATCTCGTCGTGGACGACGAGCGTCTCCGTGGGCCCGATCTGGTAGAACGCCGCGGTCCGTTGCACCGCGCGCCCCGATACGTTCATGTACTCCATCGGCTTGACCAAAGCGACCTTCTGACCCGCGATCTCGCCCGAGGCAAGATCCCCGCCGAACTTGGCCCGGAAACTGCCCAACCGGGCCCGGCGGGCGACCTCGTCGACCACCATGAAACCGATGTTGTGGCGGTTTCCGGCGTATTCCCGGCCGGGATTGCCCAGCCCGACGACGAGCCACACGGGAGGTTACTTCTTCGCCTCCTTCGCAGGCTTGGCCTCCGCTTTGGCCTCGCCGCCCTTGGCCGGAGCGGCCGCCGCCGGCGCCGCGCCCGCTGCGGCCGGAGCAGCCGCCACCGCACCCTCGGCGCCCGGCGCCGCCGCGGCCGCAGCCGCCTCCGCCGCCGCCTGCTCCTCGGCCGCGGTCTTCTCGGCCTTCGGCGCGACCACCGAGACGACCGCCTCGCTGGCGCCGTACACGGCCTTCACGCCCTTGGGGAACGTCATCTCGCCCACGTGGATCACGTCGCCGATCTTCAGCGGCGTGACGTCCACGGTGAGCTTGGTGGGAATGTCCTCCGGCTTGCACACGACCGACAGCGTGCGGTGCACGATGTGGAGCTGGCCGCCGTCGACGACGCCGACCGCCTTGCCCGCGACGACCACCGGCACCTCGACGGTCACGTCCTTCGTCACGTCCACCACCACCAGATCCACGTGCTCGACCTCCTGCCGGAGCGGATCCACCTGGTAGTCCTTGAGCATCACCGTGAGCGTCTTGCCTCCGTCGCCGGCGACCGTCAGGTGGATGACGGTGTTCTGCCGCTTCTCCGGGTCCAGCGCCTTCTTCAGCTCCTTGGCGTCGAGGCTGATGGGGAGCGGCTCCGCGCCCTTCCCGTAGCAGATGCCCGGGACCTTGCCGGCCGCGCGCAGCCGGCGCGCCTCGTTCTTGCCGGTGGTCTTGCGATGTTCGACGGTGAGCTTTCCGGTCTCCATGGCGATTTCCTACTAGATGAAGAGGGAGCTGATCGAGTCCCCGTGGTGGATGCGCTTGACAGCCTCGCCGAGGAGCCGTGCCACGGTCAAGGCCTTGATCTTTTTACAGGTTCTGGCCGTTTCGGTCAGCGGAATCGTGTCGGTGACGAGGACCTCCTGAAGCGGGGAATCCTCGATGCGCTGGATCGCCGGGCCCGACAGGACCGCGTGCGTCGCGCAGGCCGACACCGAGCGCGCGCCCTGATCCACGATCGCCTTGGCGGCCTGGCCGAGCGTGCCGGCGGTGTCGATGAGATCGTCGACGATGATCGCGTCCTTGCCGCGCACGTCGCCGATGATGTGCATGACCTCGGACACGTTCGCGCGCTCGCGCCGCTTGTCGATGATCGCCAGCGTCGAGCTCAGCCGCTTGGAGTACGCGCGGGCCCGCTCCACGCCGCCGGCGTCGGGCGAGACGACGACGGTCTCGCCGAGCTTGCCGCGCAGGTGGTCGATGAACACCGGCATCGCGAACATGTGGTCGAACGGGATGTTGAAGAAGCCCTGGATCTGCCCGGCGTGGAGGTCGACCGCGAGGACGCGCTCCGCGCCCGCGGCGGTGATGAGGTCGGCCGCCAGCTTGGCGCTGATGGGCGTCCGCGGCTTGACCTTGCGGTCCTGGCGGGCATAGCCGAAGTAGGGCAGGACCACGACGATGCTCCCCGCCGACGCGCGCTTCAGCGCGTCGATCATGATGAGGAGCTCCATCAGGTTGTGGTTCACCGGCGGGCAAGTGGCCTGAATCACGAAACAAGTCACGCCACGCACGCTCTCGCCGATCTCGACGTAGCTCTCCCCGTCGGAGAACTTGGTGACCTCGGCGCGCCCGAGCGGGATCTCGACGTACCTGCAGATCGCTTCCGCCAGCTCGCGGTTCGAGTTCCCGCTGAAGATCGTGAGCGTCTTTATCATCCGGCCGGCCTACGGGTAGGGCGTGGATCTACTTGAGCGCCGCTTGGATGTCAAGGACATGTCGTGGTAGCGTGCCCGCATGAAACTGCTTCGACTGCTCGGGATTGTGGGGATTCTGGGAGCGGCCGGATGCCCCGGCCCGGAGAAATCGTACATTCCCGTCGACTCGCCCCTCCGCCAGTGGCAAAAACCCGAAATTGCATCGGAATCGCCTCCCGCGCCCGAGCCCGCGAAGAAACCGGAGAAGAAGGGCGTCAAGTAAAACATGTGCGGCATCGTCGGATACATCGGTGGGAGGGAGTGCATCTCCATCCTTGTCGAAGGCTTGCGCCGGCTCGAGTACCGCGGCTACGACTCGGCGGGCGTGGCGGTGTGGAACGCGGGCGAGAGCCGCGTCATCCGCTGCCGCGGCAAGCTGAGCCAGCTCGAGGCGCTGCTCAAGCCCTCCCCCCCGACGGGAAAGCTCGGCATCGGCCACACCCGCTGGGCGACCCACGGCCGGCCGTCCGACGAGAACGCCCACCCGCACAAGGTCGGCGGCGTGAGCGTGGTCCACAACGGGATCATCGAGAACCACCTGGCGCTGCGCGCCGAGCTCAGCGCGCACGGCCGCGCATTCTCGTCCGAGACGGACACCGAGATCGTCGCCCACCTTATCGATGAGGCGCTCGAGGACGGCGCGCCCGACCTGACCGAGGCGGTGCGCCGCGCGCTCAACCGCGTGCACGGCGCCTACGCCATCGTCGTCATGTCCGACCGCGACCCCGACCGGCTCGTCGCCGCCAAGAACGCCTCGCCGCTGGTCATCGGCCTCGGCGACGGGGAGACGTTCGTCGCGTCCGACATCCCCGCGATCCTCGCGCACTCGCGCCGCATGGTGTTCGTCGACGAGGGTGAGATCGCCACGGTGACGCGCCAGGGCGTCGCCCTCATGGACCTCGAGGGGCGGCCCATCTCCCGCCAGCCGCGCGAGATCACCTGGAGCGCGGTGCAGGCGGAGAAGGGCGGATTCAAGCACTTCATGCTGAAGGAGATCCACGAGCAGCCGCGCGCGGTGGCGGACACGCTGCGCGGCCGGCTGGATCTCGGCGCGCAGACGGCGCTCCTCGACGACGTCGCGCTCGATCCGACGTCGATCCGACGGCTGTACCTCATCGCCTGCGGGACCTCGCATCACGCGGCGCTGGTGGGCAAGCACTACATCGAGCGGCTGGCGCGCATCCCCGTCGAGGTCGATCTGGCGAGCGAGTTCCGCTACCGCGATCCGCTCATCGGCGACGGCGACGTCCTTTGCGCGATCTCGCAGTCGGGCGAGACCCTCGACACGCTCGCGGCGGTCAAGGAGGCCAAGGCGCGCGGCGCGCGCATCCTCGCCATCACCAACGTCGTGGACTCGTCGATCGCGCGGGCATCGACGTGGGCGTTCTACACCCACGCCGGTCCGGAGATCGGCGTGGCGTCGACGAAGGCGTTCACCACGCAGCTGTGCTCGCTCCTCCTCCTCGCGATCCACCTCGGCCGCAAGAACGGCGCACTCGCCCCCGAGGCGGCGGGCAAGCTCCTCGACGAGCTCCTGCACCTGCCCACCAAGTTGAAGGAGGTCGTGGATCAGGCGGCGCAGATGCAGATCCTGGCCCGGCGCTACGGCGGCGCGCGCGGGTTTCTGTTCCTCGGCCGCGGCTCGCAATATCCAATCGCGCTCGAGGGCGCCCTGAAACTGAAGGAGATCAGTTACATCCACGCCGAAGGGTATCCGGCGGGAGAGATGAAGCACGGGCCGATCGCGCTCATCGACAACACGCTTCCCGTGGTGGTGCTCGTGCCGCGCGGGCCCGCCTACGAGAAGACCATCTCCAACATGTCCGAGGTGCGCGCGCGCGAGGGCAAGGTGATCGCGCTCGCGAGCCGCGGCGATTACGACATCGGCGGCATGGCCGACGACCTGGTGTTCATCCCCGACGCCGCGCCCGAGGTGCAGCCGATCCTGACCGTGGTGCCGCTCCAGCTTCTCGCCTATCACGTGGCCGATCTCAAGGGGACCGACGTGGATCAGCCGCGGAACCTCGCCAAGTCGGTCACGGTCGAGTAGAGTGCGCGTCATGCGAACGGGTCGTTTCCTCATGGTCGTCGCGCTGGTGTCGTGCGGGAGCAAGGTCAAGGTGCCGCCGGAGCCGCTGGCGCGCGCCGACGAGCTGAAGAGGGACAAGGTCGTCGAGCCGGACACCGACGCGACCGTGTCCGGGGTGCCGGTCGCCCCGGCGCCCACGCCCGAGCCGGCCAAACCGGAGACCGTGCCCGGGACCGGCGCGATGTTCGAGCTCAAGAACGACGGCGACGGCGATCTGGTGTTCACGACGACGAAGGGCTGGCAGCCGGTGCTGTTCGCCTATACCGGTAAGCCGCCCAAGGCCAAGACGGTGTTCCTGTTCGAGACGGCGTGCACCGCGGCCTGCGACGCCGGCGACAACGTCTGCCCGGCCTGCCCCGCGCCCAAGAACAAGAAGGAAGAGGTGGCGATGGCCAAGAAGGAGACGGCCGCGTCGGGCAAGTCGCTGCGGGTGCCGTGGGATCAGAAGGTGGTCGCGTACCAGAAGGCGCCGGGCGGGAAAAAGTGCAAGTGCTTCACGAAGGCCGATCCGACGCCGGATTCGTACACGATCAAGGCTTGCGGCCTGCGCGCCTCCAAGGTCGCGGGCAAGCCGTCCAAGGCGGTGTGCACCGAGACGACCGTCGCGCTGCCGCTGCAGGCCGGCCAGGTCGTGTCGTTGAGCTTCAAATAATGATCGTAAACGTCGGCCGCAAGGCGGAGACCGAGCGCATCGCCGTCGCCACCGGCGCGGTCGAGATGCTCCCCGCCACCGCGCGGCGGATCAAGGCGGGGCGCGTGGAGAAGGGCGACGTCGTGCAGACCGCCCGGCTGGCGGGGCTGATGGCGGTCAAGCGCGTCCCCGACGTGGTCCCGCTCTGCCATCCGATCCGCGTATCGGGGGCGGACGTGGAGGTCGTCGTGCAGAAGGCCCGCGTGGCGATACGCGCCACGGTGCGGGCGGTCGACCGCACCGGCGTGGAGATGGAGGCGCTCACGGCCGTGAGCATCGCGGCGCTGACCGTGTACGACATGTTGAAATCGGTGGACCGCGGCATGCGGATCGTGGACGTGCAGCTCGAGGAAAAGGCAGGCGGCCGCTCGGGACACTGGCGCCGGACGCGGTCGACCTAAAGAACTTTTCGGCTGATTTTCTTCGGTATTTCTCGCTGGTACGCCCTGGCCCATCCGTGGCACCGTCGGCGTACCCAAATTGCAACGGAGGTAACAACCGATGAAGCGATTGCTGATCTCCGCCCTGCTCGGTACCGCCCTCCTCACCTCCACCGCGACCGCGCTCGCGAAGGGCCGCCCGGCCGTGAACGTGAGCGCCAAGAAGCACCCCAACCTCGCCGCCGCGCAGAAGCTCGTCGCCCAGGCGTACGACAAGTGCGTCGCCGCGCAGAAGGCCAACGAGTACGATCTCGGCGGGCACGCGCAGAAGGCCAAGGAGCTTCTCGAGCAGGTGAACGCCGAGCTCAAGGCCGCCGCCGAGACCGCCAACGAGAACAAGTAGCCTCTCCGTTGGGGCGCGCGGTATGCTTCCATCGGGATGAGCGCACCGAACATGCTGGAAATCCTGGGGAAGGTGCCGGTGTTCGCCGCCATCTCCACCGGGAGCCTCGCCCGCATCGTCGCGCTCGGCCACGAGGAGACCTACGCCTACGGGGCGACCCTCTTCGCGGAGGGCGACGTGGGCGACAAGTTCTACATCGTCCTCGACGGCGCGGTCCGGATCAGCCGCATCGTGCCCGGCATGGGCGAGGAGGCCCTGGCCATCGTCAAGCACGGGTCGTTCTTCGGCGAGATGTCGCTGGTGGACGAGGCGCCGCGTTCGGCCCACGCCATCGTCCACGAGTCGTGCCGGCTGTTCGTCATCGCCCGCAAGGACCTGGAAGACCTGCTGTTCGTGGACCGGGACCTTGCCTACGAGCTCCTGTGGAGCTTCGTGCGCACGCTGTCGCGCCGGCTGCGCGACACGAACGACAAGATGACGTTCCTGGCCACGACCGGGAAGTTCTAGCCATGCGGCGCGCCGCTGCGATCGGCCTCGTAATCGGGACTCTGGTCGGCGCGGCCGCCCCGGCGTCGGCGCAGGCGCTCAAGACCCGGTTCGGGGCGACGGTGGGCTATCGCAACGAGCTCGGCGACCTGGGGCAGAGATACGCCCATGGGTTCAGCTTCGGCATGGAGGCGGGCCTGCAAGTCGGCTGGCTCGGCTTCGCCCTGTCGCTGTCGCGGAGCACCGTCTACTCCTCGCGCGCGGACAACTTCGACAACTCGGTGTTCCTCATGGAAGCTTCGGCCACGGTCCGTCCACGCATCCGCCTCCGCGGCGAGTCCAATGCGCTCTTCGTCCAGGCGAGCGTCGACCTCCTGCGCGCGAGCTTTCCCATCGCGCCCGACTCGTCCCAGTCCTACTTTGGCCCGTCGGTGGGGTTCGGCGGCGAGTTCGGGCTGGGCCGGGTCACGGCGGGAGCGGCGGTGAAGTACGGGCTCCTGTTCGGCGGGCCGGCGAGCGTGCAGATCATCTTCACCCTCGCCGTGGGGCTGCAATGAGCGAGCGAGCGCGGGCGAGGATCGACGCGACCCTGGAGCGAGGCGTAGCCGAGCGACTTGGAGCGCCGAGCCCGCGCGAGCGAGCGGTGCAACAATGAGATACCGAGCGGTGCCACAATGACGCGCTTGCTGCTGGTGCGCCACGGCGAGACGCAGCTCACCGCCGAGGACCGCTTCTCCGGTGCGGTCGGCGTCGACCTGTCCGACGCCGGGCGCCGGCAGGTGGAGCAGCTGGCGGCGCGGCTCGCGGGGCAGACGATCTGCGCCGTGTACGCGAGCCCGCTCAGCCGCACCCTCGAGACGGCGCGCATCCTCGCCGCGCCGCACGACCTCCCCATCGTCGAGCGCGACGGCCTGCGC
>DATFWE010000101.1:0-16184 GCA_035259575.1 Haliangiales bacterium
CAGATCACGACCTGGGTCAAGGAGGTCGCGCGCACGCCCGTCATCGTCAAGCTCACGCCCAACGTGACCGACATCGCCTACGCCGCGCGCGCGGCGCGCGAGGGCGGCGCCGACGCGGTGTCGCTCATCAACACGATCAACAGCCTCATGGGCGTGGACCTCGACACGTTCTCGCCCCGCCCCGACGTGGGCGGGCGGTCGTCGCACGGCGGCTACTGCGGCCCGGCGGTCAAGCCCATCGCGCTGCACATGACGTCGCAGGTGGCCAAGACCATCCCCCTGCCCATCTCGGGCATCGGCGGGATCTCGAGCTGGCGCGACGCCGCCGAGTTCCTGCTCGTCGGCGCGACGACGGTGCAGGTGTGCACCGCCGTCATGAAGTACGGCTTCCGCATCATCGAGGACATGCTCGACGGGCTGGGCAACTACCTCGACGAGAAGGGCCTGCGCGGCGTGTCCGAGCTGCGCGGGCGCGCGCTCCCTGCCGTCGTCAGCTGGGAGGAGCTCGACCTCCACTACAAGATCGTAGCCGAGGTCGACCAATCGAAGTGCATCGGTTGCGGGCTGTGCTACGCCGCGTGCAACGACGGCGCGCACCAGGCGATCGCCGCGCGCGCCGAGCACGGCAAGACGCGGGTCGACATCATCACCGACGCGTGCGTCGGCTGCAACCTGTGCTCGCTCGTCTGCCCGGTGGACGGCTGCATCACGATGAAGCGGGTGGAGAACGGTCTCCCCCTGGTGACGTGGAAGGAATACGTGAAGGACCCGGCGTCGTACCCCCACGTGGGCGCGACCAAGCACTGACAGAGGTCGAAGATGCGAACGGTGAAGTGCGGACTCATTCAGGCGGCGAACGCGATCAACGACGAATCGCGCCCCATCGCCGAGATCCAGGCGGCGATGCTGGAGAAGCATCTGCCGCTCATCCACGACGCCGGGCAGAAGGGCGTCAAGATCCTCGGGCTGCAGGAGATCTTCAACGGCCCGTATTTCTGCCCCGGCCAGGACAAGCGCTGGTACGACGCGGCGGAGCCCGTCCCCGGCCCGACGGTGGAGAAGATGCAGCCCATCGCCAGGCGCTACGGCATGGCGATGGTCGTCCCCGTCTACGAGAGGGAGATGGCGGGCGTCTACTACAACACCGCGGCCGTCCTCGACCACGACGGCGCCTACCTCGGCAAGTACCGCAAGACCCACATCCCGCATACAAGCGGCTTCTGGGAGAAGTTCTTCTTCAAGCCGGGGAACCTCGGCTACCCCGTGTTCAAGCTGTCCTCGGGCGCGACCATCGGCGTCTACATCTGCTACGACCGCCACTTCCCCGAGGGGGCGCGCGCGCTCGGCCTGAAGGGCGCGGAGATCGTGTTCAACCCGTCGGCGACGGTCGCCGGGCTGTCGCAGTACCTGTGGAAGCTCGAGCAGCCGGCGCACGCCGTCGCGAACGGCTACTTCGTCGCGGCGTCGAACCGCGTCGGCACCGAGGCGCCGTGGAACGTCGGCAAGTTCTACGGCACGAGCTACTTCGTCGACCCGCGCGGGCGGATCCTCGCCGAGGCCTCGGAGGACAGGGACGAGCTCGTCGTCGCCGACCTCGACCTCGACCAGATCGACGAGGTGCGCAAGACGTGGCAGTTCTTCCGCGATCGCCGCCCGGACGCGTACGGCGACCTGACCAGGGACGTGTGACCATGCGCATCGCCATCGTGAACGGAACCGTCGTCACCGCGTCGGACACGTTCAAGGCCGACGTCGTCATCGACGACGGCAAGATCGCCAAGCTCACCGCCAAGTTCGGCGGCGCGACCATTCCCGCGGCCGAGACCATCGACGCTACCGGCAAGTACGTGTTCCCGGGGGGCATCGACGCCCACACCCACCTCGACATGCCGTTCGGCGGGACGGTGTCGTCGGACGACTTCGAGACGGGCACGATCGCCGCGGCCCACGGCGGGACGACCACGCTCGTCGACTTCGCCATCCAGCAGAAGGGGACCGCGCTGCGTCAGGCGCTCGACACATGGCACGCCAAGGCGGAGGGGAAGGCCGCGATCGACTACGGCTTCCACATGATCGCGACCGACGTGCCCCCGCCGGTCATCGAGGAAATGGCGTCGGTGGTGCGCGAGGGCGTGACGAGCTTCAAGCTGTTCATGGCCTACCCCGGCGTGCTCCTCCTCGACGACCAGTCGATCTTCCGCGCCATGCTGCGCGCGGGCGAGCTCGGCGCGCTCATCTGCATGCACGCGGAGACGGGCCTGCCGATCGACGTCCTCGTCCAGCGCGCGCTCGCCGCCGGCAACCGCGCGCCGATCTACCACGCGCTCACGCGCCCGGAGGCGGCGGAGGCGACGGGCACCGAGCGGGCGCTCGCGCTGGCGGAGATGGCGGGCGTGCCGGTCTACATCGTCCACCTGTCTGCGCAGCGCGCGCTCGAGCGCGTCATGGAGGCGCGCGACCGCGGCCTGCCCGCCTACGCCGAGACGTGCCCGCAGTACCTTTTCTGCAGCGAGGACGACCTGCGCGGCACGCCCGGCGACCCGCACGAGGGGGCGAAGTTCGTGTGCACCCCGCCGCTCCGGCCCAAGCACCACCACGAGCACCTGTGGCGCGGGCTGCGCAACTACGATCTTCAGGTCGTGTCCACCGACCACTGCCCCTTCTGCATGAAGGACCAGAAAGAGCTGGGGCGGGGCGACTTCTCCAAGATCCCCAACGGCATGCCGGGGATCGAGACGCGCCTCTACCTCTTGTGGGAGGGCGTGCGCGAAAAGCGGATCTCGCTCAACCGGTTCGTGGAGATCACGAGCGCGGCGCCGGCGAAGATCTTCGGCCTGTACCCGCGGAAGGGGACGATCGCGATCGGCGCCGACGCCGACCTCGTCGTGTGGGACCCCGAAAAGCGCCACACGCTGTCGCAGAAGACGCTCCACATGCGCGTCGATTACTCGCCGTTCGAGGGGCGCGAGGTCGTGGGCGCGCCGTCGGTGGTGATGCAGCGCGGGCGCGTGATCGTCCGCGACGGGAAGTTCCTCGGCCGCCCCGGGCTGGGCCAGTTCCTGCGCCGCGGGACGTTTGCATTGTAGACAGACCAGCATGCCGCTCGACGCCTCGCTCGCCCTCGCCGACGCGCGCATGTGATCGCGGCCGGGTTATAGTCGGGCGATGGGCCTGTCGTCGGTCCCCCTCGGCTCCGAAGAGGGACGCGCCTTCCTTCAGCATCGCATCGCGCTGTTCGGCAAGAGCATGTTCCTGTTGTTCATCGGGCTCGTCGCCGCGGGCGCCGTCGTCATGCTCGTCGTTCTCGGCACCGATTTCTTCGCCCGAACGATCCCGCCCGTGTACGTCGCGCCTGCGCTCGCCGGATTCGCCGCCGTCTGGCTCGTGTGCCGCCGCGGCCAACGTTCGGCGCGAACCCTGGCGATCCTCGACGCGCTGTCGATCGTCCTCGTCGGTGCCGCCGTCGCGTCGGCGCTGCTGTTCGCGCCGCCCGAGCTTCCGGCCCCGGTCCCCGCGACCCTGGCGCTCACCCACCTTCTCATCGCCCGCGCGATCATCGTCCCCAGCGACTGGCGCCGGACGTTGTGGATCAGCGCCATGGCGGCGGTGCCCGCCGCGGTGCTGATGGAGGTGGGCGCATACGAGAACGTGTCTCGCCTGATCCTCGCCATGATGCCCGTCTGGTGCGCGCTCGCCGTGATCATGGCGACGTGGACGTCGCACGTCCTCTACCGCCTGCGGCGACGCATCGAGGAGGCGCACACCCTCGGTCAGTACACCCTGGTTGCCAAAATCGGCGAGGGCGGAATGGGCGTGGTCTATCGCGCGCGGCACGCGATGCTGCGGCGGCCGACCGTCGTGAAGCTCCTGCCCCCGGACAAGGCGGGCCAGGATAACGTCGTCCGATTCGAGCGCGAGGTGCAGCTCACGAGCCAGCTCACCAGCCCGCATACCGTCGCCATCTTCGACTTCGGCCGCACGCCCGAGGGCATCTTCTACTACGCGATGGAGTACCTCGACGGCATCGATCTGGAGAAGCTCGTGGCGCGGGACGGTCCGCTGCCGCCCGCCCGCGTCATCCACGTCATGGTGCAGGTGTGCGACGCCCTCGCCGAGGCGCACGAGGCGGGCCTCATCCACCGCGACGTGAAGCCGTCCAACATTATCCTGTGCCGGCACGGCGGCGCGTTCGACACGGCGAAGGTCGTCGACTTCGGGCTCGTCAAGGACGTGGCGCGCGACGAGGGCACCCGGCTGACCCACGCCCACAGCATCCTGGGGACGCCCCTGTACGTGTCGCCCGAGGGGATCACCGACCCGGACAAGGTGGACGCGCGCGCCGACCTCTACTCGCTGGGCGCCGTCGGATACTTCCTGCTCACCGGTCATTTCGTGTTCGAGGCGCGCACGGTGGCCGAGGTATGCGGCCACCATCTCCTGTCGAAGCCCGTGCCGCCGTCGGAGCGGAGCGGGAACAACGTGCCCGCCGACCTCGAGGCGGTGATCCTCCGTTGCCTGGAGAAGTCCGCGGACGACCGGCCCCGCGACGCGCGGGCGCTGCAGGCGGCGCTCGCGGGCTGCGCCGACGCCGGCCGCTGGACGCAGCAGGACGCGCGCGCGGCGTGGCGGCCGCCGGCGCCCCATCCCGAGGAGCCGGTGAGCCTGGGGGAGGCGAAGACGCTCAATGTGAATCTCGTCGAGCGCTGAGTTTCACCTCAGCATCTCGGCGATCTTCGCCCGCAGCGCCTCGGGCTCCTGGGGCAGGTCGTCGGGCCAGGTCCGCACCGTGCCGTCCGCTGCCGCCGACACGACCGCGCCCGGGACGAACGCCACCCCGCGCACCGGCGCGGTGTGGCCGAGGAGCACGCGCGTCGACCCGCTGTCCACGTCCCACAGCCGCACGGTCGCGTCCGCCGACCCGGTCGCCAGCGAGCGCCCGTCGGGGGACACCGCCAGCGCGGTGACCGGGCCGCCGTGCCCGGGCAGCGCCCTGCCCTTGCCGCTCGCGACCTCCCACACGCGCACGTTGCCGTCCTCGCCGGCGCCGATGACGAGCTTGCCGTCGGGCGAGAACGCGAGGTGGGTCATGCGGCGGCTCGCCCCGCGCAGCTCGTGCACCTCGTCGTCGCGCACGCTCGCGAGCCGCACGGTGCCGTCGACGCCCCCCGACGCCACCCAGTGCGAGTCGGGAGAAAACGCCACCGCGTCGGCGCCCTTCTGGGCCCCGAGGTCGCGCGCGTTCAGGCGGTCGGCGGTGACGAGGAGCACGCGATCCCCGGCCGCGGCCGCGAGGAGCGCCCCTCCGGGCGAGAAGGCCACGGCGCGAACCTCGGCGGCCGGCAGGCGGCGGGTGCCGCCGCGCGCCACGTCGTAGAGCGTGATCTCGTCGGCGGACGCCACCGCCAGGCGCCTCCCGTCGAGGCTGAAGCTCGCCGCGACCGGCGGTCCGGGCGGCGCGCCGAGGTCCCGTCGCTCGCCCCCGAGGAACACCGTGGCATGGCGCGGGCCGACCGCCGCCGCCGCGATCCGGTCGGATGCCACCGCCACGACGGCGGTGCCGCGCTCGGTCTTGCCCAGGATCCGCAGCGGTCCGCCCGCCCCGATCATGCGGACGTCGCCGTCGCCGGCGAGCACGACCGCGCCGCCGGCCGCGCCCCACGCCGTCGCCGGCGCGGCGTCGACGCGGGGCTGCGCGGTCCGCAGGTCGAAGAAGCGCACCTTGTCGTCGCGCGCCGCGGTGACCAGGAGCGCGCCGTCGCGCGACACGACGGCGGCGAGCATCTCCCCGTCGTGGCCGGGGATCCAGCGGGCGCGCCGGGTCGCCGCGTCCCACACCACGACGGTGCGGTCGTGCGCGGAGGCGACGAGCGTGCCGTCGCCGGCGAACGCCAGCGACACGATCTCGGTGCCCAGCCGGCCGAGGAGCTCGGACTTGCCGTCGCGCCACAGGCGCACCTCCCCGGCGGAGTCCCCGGTCGCGACGAGGCCCGGCGCGGCCGCGACCGCGGTCGGGTCCGACCCCAGCCTTCCCCACGTCTCGACGCGGCCCGACCACACGCGGAGCGCGCGCTCGGCGTCGACCACGGCGAGGCGCCGCCCGTCGGCGGCGGCGGCCAGCGGCGGCGACGGCAGCCCCTCCGCGCGCTCGCCGCGCGGCCCGCGGCGCACGCTCCCGTCGGCGGACACCGCGATCGGCCCGTCGAGCCAGAACACGCGGACGACGTCCGGCGCGGCGAACTCGCCGGGCGCCCCCGCACGGGCGAGGTCCCACACCTTGACGCTCCCGTCGCCCCCGGCGGTGACTAGGACCCCGTCGCCGAACGCCAGGTCCGCGACCGGCCCGCGGTGCGCGCCCAGCTCGCGCGCGGCGTGGAGCTTCTGGTCCCACACGTGGACGATGCCGTCCTCGTCCCCCCAGGCGAGCGTCTGTCCGTCGGCGGAGAACGCGGCGACCGCGGCGGCGCCGCGCAGCATCTGCGCCTGGTTGGTGTGGACGTCCTTGAGCGCGAGCTCCCCCCGATGCGGCTCGGCGAGGAGCGCCCCGTCGGGCGACAGCGCCAGCCCGAGCGCCGCCGCCGCGTCGACGCGGAACGGGATCCCGCGCGCCCGCGCGTCCGCGGCCCGGATGCGCGCCGCCCCCCAGCGGGTGAACGTCGGCGACAGCCGCTGCAGCCACACCAGCGCCTGGCGCGGGTCGCGCGCCACGCCGTCGTCGAACTCGCGCAGGGACAGCTCGTCGCCGCGCCGGTCGGCCTCGAGGCGCATCCGCTGCGCCTCCGCCCGCTCGGCGCGTGCCACGTTGCGCTCGCGCACGATGCGCTGGAGCGACCACACGCCCAGCGCGATGAGCAGCGCCGCCATCACCGCCGCCACCGTGACCGCCGCGCGGTGCCGCTTCACCGCCCGGAGGAGCAGCCCCAGCGTCGAGTACCGGTGCGCCCCGACCAACTTGCCGTGGCGGAACAGATGCAGGTCCTCGGCCAGCTCCCCGGCGCTCGCGTACCGGTCCGCGGCCCGCCGCGCCATCGCCTTGCGCGCGATCGCCACCAGCTCCGGCGGGGCGCCCGGCGCGCGCGCCTCGATCTCCTCGGGCTGCTCGTGCGCGACCTTCAGAAGGATCTGCTCGGTGCTCCCCCCGGTGAACGGCGGCTCGCCGGCGAGGAGGTGATAGAGGATGGCGCCCAAGGCGTACACGTCGGCGCGCTCGTCGACCGGGTCGGCCATCGCCTGCTCCGGCGGCATGTAGGCGGGCGTGCCGAGCACCGCGCCGGACACGGTGTTGCCGGCCTCGGCGACGGGCGCGGCGGGCGCGTCCGGCTGCTCCGCGGCGGCGCGGCGAAGGTCCTTGGCGAGACCCCAGTCGATGACGACCGTCTCGCCGAAGCCGCCGACGAGGATGTTCGCCGGCTTGAGGTCGCGGTGGATGATCCCCCGTTCGTGGGCGTAGGCGAGCGCGTCGACGACGTCGATGACGTGGGGGAGCAGGGCCAGCCGCTCGTCGAGCGTCGCGGCGTCGCGAAACGCCGTCTCGAGCGAGCGACCCGTCACGAGCTTCATCGCGTAGAACGGCCCGCCGTCGGGCCAGCGGCCGGCCTCGTAGACGGGGATCACCGCCGGATGCTGAAGGCGAGCGGTGAGCAGGGCCTCGCGCGCGAACCGGCCGGCCAGCGCCGCGTCCTTCCGGATTAACTCCTTGATGGCGACGGTCCGATCGAGGCGCTTGTCGCGGGCGCGCAGAATGCGCCCGAGGCCACCGCGCGCGATCTCCTCGCCGACCTCGTAGAGATCGGCGTCGACGGGAGCGAGCCGGGCGACCGATGCGTCGGAGCCCGCATCCGAGAGCGCGACGGTGTCCGCGGTGGCCACTCCCGCGTGATCTTCGTCGCATTTCGGGTCGCCTTTGCTCGGGTCGCCTTCTTCACTCATGCGCGGAACCCTGATAGCGTAAATCCAACCAGCTTAGGGTAGGGAGTTTCCCATGAACGCGCGAGCGGTGGCACTCGTTGCACTTGTCCTCGGCGGCTGTTCGAACGGTTGTTCCAACCCCTTCACCCCGCTGCCGGCGCCGCTGCCGCCGTCGCAGACCATCGAGGGGGGAGTCCAGGTGCGCGTCACGCAGAACGGCCTCAAGACGCTCACCGCCGCCGCGCGCGACATCATCAACGGCCTCGTCGCCAACGGCGTGTGCATCCCGCCGGCGTCGCAGGACCTGGGCATCGCCACGCTCTACGCTTGCTACAGGAACGAGTGCTTCGGCGGCGCCGCCGGCTGCAACGTCGACGTCACGATCAACAGCCTCACGACCGACACGTTCGCCCCCTCGACGGTGCGCGCCGACATCAACCTGAGTGGGTCGACTACGGTGCCGCTCAAGGTGCCGACGTTCCTCGGCGACATCACCTGCAGTCTCGGCGTGTCCATCACCAACGGACACGTCGTCGCCGACATCCTCGTCGGCACGAGCCCCACGACGGGCGAGCTCACCCTCAACCTCGGCAACATCGACCAGGTCAACATCTCCCCGCAGTTCAACTTCTGCAATCTGCCCGGGTTCCTGCAGGACATCATTCAGGGGGCAATCGACTTCATCTTCACGCTCGCGGGCACCGACTTCGGCACGATCCTCATCAACCTGTTCCGCGGGCCGCTGAACGACTTCATCCAGGGCCTCCTGCCCCACCCGCTCGGGATCGAGGGCGTGCTCGACGTGGGCGCGCTGCTGTCGGGGGTCGTCCCCGGCGTCGAGAGCAAACTGGAGGTAAAGGCGATCCCGGGCGGGTACGCGCAGACGCCCGCCAAGGGCGTGTCGCTCGGCGTCATCGTCGGGGTGAACGCCGACGCGAACCCGGCCACGCGCACCGGCGCCCTCGCCAGCGAGCCGGTGCGGTGCGTGCCGGCGCTGCTTCCGCCCGATCTCACCGGCAAGCTCGACCGGGTGCCCGGGCGGGGCACGTTCGCGCTGCCGCCGGCGGGCGCGTTCCTCGGCGTCGCCGACCCGGCGAGCGACGTCATCTTCGGCGTGTCCGAGACGTTCCTCAACCTCACCGGCCACCACGCCGTGACGTCGGGCGTCCTGTGCCTGGGCCTCGGCTCGGCGCAGATCCCGCAGCTCAACCTGGGCACGCTCTCCCTCCTCATCCCGTCGCTCGCGGAGATGAGCTCGGGGCGCGAGCCCATCGTCCTCCAGCTCCGGCCGACCCAGGCGCTCGGCCTCACCGTCCTGTCGGGCAGCCCGACGACGCCCTACCTCAACGTCCACATCGAGAACCTCGAGGCCGACCTCTACGCGCTCCTCTACGAGCGCTACGTGCGCGCGCTGACGCTGTCGCTCACCGCCGACGTGGGGCTGAGCCTCACGTTCATGCTCAAGAACGGCAAGCCCGTGATCGTGCCCATGCTCCTCGGACTGAGCCAGGACGCCATCAAGGTGAAGGTCCAGAACAGCGAGTTCCTGCGCGAGACCCCCGCGCAGCTCGAGGCGGTGTTCCCGACGGTCGTCGGGCTGCTCCTGCCGCTCCTCGGCAACGCGCTCCCCGCGATTCCCGTGCCGGACATCCAGGGCTTCACCCTGAGCGGGCTCGACCTCGGCCGCGTCGACACCACCAAGGATCATTTCCTGGCGGTGTACGCGTCGCTCGCCAAGGCGGCGCTGGGCAAGACCGGGGTCTACGCCGAGCTGCCGCCGCCGGCGCAGACGGCCGCGCGCGTCGCCCGCGTCGTCGCGCCGTCCCCGGAGGCCATCCGCGGCGGCGCGCTCCCCGAGGTCGAGCTCGACCTCGGCGGCGCGAGCGCGCGCGGGATGCCGCTCGAGTGGCAGTGGAGCCTCGACGGCGGGATGTGGCGGCCGTTCTCGGCCGATCCCCGCCCCGTCCTGCGCGACCCGGCGTTCGCGGTGCAGGGCCGGCACACCCTGCAGGTCCGCGCGCGCGAGGTGGGCGACTGGCGCACGACGGACATCGAGGGCACGGCGGTGCCGCTCGTCATCGACTCCGCGCCGCCGCGGCTCGACGTGGCGCACGCGCGCATCGACGGCGACGAGATGATCGTCGCGGCCGCGGACCTCGTCACCGAGCCGCGGGCGCTCCTGTGGGCGCTCGGCCGCAGCGACGCCGAGGCGCCGGCGACCGCCTGGGCCGCCGTCGAGGGCCGTCTGGCGCGCGCGGACATCGCGCCGCTCCTCGACGCCGAGGGGCGCGTGCGGGTGTTCGTCAGGGACGAGGCGGGGAACGCGGCCAGCGCGCTCCTCTCCGCGCGCGCGTTCGCCGAGGCGGCGCCCGCGGCCGGCGGTTGCGCGCACGGCGGCGGGGGCGCGGCCGGTGCCCTGCCGCTTCTCGGACTCTTCTTGTGGCGTTTCCGCCGGCGCGCCCTGCCGGCGCTGTTGTGTGCTTCCTGCTCCACGAGCCAGATCGGGCCGCCGCCCGCCCCGTCGTGCATGGTCGACGCCGACTGCGCCGACAAGTGCCCGGCGGGCCAGGTCGGCTCCTGCGCGACCTCGGGCATGATGTCGCAGTGCGTGTGCACCGCCGACATCCCCATCGGGCCGATCGGCCCGTGGATGAGCATGGCGGCCGTCCCGGCGGGCCCGGTGTGGGTCTCGGCCTACAACCAGCTCCACGGGGACCTGATGGTCGCCAAGCTCGCCGCCGCCGGACGCGTCGCCGCCACGACCTGGGAGTTCGCGGACGGCGTCCCCGCCGGCCCGGTGGTGTTCGTCAACTCCCACGTGCGCGGCGGCGTCGCCGCCGACGGCGACGACGTGGGCCTGTACACGTCGACCGCGGCGACGGCGGCCGGCGACGCGGTGGTCGCGCACTACGACCGGACCCACCGGGCGCTGCGCTTCACGGCGCGCAGCGGCGGCGCGTGGCGCAGCCACGCGGTGGACGTCGGCGACCTCGACACCAAGGACGTCGGCCGCCACGCGTCGATCACCGTCGGCGCCGACGGCCGGCCGGGCATCGGCTACGTCGCCATCATCACCGAGGGACGGAGCGTGCGCAGCGAGGTGCGCTACGCGCTCGCCAAGACCGCTACGCCGGCGGGCCCGGCGGACTGGCAGATGTTCGTCGTCGAGGCGGCGCGGGCGCCCGACCTCCCGCCGCCCGACGCGCAGCTCGACGACCTTCCGAACGTCGTCGGCGCGTTCGTGGCCACGGCGCGCCGCGCGTCGGGCGTCCCCGTGGTCGTCTACTACGATCGACCGAACGGGCGCGTGAAGATGTCCGAGCTCGACCCCGCCGCGGGGAGCTTCCGCCCGCCGACGGTGGCCGCGGCCCGGGCCGGCTCCGACTGGGGCTGGTACCCGTCGGTGGCCGTCGCCACCGACGACTCGGTCCACCTCGCGTTCGTGGACGCCACCAAGAAGGCGCTCTTATATATGAAGGTGCCGGGGACGCCCGAGGTCGTGGACGACGGCTACCGCCAGGACGGCACGCTCGCGAGCGGCCTGGCGCGGCCGGTGTTCCACCACGTGGGCGACAACGCCGCCCTGCTCCTACGCGGCGCGTCGGTCGCCGCGATCGTCTATGCCGATTCGACGTCGCACGAGCTCTTGCTCGCCAGCAGGAGGACGCCGACGTGGGCCCGCACGTCGGTGGCAGGCAACGCCCAGCCGTTCGTGGGGGCGTACGGGTTTTTCGCCGCGGGCGGCCTCACCGGCAACACCCTCGTGACGGCGTCGTACGTGGTGAACCTACCCGCGTCGGACAACTGGGTGGAGACGTTCCGGCAGAACCTGCCCTGACTACTTCGGCTTTCCCAGCCGGATGAGCGGCACGGCCTTGCGCACCACGTCCTCGAAGCCCTTCGGGTTCTTCGCCGGGTCGATGCCGCTCTCGACCGCCGCGCGCAGCGCCGTGACGTACATGTCGAGCCTCGTGCGCTCCATCTCGGCGCAGTCGGAGCCGGGCTCGTCGCACGCCTTGAGCGCCTGGTCGGCCCACGCGTAGGCGGGCGCCAGCTCGATGCGATCGGTGAACGCCGCGCTGGCGGCGACCATGGCCCGCCACCGCCCGGGGAACGGCTCGCGCGCGGCGGTCGTGGCCGCCGCGATCGCCCAGTCGGTCTCCCGCGCGCGCACGAGGAGATCGGCGAGGCGCGCGGCCGCGCGCCCGTCGTGCGGCGCGCGCAAAGCATCCGCCTGCGCCTCGGCGAGCGGCGCCGCCAGCGACGTGTCGTTGCGGAACAGCGGGACGATCTCGCGCGTCGGCGCGGGGAGGAGCAACGCCGCCGCGAGCGCACCAGCTGCGGCGATGTCGAGGAGGCCCACACGCATCCTTACACCCTACCGACATTTGCGGCCGAGGCAAGCCGGGACGCGCTGTGGAAAAATGCCCCGGCCGTTTCGCGCAAACGCACGGAATGCAACGCGCTCGATCTGGTCCCGATCTTGCCCCTGCCCCGCATGAACCTGACTGCCGAGGAGACGTCCACATGGGAATCCTGAAAGGCATATCTGACGCGTTCCACCGGGGCGGACCGGGGATGTACCCCATCTTGGCCTGCTCCGTCGTCGTGCTGGCGATCATCATCGAGCGCGCCGTCTACCTGCTGAAGTCCTCCATCGACAAGGACAAGCTCCTCGCGTTGCTCAAGTCGCAGGTCATGAGCGGCAACGTCCAGGGCGCGATCAAGGTCTGCTCGGGCAACCCGACGCCGATGACCCGCATCATCCAGGCGGGCCTGATGAAGTTCAACAAGAGCGACGCGGAGGTCCAGGCCGCCATGGACGAGGCGGCGCTGCGCGAGCTGCCGCTCATCAACAGGCGCACCGGGTACCTCGCCATGCTCGCGAACATGGCGACGCTGTTCGGCCTGTTCGGGACGATCGTCGGCATGATCGGATCGTTCACCGGCGTCGCCGACGCCGACCCGGCGGAGAAGTCGACCCGCATCGCCAAGGGCATCGGCGAGGCGATGAACTGCACCGCGTTCGGCATCGGCGTGGCGCTCGTGGCCCTGGTCGGCTACGCGTTCCTGAACGGCAAGAGCCAGGCGCTCAACGACGACATCAACGAGGTGACGGTCCAGGTGATGAACTTGGTCGTCAACCACCGCCAGGCGATGAAGACCGGGGCGCAGGCGTAACCATGGCCGGCGCAGTCGACACCGGCGAAGGCGCACACGGCGAATATGGCCGGCGCCCGGTGGACGTGGACGTCAACCTGATCCCGTTCATCGATACGATGACGGTGCTCACCGCATTCCTCCTGATGACCGCGGTGTGGACGAGCTACGCGCAGCTCAGCATCAAGCCCGGCGGCCTGGGGCGCGACGCCGAGACGGTCCCCACCGAGCCTCCCATCAACCTGTCGGTGCTCGTGGCCAACGACGGCATCTGGGTCGGGCTGTCCAACGGGCAGCCGAACAAGATCGACAAGGTCAACGAGGCCTACAACTTCGAGGCGCTGAACACCCTGCTCGCCGACTACAAGAAGAACTCGGGCCTGTTCACCGACCGCGACGACATCGAGATCGCCGCCGAGGACGCGGTCGATTACCAGACGGTCATCAACGCGATGGACACGGCCGTCGCCACGGAGTTCAAGGGAATCAAGTACGTCGATCCCCAGTCGCTCTCCGTGCGGTTCAAACAGTAGGGGAACCCGATGCCCATCCAAGTACCCGGACCGCGCCTCTTCTCGTCCGTCCCGTTCAAGATCCTCGGCGGGAAGAACAGGGCCGCCCGCAAGAGCGTGACCGCCTACCTCAACGTCACGGCGATGGTCGACATGATGACGATGCTCGTCATCTTCCTCCTGGCGAACTTCTCCGCGACCGGCGAGCTCCTTCTCCAGCAGCGCGGCCTGCAGCTCCCCACCGCGCTCAACGAGAAGGACCTCCAGATCGCCCCCATCATCACCATCACCAAGGAATCGGTGTCGTTCAAGGGCGACCCCGTGGCCCAGGTGCCGCAGCTCATGTCCGACGAGTCGCCGGAGTGGAAGATCATCGAGCTCTACGACCGCATGCAGCTCGAGAAGTACAACTTCGAGAAGCAGAACATCCCCGAGAACAAGAAGCAGCTCCTCCGGGGGTTGGTCGTGCTCCAGGCCGACAAGTCCACCGACGCCAAGGTGCTCAACCGCGTGATGAAGACGGCCTACGCGGCGGAGTACACTGACGTCATGTTCGCGGTAACCAAGGGGAAGAAGTGACGCGCGCGACGGCTCGGCTCGCGGCGCTCGTGGTCCTGTGCTGCGGCGCCTGCGAGAAGGATCCCGACGACCCTCAGACCTGGGTGGACCAGCTCGACGATCGGTCCAAGATGTCGGAGGCGCTCGCGCGCCTCGAGTACATGGGCGACCCGCGCTCGGTGAAGCCGCTGGGCGAGGCGTGGCGACGCTCCAACAAGCAGTCGCAGATCCTGCGCACGCTCATCGCCGTCGCCGGCAAGACCGACGCCAAGACGGGAAAGGCCGCGTGGGGCGACGCGGTGCCGTTCCTCATCGAGGCGGTGAATGCGGTGTGGGAGGGCGGCTCCCGGCGCGCCGTCGACGACGGCGTGGTCGCCGCGTCGGCGCTGGGGCGCTCGGGCGACCCGGCCGCGGTCCCGGTCCTCCTCGACGCTGCGCAACGGCAGCTGCCCATGCGCCACGAGGGCAACCCGGCGCGGCTGGCCGCGATCCGCGCGCTGGGGAACTTCCACGACCCCAAGGTCATCGACGTCCTGACGAAGATCCTCGAGGCGCCCACCGACAAGCAGCTCGTGCAGCTCAACGCGGCCGCGGCCCTCGCGCTCGCCGAGTCCGGCGACCAGAAGGCGCTGCCCGCGCTGACGCGGGCGATGATCTTCGTGCCGGCGATCTTCCCGCAGGTGCGCACGGCGATCACCCGCGTCGGCAAGCCGGCCGTGCGCGCGATGACGGCGGTGTACCAGGAGAGGGACGCCGAGCTGGCCAAGCTCATGAAGGAGCGAGGCTTCGACAAGAAGGCCCCGGGGAACATGGTCTACAAGGGCGCGACGCTGCTCGGCGACCTGCGCGCCCGCGAGGCCGTGCCCATGCTGCTCGAGGGGCTCAAGACCGAGCCGCGCATCGCCTACTACGACGAGCGGTCGGGCGCGCCCGGACCGACGACGCACCAGGGCATCCTCGGGGCGCTGCGGTTGATCCTGGATCCGGCTACCGCCGGCGCGGTCAAGGCGTACTGGTCGAACCCCAAGACCGACGACGGCGTGCGCCCGCTGGCGATCGACGTCTACGGCATGCTGGCGACGGACGCGTCGGCGCTGGCGGAGCTCCTCAAGTACGCCAAGGACGAGACGCAGGAGCCGACGATCCGGCAGGCGGCGATCGTCGCCTACGGGCGCCTCGCGCGCACGCGCGAGCAGCAGAAGCCGATCGACGACCTCAAGGCCGGCTACGAGGAGAAGCTCAGGAAGGCGGAGGCCAAGAAGCCGGAGAAGGACGAGGAGAAGGCCAAGGTCGAGGACGAGAAGGCGATCGCGGCGTTCTACCGCGACGCGCTGGCGGAGGCGCAAGCGCGCATCGGCGTGGCGATCGAGTGCAAGGACGACCCCGGCTGCTACGCCAAGGCGGTGCCCGTGCGCGACCCCAAGGCCGCGAAGCCGGCGCAGAAGCCCACCGACAAGCAGAACGCGGACATGGTGTTCCGCGCCGAGCGCGCGCTCCTCGAGCTGGCCAAGATGGGCGACCGGGGGCGCGGCACGCTCGACACGCTGCTCCAGGGCGTGGATTCCAAGGAGCGCTTCGTGCGCCAGGCGATCCTCCTGGCGCTGCCGCGCATCGCGCCCCTGCCGTGCACCAAGTGCGCCGACCGGCTGAACCAGGTCATCGAGGATCAGTCGAACGAGACCACGCTGGACTTCCTGACCAGCGAGACGAGGATCGTCTACAACTATTTCCTCTGGGCGGGGAAGTAATCTAGAGCCGCAGCCCGCGCGGCACGACGACCCGCTCGACGAGGTCGAACGCTCCCAGTCCCACGCCCTTTCGACCGGAAAGTGCCCGCGCTGCGGCCTGTGGACGGTGACGCGCCCGTGGACGGCCGGCGCAGTGCGGGCAGTGCGATCGGCCGGCCGCCCCCCGGCGCTTGACCCGACCGCGACCACTGGGCCCTCGGCCTCGCCCCACGAACCCTCGGGCGCGGTCGGCTCACACCGTCGCACAGGCCCTACCGCTGCCAGAGATGGAGAGAACCCCCCGCCCCCCGGCGCGTTTCGA
>DATFWE010000102.1:0-15586 GCA_035259575.1 Haliangiales bacterium
TGGTGGACAAGCTCCACGACGTCATCGGGCCGCACCACGACGTGCCCGCGCCGGACATGGGGACGAACGCGCAGACGATGGCGTGGATCGTCGACGAGTACGCCAAGTTCCACGGCTGGCAGCCGGGCGTGGTCACCGGCAAGCCGATCGAGCTCGGCGGCTCGCTCGGCCGCGACGCCGCCACCGGCCGCGGGCTCCTGTACGCCGCGGAGTGCGTGCTGGGCGACCAGGGCAAGACCGTCGCCGGGCACGCCGTGGCGATCCAGGGCTACGGCAACGTCGGCGGCTGGGCGGCGCGCCTGTTCGCCGCGGCAGGCGCGACCATCGTCGCGGTGTCGGACTCGTCGGGCGCCATCCGCCGGCCGGGGGGCCTCGACATCGCCGCGCTCGACGCGCACGTGGCGCAGAACCGCGGCGTCACCGGCTTCACCGGCGGCGACGCCTGCCCCGGCGACGCGATCCTCGCCGCGGAGTGCGACATCCTCATCCCCGCCGCGCTCGGCGGCGTCCTGACCAAGGCCACCGCCCCCGAGGTCCGCGCCGCGATCGTCCTCGAGGGCGCGAACCACCCGACCGACCCCGACGCCGACGAGATCCTCACCAAGAAGGGCGTCCTGGTCGTGCCCGACATCTACGCCAACGCCGGCGGCGTGACGGTGAGCTACTTCGAGTGGGTGCAGAACCTGGCGCAGCACTACTGGGACGAGGACCGCGTCGACGGCGAGCTCGCGCGCGTGATGCGCAAGGCGTGGGGCGACCTCACCGCCGCGGCGCGGACGCACCGCTGCGATCTGCGCACCGCCGCGTTCGCGCTGGCCATCGCCCGCGTCGCGCGGGCGACGGCGCTGCGCGGCGTGTAGCTACGACCGGGCTCGACGCCGGGCCCAAGCCCAGGCCCGGGGAAGGACGAGACCCATCGCCAGCACAACCAGCGAGACCGCGGAGATCGCGAGCGCCGGCGCGAACGCCGGCGCCCGAAACGTCAAGACGATGCGGTGGCGCCCCGGCGCAACGGCCACGGCGCGGGCGACCGCGTTCGCGCGGAGGAGCGGCACCGGCGCCTCGTCGACGGTGACGCGCCATCCCGGGTCGTACTGCTCGACGAACACGGCCACCGCGGGCCGATCGCTCGCGCAGGTGGCTTCGATCCTGTCGGTCTCGAAGACATCGATGCGACACGTGCCGGCCCGACCGGCGGGTCCGTCGAGCCCAGCCACGTCCGCCGGGGATGACAGGATGACGCGGCCGCCGCCGGCGACCTCGGGTGTGAGCAGCAGCGAAAGGTCGTCGTCGTTCGACGCGACGGTCGCGGCGCCCGCGAGGTATGCGCGCGGAAGGGGTTGATCCACGCGGTACAGACGCGCTCCGGGAACAGGATCGAAAATGGGCGTGAGGCCGCCGCGCGGCGCCGGACGTTCGGCGTCGACCGTGAGCAGGGCGTAGTCGACCGCGAGCAGCCGGAGCAGCTCGATCCCCGAGGCGCGACCCTTCTCCACCAAACGCACGAACGCCGGCGACCGGGCGGCTTCGTACCCGGGGACGTTGGCGATGCCGAAGAGGCCGCCCGTGTTGTCATTGAGCGTGATGGTCGGGAACTGTGCCGCGCTCTCCGCGAAGCGAAGGATGGACGTCTGCACCCGCGTACCCCGATACAATCGGGGGGGCGTCGTCCGGTCGTCGCGCTCGCGATCCCTGTCGATCGCGAGCGCGGTCTGCGGACGCTCCCGGATCATCTCGGCCGGACGGGAGCGGTGCAGCGGCCACGCGGCCGTGCCGAGGTCCAATCCGACACACACGACGAGCAAAACGGCGGCCGCGGTGGGCCGCCGGACGGCGAGCCACTGCGTCAAGAAGATTCCGGCGACCGCGCCTGCCGAGTGGAGCGCTCCGGATCTGACCCCCGCCGCGAAACCCTCGGGCGCCGCATCGGCCGCCGCGGCGAGCGCCAGGAGGAGCGCGGCGAGAACCGCGGTCCGCCGCCATTGCGGGACGGGGTCCGAGCACATTCGGTGTGCGCCCAGCGCGGCCAAGATCGCGGCGGCGGGAATCACGATGATGAGATACTTCTCCGGCGACCGCATGAAGGCGAGCGGGGGGACGAGCGTGCGCAGGAGCGCATGCACGGGCGTATGACGCCCCAATGCCAGGGCCAGGCCGAGGAGCGCGACGGTAAGCAGTCCCCACGGCAAGCGGCGCCCCCGCCCGAAGGACACGAGCACCAACGCAAGCACGCTTCCCCCCAGATACACGCCGAACGCGAGGGGAGGCGAACGGAACACCTTCTGGACCGAGGCCGGATCGCGCTCGAAGATGTCGACGAAAGGAACGTCGCTGGCAAGCTCGACCAGGCGAATGGGCTCGAACGACAGTTGCTCGGCGATCGCTTGCGCGAACGGCTGCGCGCGTTCGGTCTCGCCCGCGGCCCGGACCGCGGGCAACCAGCTCACCGTGCTCACACCCACCGCGAGCGCGATCGCCAGCGCTCCCATCAGCGCCGCCCTGCGTGGCGTTTGCAAGGTGGCGGGGCGCGACGCGTCCGGCGTGCGCCCGATGGTGGTCCGCCACAGTACGGAGACCGCGATCCCCGTCCCGACCGCGATGATGGCGACGAACAGCTCGCCGAGAAGGAGCGCGAGCGCCGGCGCGAGCGCCGCCGCAGCGACGCCCCCCGCCCGCGTGCGGGCGCGCCAGATCGATAGGAACCCCAGCGACGTCCATGGAACCCATGCGCTCGCCGGCAAAAGGATGCCGGTGGTCCATGTCGAGGTGGTGAAGCCGGAGAGCGCCCAGGCCAACCCGGCGATCGAGGCGGCGATCGGGGCCGCGCCGAAACGTCGCGCCACGATGCAAGCGCCGATCGCGCCCCAGACGAGGTGGAAAAACCAGAGCCAGGTGACCATCTGGTCGACCGGCCCGACCAGCGGGACGAGGTTCGGCGGGTAGAAGAGCCCGTACTGGGGCTCCGCCGCGGTGGGAAAGCCGATCCCTTGGGAGGGGTTCCACAGCGGCGACTGGCCGCGCGCGAGCGCGTCGCCGACGAAATGACGGGCCGGCCATACCCAGCGGGCGAGGTCGCGCTGGTAGATGACCTCGCCGGCGAACAGGGGGAAGTACGCGACGGCGAGCACCACAAACATGAGGAGCGCCGGCGCCGCCCTTCCCGCGCGAGGGAACCGTATCACCCGGCCATCATACTCAACCACGGGCGTGCTACGGTACGCGCGGGGTGCGCACCCAGGACTACTACGACGAGTTCTCCGGCTGGTACGAGCGCGAGCGCGGGCGCGGCTACCACCAGCTCGTCGACGACCTCGAGGTCGAGCTGGTGGAGCGTTACGGCCGGGGCGGGAGCGTGCTCGAGGCCGGGTGCGGGACCGGGCTCCTGCTCGAGCGGGTGCGCGGCTTCGCCGGGGAGGCGTGGGGCATGGATCTGTCGGCGGGCATGCTGGCGCGGGCGCGCGCGCGGCGGCTCGACGTGGTGCAGGCGAGCGTCGAGGCGGTCCCCTTCCCCGCCGAGCGCTTCGACGTCGTGTGCTCGTTCAAGGTGCTCGCCCACGTCGAGCGCATCCGCGAGGCGCTCGCCGAGCTCGTCCGGGTCACGCGCCGCGGCGGCTATCTCCTCCTCGAGTTCTACAACCCCTGGTCGCTGCGCGGGCTGATCAAGCGGTGGAAGCCGCCGTCGTCGATCTCCGCGCGGACGACCGACGAGGCGGTGTTCACCCGCTACGACGACCTGGCGGCGGTGCGCGGCTATCTCCCCGCCGGCGTGGACGTCGTCACCGTGCGCGGCGTGCGCGTCGTGACGCCGTTCGCGCGGCTCTACGCCGTCGCGCCGCTGGCCCGCCTGCTCGGCGGCCTCGAGCGCCGCCTGGCCGATTTCCCGGGCGTGCGCCGCCTCGGCGGGTTCCTCATCGTCGTCGCCCAGAAGACCGGGTAAGATCACCGGATGGCCGCCATCCTGGTGGTGGACGACGAGCGCTCGCTGCGGGAGGTGCTCACGATCTGCCTCGGCCGCGCCGGCCACGAGGTGATGGTGGCCGAGAACGCGGCGCAGGCGCTCGAGACGCTGGACAAGCGGCCGGTCGACCTCGTCATCACCGATCTGAAGATGCCGGGCGGCCTCGACGGGCTGGGTCTGCTCGACGAGGTGAAGCGCCGCAACTCCGAGCTGCAGGTCATCGTCATCACCGCCTACGCCACCGCGGAGACCGCCGTGCGGGCGATGAAGCGCGGCGCGTACGACTACGTGATCAAGCCGTTCAAGGTGGACGAGATCGTGGTGGTGGTCGACCGCGCGCTCGAGCGGCAGGCGCTGGTGCGCGACAACGCGGCGCTGCGCACCAAGGTGTTCGGGCGCTACAAGCTGGCGAGCCTGCTCGGCAAGAGCGACGCCATGCAGCGCACGTTCGAGCTCATCCGCAAGATCGCCCCCACGCGCACGAACGTGCTGATCACCGGCGAGAGCGGCACCGGCAAGGAGCTGGTGGCGCGCGCGCTCCACGCCGAGGGGCCGCGCGCGGCCAAGCCGTTCGTCGCCGTGAACTGCGGCGCGATCCCCGACGCGCTCCTCGAGAGCGAGCTGTTCGGCTACGTCAAGGGCGCGTTCACCGGCGCCACCGCCGCCAAGGACGGGCTGTTCGTCGCCGCGGACGGCGGGACGCTGTTCCTCGACGAGATCGCCGAGCTGTCGGCCGCGATGCAGGTGAAGCTCCTGCGCGCGCTGCAGGAGCGCAAGGTGAAGCCGGTGGGCGGCGTCGAGGAACGCGCGGTCGACGTGCGCTTCGTGGCGGCGACGAACAAGAACCTCGAGGAGGAGGTCGCGTCGGGCGGCTTCCGCCAGGATCTGTACTACCGGCTGAACGTGATCCAGGTGCACCTGCCGCCGCTGCGCCAGCGGCTGGAGGACATCCCGCTCCTCGCCGATCACTTCCTCCGGCGCTACGCCGCCGAGCTCGACAAGCGCGTCACCGGCGTCGCGCCCGACGCGCTGGCGGCGCTCGTCGCCCACGCCTACCCGGGGAACGTGCGCGAGCTCGAGAACATCATCGAGCGGGCGGTGACGCTCGAGGCGTCGTCGGTGGTCACGCGCAGCTCGCTTCCCGCGTTCGGGCGGGTGCCCGGCGCCGCCGAGGCCGCCGCGGTCGAGTTTCCGGCCGGCGGCGTCGATCTCGAGCGCATCCTCGGCGATTACGAGCGGGAGATCCTCCTTCGCGCGCTGAAGCACACCGGGGGCGTCCGCAAGGAGGCGGCGCGGCTCCTCGGCATCACGTTCCGCAGCTTCCGCTATCGCTTACATAAGCTCGGCATCGAGTCCGGCCCCGAGTCCGGCCCCGACGAGCCCGACGACGCCCCGGTGTAGGCAACCGTCTCCGGGAACCCATTCCCGGGACCAATTTCGTCCGTTTCCGCGGCCTGGGTGACAATTTTTGTCATCCTCGACCGAAACCCTTACGATTTCGGCTGGCACCGGCCATGCATCCGCCGTCCCCGATGCGCTCGCGGGAGGCCGCCTTCACGATGATCGAGCTGATGCTCGTCGTCGTGATCGTCGGCATCCTCGTCGCTGTCGCGGTGTACGCCTACTCGCGCTCTGTGCGCAAGGCGCGCTCCACCGAGGTCGTCACGATGTTCGGCGAGATCAAGATGCGCGAAGAGGCCTACAAGGCCGAGTTCGGCAAGTACCTGCCGATGTGCCCCAACCCGGCCGGCGGCGCCGACGAGCTGGATTGCGTCGAGTCCGACAAGTGGCCCAACCCGCTCCCCGGCAAGGGTCAGGCGATCGACATCACCGGCGGCCTGCCGGCGCGCTGGCAGACTCTCAAGGTCAACCCCGGAAAGGGCTCCCTCTACTGCCAGTACGTCGTGGTCGCGGGGAAGGCCGGCTCGACCGTGCCGGCGGCGTACCCCTCGGGGCAGCTCCTTTACGGCAATACCCCGGTCCCCACCAATTGGTACTACCTGGTCGCGCAGTGCGATTGGGACAACGATCCAGCCGTCAATGCAGTGTATTGGCAGCGGGGCGATTCAAGCGAGCTCTACAAAGACAACGAGCTGCGATGAGGAGGAAAGAGACGATGCTTCACAACATGACAAAGAGACTGAAGGGCGGCTTCACCCTGATCGAGCTGATGGTCGTCGTGGCGATCATCGGAATCCTCGCCGCCGTGGCCATCCCGGCGTTCATGCGCAACGCCCGGAAGGCGAAGACGGTCGAGGCGACCACCAACGTGAAGAAGCTGTACGACGGCGCTCGCGCCTACTTCGAGGAGGAGCGAAACGCGCGCGGCTCCATCACGCCGATCCCGAAGCAGTTCCCCTACTCCGCCGGCGGCACGGGCACCGATGAGGTCGCGCCGGCGGCGAACAGCTGCTGCGGCCAGGCCGGGGACAAGTGCGCACCCAATCCCGCGGCGTTCACCGCGGCGGTGTGGTCATCGCTTAAGTTCTCGGTCGACGATCCGCACTACTACTGGTACCGCTACCAGGGCGCCGGCACGGCCAACGCCTCCGTGTTCACCGCCACCGCGTTCGGCAATCTCGACTGCGACACGGTGTACTCGACGTTCGAGCTCGTGGGCTCGGTCCAGGCCGACGGCACCGTCACCGGCCAGGCCGGCATGTATCAGAACCAAGATCTCGAGTAAAGTCGGGGCGTGCGGAGGGCGCTCTCCTCTCTCGTTCTCCCCCCCCTCCTGGGAGCCCTCGTCCTCATCGCTTCGCGAAGCCATCGAGCCGCGCTCGCCCTGCGAGGAGAGTCCGGCGCGGACCCGCACGTGTGGGTACCCAAGCCCGGCCTCGCGCGCGTCCTGTCTCTGGCTGAGAACGAGCTCGTCGCCGATCTCGTCTGGGTGCGCACGCTGATCTATTACGGTGATGGGATCATCCATCAAACGGGCGTGCCCGACGTGGACAAGCTAGTCGAGCTGGTGAATGCCCTCGATCCGCAGTTCCGCAGACCGTATCGCTGGGGCAGCCTCGCCACCGTCTTCCGCAGGCGTGTGGCGACCCCGGCGGAATATGCGACCTCCGTGAAGATTCTGCGCCGCGGCATCGAGGCATTCCCACGCGATTGGGAGCTTCATTGGGGACTGGGCATCCGATTGTATTTCGACATCAAGGGGAAGGATGCCGAGGAAGAGCGGCGGCTGCGCGAAGAAGGCGCGGCGGAGATCGAGCGGGCGATGCGGCTGCCGGGCGCGCCGCCCACCCTGCCGGTGACCGCCCTGGCGATGCGCACGAGATTGGGCCAGCGCGACCGCGCCCTGCGCGAGATGCGCGAGATGCTCGTCGCGACCGACGACCCCAAGGTGCGCGCCGAGCTGCAGAGGCAGTACGCGGACCTGGAATCGCAGGACGTGAGCGAAGAGATGGGGCGGGCGGCCGAGGCCGAGGACCGGCTGTGGCAGGCCGACGCGCCGTGGGCGCCGCGCACGTTCTGGCACGTCATGGGAACGCGACCGCAACCGGGTATCGACCTTAGGCAAATGGCCCGAGGGGAAGAGTTTGGCGCATTTGATGCTTCCGACTCGGAAAAGAGTGGGCATACTAATCGGCCATAGAATGCGCATTCGCGCCGAACGGGGCTTCACGCTGATCGAGCTCATGGTGGTGATTGCGATCGCGGGCGTCCTGGCGTCCATCGCGATTCCCGCATACATGCAGAACGAGCGACGGGCAAAGGCGAGCGAGGTTCCTCCCAACCTGGAACGGATCTACGCCAGCTCGCGCACCTACGTCATCGCGGCGCACGCCGCGCGGTCGAGCATCAACCCCATTCCCGTGCAGTTCCCCGTATCGGAGCCCAAGACGCCGGCGGCGTCGTGCTGCACGTTTGCGGGTGGAAAGTGCCCGCCCAATCCCGCGATCTGGCAGGCGAGCCCGACCTGGTCCGCGCTGGGGTTCACGATGGACGACCCGGCCTACTACAATTACGAATACGAGTCGGCCGGCACGGGCGTGGGGGCCACGTTCACCGCTCGAGCGCTGGGCAACCTCGACTGCGACGCCACCTTCTCCACGTTCGAGATGTGGGGGAAGATCGTCGCCACCGAGCAGGACATCCTCGGCTCGGGTGGAGTCTACATCAACAGGGAGACGGAGTAGGCTCAGGCAAGGACGAGCCCCGGCACGTCGCGCAGGGACGCGACGACGACGTCCGCGCCGCGCAGGCTGTTGAGGTCGCCCACGAGCGCGGCGACGCGCACCCCGGCGGCGCGGCCGGCGTCGATGTCCTTCTGGTGATCGACGATGTACCAGGTGGGCGTTCCGCCCAGCTCCTCGGCGGCGCGGCGCACCATGGCGGGATCGGGCTTGGGCGCGGGGACGTCGTCGCGCGTGACGATCGCGGTGAACCGCACCGGATCGAGCCCCGCCGCGCGCAGCGCCGGCACCACCGCGGCGCGACCGACATCGGTCACGATGCCGAGCGGCACACCCGCGCGGGCGAGCGCAGCGGTGGCGTCGACCGCGCCGTCGCGCGCGCGCGCGCCCGCGGAGCCGCGTACCTCCCAGTCAGCGAGGATCGCGAGCCCCTCGCGCTCGAGCTCCGGCCGCCGCGCGTCGCGCGCCGCGGCGCGCAACGTCGCCAGGATGGGACGGAACGGCCGCGCCACGCCGTGGGGGGCGAACAGGGCGGCGAGGCGCTGGCGCACCTCCTCCACGTCGACTTGCACGCGCAGGAGGGCGCCATCCATGTCGAAGATGACGCCAGGGGGCATTAAGGCACCATCGTCCCCGTTGACGTTGACGTTGACGTCCACGGCCGCACTAGTCGTGGATCCGGTCGCTGAAGTCTTTGATGATCTTCGTCGTCTCGCCGGGCTTCACGGTCACCGTGAACTTCTCCTTGATGCCGAACTCGGCGTTGACGAGCTGGATCGTCACCGTGCCCGGCTTGACCTCCAGACCCAGCGCCGGCGTCATCCGCCCGGTGTCCTTCCCGTCGATGAAGATGGCGCACTGGGGCTTGGCCCCGATCGACAGCTTGCCTTGCGCCGCGTCGGGCGGCGGATTCGACTCCGCGGGGCCGGTGACCCTGGGCTCGCGCGGCGACGGTTCCCGCTCCGGCGGCGCCGGCCGGACCGGACCGTCGGGGGACGTGATGCGCGGCTCCTTGGGCGACGGCCTCGGCGGCGCATAGGCGACGTCGCGCTTCGGCGGCGGCTTGCGCACCACCGCCGGGCGCGCCGGGGCCGGCCGCGCCGGCTTGGGCGGCTTGGCCGCGGGCGGCGCCGCCCTGGGCTCCTCGGGCGCGGGGAGCGCCGACACCACGGGCGCGCCGCCGCCCGCCCTGGTCAGCGTCGCCTTCACCTCGGCCTGGCCGTCAGCCGAGAACGTGACGTCGCGCGTCTGCGGCTCGTACCCGTCGAGGTCGAAGGCGATCTGATAGCGGCGCGACGCGTCGAGCTTGGCCTCGGTGGGGGCGAGGCCCAGCGGGGTGCGCGCGCCGCCGTCGAGGAGCCACACGCGCGCGCCCGCCGGATCGCTCGTCACCTTGACGACGGCGAGCCGCGGCGCCTCGCCCGTCGCCTCGCGCTCCAACTTGAGCTCGATCTTCTCCGCCTTGCCCTGCTCTACCAGGATCTCGCGCGCCACCGCCTTGAAGCCGGCGGGCGGCTCGATCTCGAGCTTGTGCTTGCCGGCGAGCAGGCTGCGCACGCGCAGCGGCGACTCGCCGATGTGATTGCCGTCCAGGATGACCTTCACCCGCTGCGGATCGGTCGTCACGTCGAAGCCGGAGTTCGGATCGATGGGCGGGGGGGCCGGCGCGGCCTGCACCGGCGGCGCGGCCGGGTTGGGCTTGGTGCGCTCGGTCGGCCGGTCCTCGCCGAAGAGCGTGATGCCGCCGAAGACGAGGAGCCCCAGCACCGCCACCCCCGCGCCCGCCAGCACGTACATCTTCGTCGGGCTGGGCGGCCGCCGCGTCTGCACCTCGGGGAACACCGTCACGCGCCCGCCCAGCGACGACTCGGGCGGCGGCGCCGGCCGCGGCGGCGCCAGGTCGGCGGTCGGGCGCGTCTTGATCGCCTTGGCGGTCATCGCCGCCGAGGGCGGCACCGGATCGACGTGCGGGCCCACCGCGAAGTCCATCTCGTCGGACATGCTGGGCGGCAGCGACGGCGCGCCCATCGGCGCGGTCGACTTCCCCCCGCGCCTGGCGACGGCGTCGTCGCGCGCCGGCGGCGCGTCGCCGTAGATCTGCGTCTCGAGCTCGTCCTCGTCCCAGTCGAGGTCCGACTTCTTCTGGCTCGGCGTCGGGCCCGGCGGCGGCACCGTGTCGCGCAGCGTCATCGGCGGCGGCGCGTCGCGCAGCGTCGCCGGCGCGCGGTTGCGCCCGTTGCCGGGCGGAGGCGGCGGGGGGGGCACCGCGACCGCCTGCGTGGTGCGGGCGCGCTTTTGCGCCGGCGGCGTGGGCTCGTTCAGCGCGGGCGGCGCGGTGGCGTGCTTGTACGCCTCGAGCTTCGCCGCCTCGTCCTCGATCTCGCGCGCGAACGTCTTCTTCATCCACGCCGCCAGATCCTTGCGCGAGTAAAACTCGCCGGCGGTGTAGACGAACGCCTGCAGCTCGTCGTGGAGATCGATGGCGTTCTGGTAGCGATCCTCGACGTCCTTGGCGAGCGCCTTGAGCACGATGCGCTCGAGCTCGTCCGGGATCTTGCGGTTGTAGGTCGACGGCGGGAGGATCTCGACGTTGCGCACCTTCTCCAGCGTCGAGAAATCGGATTCGCCGACGAACAGTCGCTCCCCGGTGAGGAGCTCGTACAGGACGATGCCGTTGGAGAATATGTCGCCGCGCCGGTCGATGGGGAGGCCGCGCACCTGCTCGGGCGACATGTAGCCGAACTTGCCCTTGAGGATGCCGGCCTGGGTCTTGCCCACCTTCCCCGCCGCCTTGGCGATGCCGAAATCGATCAGCTTGACCTCGCCCTCGAACGAGACGAGCACGTTCTGCGGCGACACGTCGCGATGGACGAGGTGCATCTCCCGCCCCTGCGAGTCGCGCTTGTTGTGCGCGTAGTCGAGCCCCTCGCACATCTTCATGACGATGAAGCAGGCCTGGGCCACGGGCATCGGCTCGCCGCGCTGCTTGCATCGCTCGAAGATGACGCGCAGGTCGCGCCCCCAGACGTGCTCGAGGGCGATGTAGTGGAACGAGTCGACCACGCCGAGGTCGAAGATCTGCGCGATGTTGGCGTGGTTCAGCTGGACGGCGATCTTGGCCTCGTCGATGAACATGGTGATGAAGTCCTGGTCCTCCGCGATGCTGGGGAGGATGCGCTTCACCGCCACCACGCGCTCGAACCCCTCCACCCCGAAAGCCTTCGCCCGGAAGACCTCGGCCATGCCGCCGACGTTGATGCGCTCGAGGAGCGTGTATTTGCCGAAAGGGATTGGCTTCTTCAACGCCAGTCCTCGTGGTTCGAGTATTCTACTTCACCATGCAGCCTGCGGACAAATCGCCCAGGTTCATCGAGGTTTACCAGGCCCGTTCGACCATGGCGGCGGAGAAGATCTTGGATGTGCTGCTGCTTCCCGAGGGGATCGAGGCGACGATCCACGATCGGCGCCCCATCATGTTTCCCGGCGTGGGCGAGCCGGGAGTCTACTTCGTTGCGGTGCACGCGGATCAGGCCGACCGCGCGCGCGAGATCCTCGATGAGGCCCAGCGGAACGGTTTTCTCGATCCGGAGGACGGCGACCTCGTCAACCTTCGATCCAGACCTTAGTCATCTTGTCGCCCTTGCGGATCTTGTCGACGACGTCGAGGCCCTGCGTCACCTGACCGAAGACGGTGTGCTTGCGGTCGAGGTGCGGCTGGGGCGAGTGGCAGATGAAGAACTGCGAGCCCCCCGTGTCGCGCCCGGCGTGGGCCATCGACAACGTCCCGCGCACGTGCCTTTTCGGGTTGGCGTCGACCTCGCACTTGATGTGGTAGCCGGGGCCGCCGGTGCCGGTGCCGAGCGGGCAGCCGCCCTGGATCATAAAGTCGTCGATCACCCGGTGGAACGTGAGCCCGTCGTAGAAGGGCCGCTTCACCTTCTGCCGGGTCTTGGGGTCGACCCATTCCCTCTCTCCGGTCGCCAGGCCGACGAAGTTGGCGACGGTGCCGGGGGCGTCGGCCTCGAACAGCTCGGCGACGATTTCCCCCTTGGTGGTCTCGAAGTGCACTTTCTTGGGCATGACGGCTCCTATTGGGTCAGGGCCTGCGCCGGGTGGATCCGGGCCGCGCGGCGCGCGGGGAGGGACGCCCCCACCACGCAGAACAGCACCGCGAACCCCAGCGCGGCGAGGATGAGGATCGGCGAGAACGAGAAGTAGGTCGTCGGCTTGAACGGATAGTCGGGAAGATGCGTCGCCGACAGGAAATCGATGAGTGTGGCGACGCCGATCGCGGCGCCGGTCCCGATCGCGCCGGCGCCGAGCCCGATGACGGCCGCCTCCCCCAGAATGATCTTCCAGATGTCGCCGCGCGAGGCGCCGAGCGCGCGCATGAGCCCGATCTCGCGCCGCCGCTCGCTGATCATCATGAAGAAGGTGTGGGAGATGTTGACCGCGCTTATGAACATGATGGTGAATGCGATGAGGACGAACAGCGCGGTGACGATGATGATGACGAGCGAGATCTGCTCGGCGGCCGAATACTCGTCGGTGTAACCCTCCGACTTCACCCAGGTGATGAAGTCGCTGAGGTACTTGCGGTCCTTCAGGACGACGACGATCGACGAGTAGGCCTTGGCGGTGTCGGGCCCGGCGTACCGGGCGTTCCATCGCTTGAGATAGCCGATCGGGATCGTCATGCCGACGGCCATGGCCTTGTCGCTGATCCCGACGAGCGTCGCCTGCACCCGCTCCGGCGGGGCCTTGAGCCCGCCCGTCGACCCCTGCACGTAGGACTCGCCGAGCGCCATGGTGAACCACAGGTCCTTGAGCTTCGACTGCAGCACCGCCTCCTGCGCCGCGCCGATGCGCGGCAGCCCGTGCGAGTCCGCGAAGCCGCCGTTGTAGATCTCGATGATCGTGCGCGAGATGAGGACGGGGACGCGGTGGCGGCACACGCGCTCGGGCGCGCACCAGCGATCCTCGGGGCAGGCGCCGGCGGCGTCGCAGGCCATCGGTGGCGCGCGCGCGTCGATCTCTTCCCAGTCCTTGAACTTGTGCATGCCGGGGTCGTTCTCGAGGAGGACGGGGTCGATGCCGTCGCAGAAGCCGGCGACCTCGAAGCGGACCTGGTTGCCGAGGAGCTGGCCCTCGCCGCGGGCGGGGAACGCCATCTTGAGCTTGGGATAGGCCGAGGCGACCTCGGCGCGGGCGAGGATCTTCTGCACCAGCGCGTCGTCGAGGCGCTTCGACACGCCGGTGAACGACGTCTTGGGCGAGATGACCTCGACGCGATCGATGGGGAAGATGTCGTGGAGGACGACGCTCGAGACGCCCTGGGACAGCCCCCAGAAGAAGACGAAGGCGGCGATGCCGACGGCGATGCCGAAGCCGGAGAGGATGAGCCGCCACAGGTTGCGGCGAAGGTTCTGGCGGAGCATGCGTCCCAACGCGCCCGGGTGCATCACTGGCGGACCTCACGGTGCCTCATGCCTCCGCCACCCTCTTCTCGTGGTACTCCGTCTCCGGCACGATCAGCCCGTCGCGGATGCGGATCACGCGGCGGCAGGCCTCGGACACGCGCTCCTCGTGCGTGACGATGAGGAGCGTGGCGCCGTCCTTCTCGTTCAGCCCCTGAAAAAACCGGATCACGTCGCGGCCGGTCTCGCTGTCGAGGTTGCCGGTCGGCTCGTCGCACAGAAGAATCGCCGGGCGCTTGAACAGGGCCCGCGCGATCGCGACGCGCTGCTTCTGGCCGCCTGAGAGCTCGGCGGGACGTCGGTCGCCGAACCCCTCGAGGCCGACCCGCTCGAGCGCCTCGATGGCGCGCGCGCGGGCGCCGTCGACGTGGCGCGCCGAGAACAGCGCGGGGAGCGACACGTTCTCGACGCACGTCAGGTGGTCGAGCAGGTGAAACGCCTGGAAGATGAAACCGATGCGCTCGTTGCGCAGGCGCGACAGCGACGCGTCGTCGAGCCGTCCGGTGTCCTGGCCGTCGACGACCACGCTCCCCTCGTCGGCGCGGTCGAGCCCGCCGATGACGTTGAGGAGGGTGGACTTGCCCGACCCCGACTGGCCGACGAGCGCGACCAGCTCGCCGGCCGCGATCTCGAGGCTGATGCCGCGGAGCACCTCCTGGCGCGCGCGCCCAATGCCGTAGGATTTGCGCACGCCGTCGAGGTGGATGATGGGATCGGCCACGGGGTCGCTACTCTAGCCCAGAGTGGACGGGTCGGCCAACCGCGACCACATGTAGCCGTATGTACGGCTACTGGTCAGACCAGAAAACCACGGAGTGCGCAACCCGGCGGCGCATGAGACGATACTGGCACCATGAAGGTCACCGGTCCGGGGGGTCCCACGCCGCCGACCGCGGCGGAGGGCGTCGAAGAGGTCCCAAAGGGAGAGTCCGTGCAGGCGACGGTCGAGGCCCAGACGGATCCGGTGGCCCAGCTGGCGCGGCAGATCGAGGCGGGCGCGGTCACGCCCCGGCAGGCGGTGGGGCAGCTCATCGAGATGGCGATGGCGGAGCCGGGCGTCGCCGGCCTCCCCGAGTCGACGCGCGCCGAGCTGCGCGCCGCGCTCGATGCGCTGGCCGAGGAGGATCCGTACGTGGCGGAGCTCCTGGCCCAGATGGGATAAGAGCAAAGACAATAGCCGGGTTCCGCGACGCTGCGCGCCGCGTCCCGTCTAGTTAAAGATCACTTCCCCTACGAACAGCGCGGCCTCGGCCGCGTCGGGCGGGCCCTCGAAGCGCACCGGCCAGCGCTTGCCCGCCGGAACTTTCACCAGGGTGAACGGGCGGGCGAGGATCTTGCCGTCCGCGGCGTAGAACGTCGCCGCCGCCACGGCGCTGGCCTCGCGCTTCTCGTGGTTGCGCAGGTACCCGCCGGCGATGTATGCGTTTCCCTGCTTCCCGAACGCCGGCTCCTCGACCTCGACCTCCGCCGGATGGTCGACCGCCGCGGCGCGCACCACGCGGTAGCTCGCCTGCGTCGCCGCGGGCACCGGCGTCGACGACACCAGCGCGAACGTGCGGATGGCCTGCCTGGGCACGCGCATCTCGTCCCAGTGGAGCTGGGCGAGCTCCTTCCCCGACGCGTCGAGGAGCTTCGCGTCCACCGCCACGATGCGGTCCTTGTCCGACCCGTTCTTCACGTCGACGAAGACGTAGGTGGCCGGCTGCTTCTCCGTCGTGCCGACGTCCCCGGACTTTATGAGGGCGTGGGCGGCGTCGACCGCGATCGCCGTGGGCAGATCATCGACGACGCGCGTCGGCGATCGCTCGCAGGCGCCGAAAAGAACCAGCAGCGCGGCCATGCGGGTTTGTTGTGGCGCTCGCTCGCGACGGCTCGGGGCGCCAGGTCGCTCGGCTGCGCCTCGCTCCAGGGGCGCCGCCCTCCTCGCCGTCGCTCGCTCGCTCAAGGCGTCCTATCCACCAGCTCGCGCGCCGCGGGCGAAAGGAAGATCCCCTCCGTCCCCACGCGCG
>DATFWE010000103.1:0-19990 GCA_035259575.1 Haliangiales bacterium
GCCGAGGGCTGAGAGAAAGGGCCTCAGGCCTCAGGCTTCAGGCCTCAGGCGTCACCGTCCACAGCCCCGCATCCGGCGGCGTAGGCCTTTAGCTTGGATTCGTCGAACGTGTCTCCCATCCCCATGTGCAGCGTCCCCGAAATGACCGTGACGTGCTCGTCCGCTGGGTGCGAGTGCGGCGGAATCTTGTACCCGCGCGGGAGCTTGAGCCGGAAGGTCACGAGCTGGTTGGCGGCCTTGGGATCCCCTTCGATGAGGGCGAACTTGGCACCGGGCGGCAGGGAGGGCGGGGCGTCCCCCCACTTCACGTCCGTCGGTCCGAGCATGATATGGTCGGTCACGCGGGCTTGACCGCCCGCACCGTCACTCCGGCGACGCCGTATTTGCGCGCGACGCGCTCCTTGGAGGTCCCGCGGAATGTGTTGTAGCGGGCGACCACCGCGACGTCCTGGAGCCCGAACGCGGACAGGGTCTCTAGGAGCTCTGCCTCCGGCAGAGCGCCGGCGATTCAACCCGTCCACAGATCGATGTCGCGACGGATGGCCTCGGAGAGCTCGCTCGCGACGATGATGTCCGCGAGCTGGAGCCGACCGCCGCGCTTGAGGACGCGCAGCACCTCACGGAACACCGGCGTCTTGTCGGGCGCCAGATTGAAGACCCCGTTGGAGATGAGCACGTCGATGGAGGCGTCCGGGACGGGCAGCTCTTCGGCCGACCCGCGACGCATCTCGAGGTGGGCGTGCGCGGCGAGCGCCCGTGCCTTGTCGAGCATGGCCGCAGTCGGCTCGACGCCGATCACCCGCCCCTTCGGGCCGACCTGCGCGGCTGCGAGGTTGGCGTCAGTGCCGGTGCCCGCGCCGACGTCGAGGACCGTGGCACCCGGGGGCATGGAGCCGGCGGCGAATGGGTTGGCCACGCCAGCAAACGAAGCGGTCATGGCCGCCGGCAGGGCTGCGAGCTCGGCGGAGTCATAGCCGAGCAAGCGCGCCGCGAACTCCGGCCCGCGATGAAAGTGGAACTCCCCCCTCTGATCCGTGGCCACGCGGCTGTACATGGCCTGGACCTCCGCGCGAAGGCGCGCGACGTCGAGATCGATGGGACACGAGAGCGCCATGGTCTCCCTCCCTACAAACAGATCGTCTGTGCGCCGGTCGTGACCCACTCGATGAGCGGTCCGGCGCCGGTCACGATCACGCCGGGCAGCATGTCCTCGGGCGACAGGCCGCGGTGGGCCACGCACGGCGTGCACGCCCAGATGGTGCCGTGGCCGTCGAGGAACATCCGGACCAGCTCCTCCAGCGGCTTGAAGGGCCGGTACACCGACTGGTCGGCGTAGGCCTTCTTGCCCAGGTAGACGGCGTCCGACGTGAGAAATACAGCCACATCGTGGCCGCCGCTCCTGGCGGCGTTGGCGATGGTCATGGCGACGGACGACTTGTCGGAATTCGACCCGTGCGAGATGACGACGACGATCTTGGCCATGGTGTCTTCCTCCACGGCGGCGCGCGCCGCACGAGGTACACGTTGCGGGGCCCCACCTCCCGCGATTCTTACCGGCCGTCAGCTCCCGATCGTGCTTGCCGGTCGCGGGGTTGCGACATCGCCACCACCCGCGCCGAGCTCGGCCAGCGCGCGCGCCGCCGCTTCCGCCAGCGCGGCCCCGGCGTCGGCATCGGACTCCCCGAGCTGCGCCGCCTGCTCGAGTCGACAGCGCGCGGCGTCGTAGCGCGCTCCCGCCGCGGCGAAGGCCGCCGCTGCCTCCTCGAATGCGGCGCAGGCTTCGCCGGTGCGCCGGCGCGCCGCGTGGACGCGCGCGCGCGCCTGGTGCGCCATGCCTGTCCACATGCGGCTCTCGGCAGTGGCCGCGATCCGCTCGAGCTCGCGCGCCGCCCTCTCGGCATCGTCGATCCGGCCGTTGGCCAAGGCCACCCGCACCGTCTCGGGCAACAGCAACGCGTTGCAGGTCACGCAGTGGCCGTGACGGTGCGCAGCCTCCTGTCCCTGGCTCAGAAAGTGATCGGCGCCGGCGAGATCGCCGGCCGCCAGCCGCAGGCGTGCCAGCGAGGCGTAGACGCGGGTCAAGCAGTGGGAGCGCATGAGGGCCACCTCGGCGCGTACCAACGCCCGGCCGAGCACCTCGTCAGCCTCGTCGAGCCGACCGCGCGAGCACAGCAGGACGCCGAGCCGCTGCAGCGACAGCGCCTCGCCCGAGGCGGTGCCCAGCTGCCGGTACAGCTCGGCGGCCTCGCGCAGGTGGCGCTCGGCGTCGTCCCACTGGCCCTGCACGAGCTCCAGCGCGCCGCCGAAGTTGCGGCACAGGGCCGCGGCGCGCGGCGCCCCCATGCGCTCGGCCTGCGCGTGCGTCTCGTCCACCATCCGCCGCAGCGCCACGCTCTCTCGATCACCGTACAGGTGATACTCCCACAGTCAAAGATGGACATCGAAGGCGTGGGCCACGTCCAGCGGCCCTCCCGCGATCGCGGTGCGCCGATCCTCGAAGCCCGCCCCGGCGCGCCAGTCTCCCAGCGAATGGCACGCGAGCGCCAGCATCTCGTACGCGCGCGCCAGGAGCGTCGCGTCACCCAGCGCCTCGGCGCGTTGCAGGCACTCCTCGGCGGCACGGTAGGCCTCGGCGTGGTGCCCCTCGTGCCACTCGAGCTGGGCGACGTAATAGAGCACTTCGACGTGCTCGGCGTGGCTGCCGTCGAGCTCGGCCAGATCCGTCATGGCGGCCGCCAGGCGCGCGCGCGCGCCGGCGAGATCGCCGGCGTTGATGCAGGCGCAGGCGGCGCAGCGGCGGGCCTGAGCGCGCGCCTGCGCCGGCGGTCGCCAGCCGTCCGGGCGGGCGAGCGCCGCGGCGGCGTCGAGTCGCTCCACGGCTCGCGGCTGGGCGGAGACAGCGACCAGGAGCTGGCCGCTCGCACACGCGACCTGGAACCGCTCCGGCCCGGCGGGGACTCCGAGGTCGTCCATGATGGCGAGCGCCTCGTCGAAGAAGCCGATCGCTTCGCTGAACCCGATCCGCTCGGCCGCGTACTGCCCGGCGGCCAGGAGGTGCGGCAACGCCCGCGCGGGCTGCTCGGCCGCGAGCCAATGATGCGCGACGGCATCCGCGCTGGCCGGGAGCTTGTCCTCGAGAGCGGTCGCCGCGGCCCCGTGGAGCTGGATCCGTCGCGGCCGTGCGAGACCGTCGTAGATCGCCTCGCGCGCGAGGGTGTGGCGGAAGCGATGGCGGCGCTCATCCTCCTCCAGGAGCCGCGCGGCCTGCGCGCTCTCGAGCGCGCCGAGCGCCCGCTCGCCGCCCACGCCCGCGACCCGCGCGACGAGATCGTGCTCGAACCTCTGGCCGACGACAGAGGCGGCGGCGAGGTAGGCCGCCGCCTCAGGGGGGAGGCGGCGCACGCGCTCGCGCACCGCGTCGGTGAGCTCGTCGGGAATCTGGATCTCGCCGGTCTCCTCCAGCGTGCGCGTGATCTCCTCGACGTAGAAAGGATTGCCCTCCGCAAGCGCATAGATGCGGCCGACGCTCTCGGCGGCGGGCGCCCTCCCAAGGACGTCGGCCACGAGCAACGCCGTCTCCTCCCGGCCCAGCCGAGGCACAGCCAGACGGCGCGCCAGCCGCTCGCGCAGGAGGTTCGCGCACAGCGCGGGGTAGGCGCCCCGGCCGTCCTCATCGCGGCACGTGGCTACGAGGAGCAAGGGCAGCATGCGCGTCGCGCGCGCCAGGTAGTGGAATAGTTGGAGGCTGGATGCGTCGGCGAGCTGCAAGTCGTCGACCAGCAGGAAGACGGAGCCCGCCGCCGCCGCGCGAGCGAGGGCGGTCTCGACGGCGTGAAACAGCCGCAACCGCGCTTCCTCCGTCGAGCCACCGGGGCCGGGCTGGAAATTCGCGAAAGGGTTGTCGCCGGTGGGCAGCCCCTCGGCTCGGAAACCCCGCGTCAACGCCTCCACGAAGGGTGCGTAGGGCGCCATTCCCTCGAGCTCGGTGCACGAGCCGGCGAGGAGAACGCCGCCCCGCTCGCCCGCCAGCCGTGCGGCCTCGACGGCCAGACGAGTCTTGCCCACTCCACCTTCACCGGTCATGAGCAGGACCCCCGCTTCCTCGGCGACGAAGTCGGCGATGCGCGCCAGCTCGTCCATGCGCCCGCGAATCTGCGCCGGCGACGAGGTGCCGGTAAGGCGACGAGCGATGCGCGCGTAGCTGCCGCCCAGCGACACCCCAAGGCCCACCTCGCCGCGGCGGATCTGCTCATAGACCGCGCGCGTCGCTGCGGACGGCTCGGCGTCGAGATGGCGCAGCGCGCGGGCGCAGGCCCCGTACTGCTCGAGCGCCTCCGCGCACCGTCCTTGCTCGGCGAGCAGGCGCATGATGCCGCGGTGGGCCTCCTCGCACTCCGCCGAAGTCGCGAGCACCCGCCGGAGCAGCTCCAGAGCGCGCGTCTCGTCTCCCCGGCCGCCGGCGCGGCGAGCCGCCGCGAGCGCGGCATCGACGAACCGGCGGCGCAACATGTCCCGCCGCGCGGCGAGCGGCTCGGCGTAGGGGTCGTCCGGGCACAGGTCGCCGGCGTACAGCGCGAGCGCCGCCTCCCGTCGATCGGGGTCGCTCGCGTCGAGCCCTGCCTCGAGGTCGAGGACATCGACGGCAACGCCGGGCGCTAGGTGGAGAACGCCCTTGTCGAGCACGACCACCTCGGCGCCGACGATGCGGCGCAGATCGTGTAGCGCTCGGTACAGGTTGTTGGCTCCAGTCGCGGGCTCCTTGTCCGGCCACAAGGCATCGATCGCCTGCTCGCGGTGTAGCCTCCCGCCGCGCGCCGAGCCCACGACCTTGAGCACGTCGGCCGGGCGACGGCGGTCCCAAGCGCCGGCCGGGATCGGTACGCCATCCTGCTCGACCACGAAGCCCCCCAGCAGCCTCACCCGCACTCGCACCGCAGCGAGCTTACCACCGGCCGCCGGAAACCGGCATCGGATCCCCCCACAGGCCGCACCCCTTGGCGCCGGCGGCACGCGATCGTACCATCCGCCGGAGTGTTGCTCGAGCTGACCGACGTCGCGAAGCGGTACGGGCAGGTCACGGCGCTGCGCGGGCTCTCGGGCCAGATCGGCGTCGCCGGCCGCCGCATCGGCCTGCTCGGCCCCAACGGCGCCGGCAAATCGACCCTGCTCAAGCTCCTCCTCGGGCTCACGCCGTTCGAGGGCGAAGCGCGCGTCCTCGGGCTCGACCCGCGCCGCGACGCGCTCGCGATCCGCGACCGCGTCGGCTACATGCCGGAGATGGAGAGCTACCTCGCCGGCATGACCGCCGTCCAGCTGTGCGCCTACGCCGGCGAGCTCAGCGGCCTCCCCCGCGCCGCCGCCATGGAACGCGCCCACGCGGCGCTCTACCTGTGCGGCCTCGAGGACAAGCGCTACCTCAAGGTCGAGACCTACTCCACGGGCATGAAGCAGCGGGTCAAGCTGGCCCAGGCCGTCGTCCACGACCCGGAGCTCCTCTTCCTCGACGAGCCGACGAACGGGCTCGATCCCGCGGGGCGCGAGGAGATGCTCGCCCTCATCGCCGACCTGCCCGCGCGCCGCGGCGTCGGCGTGATCCTGTCGTCGCACCTCCTGCCCGACGTGGAGCGCGTGTGCGACGAGGTGATGGTGCTCGCCGCCGGACGGCTCGAGTTCACGGGCACGATCGGCGCGCTCCGGGGCGACTCCGAGGAGCGCTTCGCCGTCCGCGTCAAGGACGGCCTCGACAAGCTCGCCGGCGCGCTCGCCGCCGCCGGCCTCGACGCGCGCCGCGACGGCGAGGAGCTGTCCCTCCTCCTCCCCGGCGGCGACACCGACGCCGTATTCGCCGCGGCGCGCGCGGCGGGCGTGCAGATCCGGCACCTCGCGCCGCTCAAGCGCTCGCTCGAGGCGGCGTTCCTGGAGAAGGTCAAAGCATGACCCCGCGCGCCGAGATCCACGACCTCGGCTACGAGCCCTACCGCGGCGCGCGCACGCCCCCGGCGCGCCGCTTCCTGACCGTCGCCCGGAACGTGTTCGCCGTGGCGTGGGGCTCGCGCTGGGGCGTGAAGCTGCCGTTCATCATCTCGGTCAGCACGTTCGTCGGCGCCTCGGTCGTCATGTACGTCGCGCGCAACCGCCTGTTCGATATGGTGCGCGAGCGCGGCGCCCCCATCCCGCGCGCCGAGCAGATCATCTTTTTCGCCTTCACCTACGGGTTCGAGCTGGCGGCGTACGTCCTCGCCGCGGTGGTCGCGTGCGCGGCCGTCGCCAACGACCTCCGCCTGGGCGCGTTCCAGTTCTACTTCTCGAGGCCGCTCCGCGCGCGCGACTATCTGGCCGGCAAGCTCCTCGGGCTCGCACTGGTGATCGGCGTGCCCCTGTTCACCGGGCCGGTCCTCCTGGCGGTCGTGCGCGTCTGCTTCGCCGAGGACGCGGCGCAGGCGGTGTCGCTCCTCCCGGTCATCCCGCGCGCCGCGCTCCTCGGGCTCCTCGGCACGGCGGCGTTCGTGCTCCCGCCCGCCGCGCTCGGCGCGCTGCTCGGCCGGCGCCAGCCGGCGCAGGCCCTGTTCGTGGTGTACTTCGTCGTCCTCACCAACGCCGCCCTGGCGATGGCCGCCGTGCTCAAGGTCCCCGAGCTCTCGCTCCTCGACGTGGGCCACGACGTCCAGGTCGTCGGGCGCGCGCTGTTCGGCGTCGGCGGCGGCTGGCCGAACGTCGGCCCCTGGCCCGCCGCGGCGGCGCTCGCCGTCGTGTGCGCGCTGTCGCTGGCGGCCCTGTGGTGGCGCGTGGCCAAGGCGGAGACGTCGGAGCTGGGCGGATCATGACCGCGGTCGTCCTCGAGGACGTCTCCAAGTGGTACGGCCAGGTCCTCGGCGTGGCGAACGTCAGCCTCACCGTCGGGCCGGGCATCACCGGGCTCCTCGGCCCCAACGGGGCCGGCAAGACGACGCTGATGAAGCTCATCGCCGGGCTGCTCCGTCCCTCGCGCGGCCGCGCCGCGATCGGCGACGCCGCGCCCTGGTCGGACCTCGCCGCCCGCCGGCGCCTCGGCTACTGCCCCGAGCACGAGGGAATCTACGAAGAGCTCACCGGCCTCGAGCTCGTGACCGCCATGGCCGAGCTGTCGGGGATGTCGCGCCGGCGCGCGCGCGAGCGCGCCGAGGCGGCGCTCGTCGACCTCGGCCTCGCCGACGCCATGAACCGGCGCCTGGGCGGCTATTCCAAGGGCATGCGCCAGCGCGCCAAGCTGGCCCAGGCGCTGGCGCACGAGCCCGAGGTGCTCCTCCTCGACGAGCCGCTCACCGGCTGCGACCCGATCGCGCGCGAGAGCCTCGTCGCGCGCATCCGCGACCTCGGCGCCGCCGGCAAGACGGTGCTCGTGTCGAGCCATGTCCTCCACGAGGTCGAGGCGCTCACCCACGACATCGTCGTCATGTTCCGCGGGCGCGTGCTCGCCGAGGGCGACGTCTACCGCCTGCGCGAGCTCATCGACGAGCACCCGCACCGCGTGCGCGTCGAGTGCGACCGCCCGCGCGCGCTCGCCGAGGCGCTCATCGGCGAGGATCACGTGACGCGCGCCGCGTTCGAGGACGGCGCGGTCGAGCTCATGACGCGCGTGCCCGACAAGCTCTACGACGCGATCCCCGCCGCGGCGGCGGCGCGCGGCGTGAAGATCCGCGCGCTCACGTCGCCCGACAACAACCTGCAGGCCGTGTTCGAGTACCTGACGGAGAAGAAATGACTCTTACCCTGGCACTGGCGCGGCTCGCCTGGAAGCGCCTGTGGCGCGGCAAGATGGTGTGGATCTCCGGCCTGCTGGTGCTGGTGCCGCTGTCCATCGCCGCCATCGCGCCGCGCGACCGCAGCCCGGAGCGGCGCTTCGAGCTCATCGTCGAGCTGACCCTGCGCTCGCTGGTGCTGCTCGTGCCCGTGCTCCACCTCGCGCCTGTCGTCGGCGAGGAATCGGAACGCAAGACCTACACCTACCTGTGGTCGCGCCCGGTGCCGCGGCCGACGCTACTCTGGGGCAACCTCCTCGTGATCCTGCCGCTCGCGGCGGTCGCGGCGGCGGCGACGCTCGCGGCGGCGTTCGCGCTCATCGGCGGCGAGGTCGAATGGCTCGCCCGCGCCCAGGCGGGCGCCGCGGCGGGCGTCGCCGGCGCGTCGGCGTTCGCGCTCGGCGTCGGCGCGCTCTTCCCGCGCCACCCACTCGTGGTGACGCTCGCCTGGGTGTTCCTCGGCGAGCAGATTCTGCCGGAGATCCCGTCGGTGCAGAACTTGTCGATCGTCCGCCACGCCACGACGATCGCCGGCCACGGCGGCGACGATCCGGCCGGCGCGGCGCTGGCGGTCGCGATTCTCTCTGCGATCTGGCTCGCCGTGGCCGTATGGCGGATCAAGCGGATGGAATTCGGCTCGGCCGAGGGTTAGTCCGTTCGCAGCGACTGCATCGGATCCGTCCGCGACGCGCGCCGCGCGGGCAGCCAGCACGCGAGCAGGGCGAGCCCGACGAGCGGCACGGTCACGACCGCGTACGAGATCGGATCGGTCGGCGCGACGCCGTAGAGCAGCCCGCGCACGAGGTGCGTGGCCGCGAGCGCGGCGACCAGGCCCAGCCCGACACCGGCGAGCGCCATCGCCATCCCCTCCCGGAGGACCAGCGCCACCACGTCCCGCGGCCGCGCGCCGAGCGCGAGGCGCACGCCGATCTCCTGCGTCCGCTGCGCGGTCAAGTAGCTCACCACGCCGTAGATGCCGACCCCGGCGAGGATCACCGCCAGCAGGGCGAACAGGCCCAGGAGCACCATGCTGAACCGGTTGAGCGAGACCGAGCGGCCGAGCAGCTCCTCGCCCGTCGCGATCTCGGCGATCGGCTGCTCTGCGTCGATCTCGCGCATCTGCGCGCGCACCCCGGCCAGCGCCGCCGCCGGCGCGCCGCGCGTGCGCACCACGATCGACATGCCGCCCATCCAGCCCTCCTTGTCGAACTGGCGGTAGGGCACGTACACCTGGGCCGACGCGTCCTGCATCATGCCGTCGGTCTTGCTGTCGGCCACCACTCCGACGACCTGCCGCCGCGGGCATTCGGAGTGGGCGAGCAGCGCCGGGGGCGGGCACATGCGGATCCACTTGCCGACGGGCTCGGCGCCGAGGTACCGGCGCGCCACCGTCTCGTTGACGATGGCCACCGGCGGCGCCCGCTCGCCCTCGTCGCGGGTGAACGCGCGGCCGCGGCGCAGCGCCACGCCGAGCGCGCGGAAGAAGTCGTGGTCGACGAGCGCGAAGCGGGCGTTGGGGATCTGCTCCAGCGACGTCGGCTGCGGTCCGTCCTCGACGTAGAGGTACTTCCCCCACCCCGCGCCGAATCCCAGCGGCAGCGCGGTGGACGCCCCCGCCGCCCTGACGTCGGGGAGCGCGCGCAGCCGCTCGGTCAGGTCGGCGAAGAACGCCGCCCCCCGCGTCGGTTCGGGGTACTTCGCGCCGGTGAGCTGGATGCGCAGCGCCAGCATGTTGTCGGCGACGAATCCGGGGTCGGCGTTGCGCAGCTCGATGAAGCTTCGCACCAGCAGCCCGGCGACGGTGAGGAGCACGAGGGCCAGCCCGGTCTCGAGCGCGACCAGCACCCCGCGCAGGAGGCGCCGCCGGCGCCCGTGCGTGATGCGCGAGCCGACCTCCTTGAGGACGGCGGGCCGCGTGACCTGGAGCGCCGGCAGCGTGCCGAAGAAGACGACGGTGACGACGCCGAGGCCGAGCGTGAACCCCAGCACGCGGGCGTCGACGGCGATCGCGTTGTAGCGGGGCAGATTCTCGGGGAGCAGGCCCGCCATCGCCTCGAGCCCCCACCAGGCGAGGAACAACCCCGCGGCCGCGCCGGCGAGCGCCAGGAGCAGGGACTCGACGAACGCCATGCGAAGGAGGCGCCGGCGCGTGGCGCCCAGGCTGGCGCGGATCGCCATCTCCTTCTCGCGCCCGACGGCGCGCGCCAGGAGGAGATTGGCGACGTTCACGCAGGCGACGAGCAGGAGCAGCGCCACCGCGCCGAACAGGATGAGCAGCGCGGGCCGCACCTGGGAGGTGAGCTGCTCGTCGAGCGACACGACGAGGCCGCCCACGCCGGAGGCCTCGGGGAACCGCTCGACGACGCGGCGCGAGATCGCGTCCACCTCGCCCTGCGCCCGCGCGATCGTCGCGCCCGGGCCGAGCCGCCCCACGATGTAGATGAAGTGGTTGTTGCGGCTGTCCATGTTGTCGGCGACGGGGAACGACAGCGGCACCCACAGGTCGACCCGCGGGATGTCGTCGAGGAACGGCATGCCGGCGGGCATGACCCCCACGATGGTGTGGCGCACGCCGCCGATCTGGACCTGGCTCCCGACGACGTTCGGGTCGCCGCCGAACCGGCGCTGCCACAACCGGTGGCTGAGGAGCGCGACGTAGTGGCGGCCGAACGTCTCGTCCTCGGCGACGAACCCCCGCCCCAGGCGCGGGGCGATCCCGATCGTCGGGAACAGGCTCGCCGTCACGCACGCGGCCTGTATGTCCTCCGGCTCGCCGGCGCCGCTGACGAGGTCGAGGTCGCGGTAGTAGAAGCCGCCCATCCCCGCGAACGAGCGGCTCTCGTCGCGCCGCGCGCGGTAATCGGGGAGCGCGCTGCCGCCGCGGGCGCCGCCCGCGTTCGCGAACGTGGACCAGAGGAGGACGAGGCGGCCGGCGTCGGGGTACGGGAGGTTGCGGACGAGCACCGCGTCGACGACGCTGAAGATCGCCGACGTCGCGCCCATGCCGAGCGCCAGCGTCACAACCGCGATCACCGCGACCCCGGGCTTGCGGGCGAGCGCGCGCAGGCCCAAACGAACGTCGGACAGGAGCCCACTCATGGTGCGAAGGGCAAGCAACGTCGGTGCCCCCCTCAACTATTCGAAATAACTACGTGTTCGGGCCGCGATCGCGTTCGGTTTCGGGACGGGGCGTCCCATCGGCGAGCAGCTCTCCGAGCTCGCGCCGCGCCGCCAGGACGCGCTGCTTGACCGCGGGCGCGTGGGCCCCGACGCGCGCCGCGACGTCGCGGTACGACAGCCCCTCGACGGTGACGAGGAGGAACGCCACCCGCTTGCGGGGCGACAGGCGGCCGACGAGCGCGAACAGACGGGCGAGCTCCTGCCGGTCGCGCGCGCGGCGCTCGGGGGACGGATTCGGATCGACGACGTCGTACGCGGCTGACGACGCCGGCGGCTCGCGGCGGCGGCGCAGGTGATCGCGGGCCACGTTCGCGACGATGCGGTGGAGGAAGGTCGCGAACGCCGCGTCGCCGCGGAAGCTCGGGATCGCGCGGTGGACATCGAGGAAGATCTGTTGCGCGAGATCGTCGCGCTCGGGCCCGGCGCCGACGAGGCGCGTGAGCTGCGCGCGCACGCGCGGGGCGTGGCGGCGGTGGAGCTCGCGGAAGGCGTGCGGCGCGCCGTCGCGCAGCGCCCGGAGGAGCGAGTCGTCCCTTTCTCGTTCGGTGGCGTTCACGCCCAGCGCCGGTGCAGCGCGCGTGCCCGCACAAGTGCGCGGAACCACGACGCGGGCGGCGGCGCGCGGCTGCAATTCGCCGCCGCGCCGGCGGCGTTTCGCTACTCGTCGCTATTCCTCTTTCGCCACCGCGTCGATCTGGCGCAGCCGGCGCGCCAGCGTGCCCCGGTCGATGCCGAGGATTTCCGCCGCTTTCCGCTGGCGATAGTGCACGCTGGCGAGGACGTGGAGGATGTACCAGTCCTCGACCTCGCGCAGCGTCGCCTGCGCCTCGACGAAGCGGGCGAGGCCCGGCGCCGCGCGCGCATCCGCGGCCTGCTCCTTGCCGGCCGGCGCCGCATGACCCTCGCGGAAGCCGAGGATCCAGCTCCGCATCAGGCTCTGCAGCTCGCGCACGTTGCCGCTCCACGGGCGCGCCCTCGCCTCGTCGCCGCCCAGCCAGGCGCGAAAGCGCGCCTGGATCGCGGCGAGCTTGCTGATGTGGGTGGCGCTGGCGCCGGTGTCGGCGCGCGCCCGCTCGCCGTAGCGCGCGAACAGGCTGTCGGCGATCGGCTGGAGGTCGTCGAGGCGCTGGCGCAGCGGCGGGATCGCGATCGTCACGCCCGCCAGCCGCCCGTACAGATCGCGGCGGAACTTGCCGCGCTCGACCAGCTCGTCGAGCGGCTGCGACGTGGCGCACACGTAGCGGACGTCCACCTTGCGCGCGCGGTTGGCGCCGAGCGGCGTGACCCGATCGTCCTCGAGGACGCGCAGGAGCTTGGCCTGGAGATCGAGCGGCAGATCGGCGATCTCGTCGAGAAACAGCGTCCCGCCGTCGGCGGCGACGATCTTGCCCTCGCGGTCGGCGAGCGCGCCGGTGAACGCCCCCTTCACGTGGCCGTAGAGCTCGGCCTCGAGGAGCTCGCGGGGGATCGCGGCGGCGTTGACCGCCTGCGCCCGCGCGGGGTCGGGATCGGCCGCCGCGACGGCCTGGGCGACGAGCTCCTTGCCCGTCCCCGGCTCGCCGAGGATGAGCACGTTCTGCTCGCGGATGAGCGGGCGCAGGCGGATCGCCTCGTAGGCGGAGTCGCCGAAGCAGGCGCGCCACGCCGCCGCGCGCACGGCCGCGATCCCGGGCGAGTCGCCCGCGAGGGCGCGGATCGCCGCGGTGCAGCGCACCGCCGCCGTCGCCGTCTCGCGCACCGCGCGCCGCGCGAGGCCCATGTCGACGAACAGGCGCTCCGGCACGGCGCGCGGGTCGTACAGCTGCGATTCGCCGCGCGCGTCGTGCTCGCTCCACGCAATGGCCAAGGCGAGCCGCCTGGCCTCCTTGACCAGCGACCGGCGCACCAGCTCCTCCAGCACCGGGGCGGCGCGCTTGGCCGCCGCGAGGACAGCGGCTTCGGAGCCGGCGCGCTCGTCGCTCGGCTCGAACGGGTTCGCGAGGCGCTCCTCGGCCCGTCGCGCCGCCTCCACCGGATCCATACCTCATGGTAATACTCCAGGGTGACGTGAGCGAGCACGGCGTCACACCGCAGCCTCCGGCCACCACCGAGGGCGGGCGGGCGTTCCTGCAGGAGCGGCTGTCGCTGTTCGGCCGCTGGTTCTTCGTCGTCGCGCTCGCCTACTACGTCTTCGCCAACGTCCCGACCGACCCGATCATGGGCTTTCGGTTCGACTGGGCGACCGAGTACTTCGGCGCCCACGAACGGCTCAACCTGGCCATCGTGGCCTGCGCCGCGATCGTGTGGCTGGCCACGCGCGATCCCCCGCGCGCCGCGCGGACGCTGGTGCTCCTCGACGCGTTCGGCACGATCGTGCCGCTCGTCCTCCTCGCGATCACGGCGGTCGTCAACCGCGACCACGAGGTCGACGAGCTGTTCACCGTCCTCGTCGCCAGCGCCAACATCATCGTGGTGCGGGCGATCGCGGTCCCCAGCACCGCGCGGCGCACGCTCCTTCTCAGCGGCGTCGGCTACCTGCCCGTCCTCGGCGCCACGATCTACGTCATGTACGGCGCGACCAGCCTGTCGCAGCGCAGCGCCGTCAACCTGGCGCTGAGCGCCGCGCTGTGGGGCGCCGTCGCCGTCGCGAGCGCGAGCATGACGTCGCGCATCCTGTTCCGCCTGCGCACCGAGGTCGCCGACGCGCGCAAGCTCGGCCAGTACACGCTGCAGCAGGAGATCGGGCACGGGGCCATGGGCGTCGTCTACCGCGCCAGCCACGCGCTCCTCCGCCGCGAGACGGCGATCAAGCTCCTGGCGCCGGCGCGCAACAGCGAGGCCGATCTGCGTCGATTCGAGCGCGAGGTGCAGGCCACCGCGCGGCTCACCCACCCCAACACCGTCGCCATCTACGACTTCGGTCGGTCTCCCGACGGCGTCTTCTACTACGCGATGGAGTACATCGACGGCCTGTCGCTCGACCAGCTGGTGCGGGTCCACGGGCCGCAGCCGCCCGAGCGCGTCATCCACATCCTGCGCCAGGCGTGCGGTGCGCTCGACGAGGCGCACCGGGTGGGCCTCATCCATCGCGACATCAAGCCGGCGAACGTCATGGTGTGCGTCCGCGGCGGCGTGGCCGACGTCGTCAAGGTGCTGGACTTCGGGCTGGTCAAGCCGCCGGCGGGCGACGTCACGCAATCCGCCGCGAACGTCCCGATGGGCACGCCGCTCTACATGTCGCCCGAGGCGATCGAGAACCCGGCCGCCGTCGACGGGCGCAGCGATCTTTACGCGCTCGGCGCCACCGGCTATTTCCTGCTGACGGGGACGCCGGTGTTCTCCGCCGTGAACGAGATCGCGCTCTACGGCAAGCACCTCACGGCGACGCCCCAGCCGGCGTCGGAGCGCTTGGGCAGCCCCGTGCCCGCAGACCTCGAGGCGATCCTCGCCGAGTGCCTCGCCAAGGTTGCGGCCGATCGGCCGGCAGACGCCGCCGAGCTGGCGCGGCGGCTCGCGGCGTGCCGGTCGGCGGGCGAGTGGACGCCCGAGCGCGCGCTGGAGTGGTGGCGCCGGCACCCCGCGCCGCCGGCGGCCGAGGTCGCCGTCGACGCGCACGCGCGCACGTTCGACGCCCGGGCGATGTAGGCCTATTCCGCGCCGAGGACCACCATCGGGTCCACCCGCGCCGCGCGCCGCGCCGGCAGGAACGCCGCCAGCGTCGACGCGGCGAGGAGCAGCCCGGCGGCGCCGAGGAAGGAGACGGGGTCGAGCGGCGCCACGCCGAAGAAGGTGAGCTTGAGCACGCGGGCGAGCGCCGCCGCGCCGGCGCAGCCGAGGACCGCGGCCAGGGCGGCGAGCGCCGCGCCGCGCCGGAGGAGCTCCCACACCACGCGCCCCGCCGGCGCGCCCAGCGCCACGCGGATGCCGATCTCCCGCCGGCGCTGGACGACTGCGTACGACATGACGCCGTAGATGCCGATCGTGGCGAGCAGCACCGCGACGCCGGCGAACAGCGTCACGAGCAGGCCGAGCGCGCCCGCGCCGCGGCGGGTGCGGTCGATGTGGTCCGGCATGGTGCGGACCTTCCACACCGGCTGGCTGGGATCGACCGACCAGATCGCCTGCTTGAGCGCCGACGCCAGCGCCGCCGGGTCGCCCGTCGCGCGCAGGACGACGCCGGAAAAGATCTTGGGCGCCTGGCGCGTGGGCGCGAACATCTGCAGGCGCGGCTCGGCCTCGAGGCTGCCGTGCTTGGAGTCGGCGACCACGCCGACGATGGCGAACGTCCCGTCGTCGGTGCGGATGCTCTTGCCCAGCGGATCCTCGCCCGGGAAGAAGTGCTCGGCGAAGTGCGCGCTCACCACCGCCACGCCCGGCGTGCCGAGGGTGTCGGCGCGCGTGAAGTCGCGCCCGCGCAGGAGCGGGATGCCCATCGCGGCGAAGTACCCCTCGCTGACGAGGTTCGTGCTCACGATCGGCTCGGAGCCCGGCGGCACCTCGCGCCCGACGATCTGCATCTTGCCGGAGCCGTCGTTGCCGCCGAACGGCACCGCGCGGGCGAGCGCGGCGGCGTCGGCGCCGGGCACGGCGCGGAGGCGCGCGAGCGCCTGGTCGAAGAACTGCCCGATCTGCTCCGGCGTCTTGTAACGCGCGGCGGGGAGGCGGAACTCGGCGGTGAGGAGCGGCTCCGGCCGGAAGCCGGGATCGACGCGCGACAGCGCCGACGCGCTGCGGACGAGCAGCCCCGCGGCGACGAGGAGGACCACCGACAGCGCGCCCTCGACGACCACCAGCGCGTCGCGCAGGCGGCCACGCGCGCGCCCGTCCTGCGCCTTGATGACGCCCATCACGTCGGAGCGCGACGCCTGCCAGGCGGGGACGAGACCGGCCACCAGCGCGGCGGCCGCGGTGACGGCGGCGCCGTAGGCGAGCACCGTGCCGTCGAGCGCGAGCTCCTGGGGGAGCGTGGCGCCGACGGGGACCAGCGCCCGCAGCGCGCGCGTCAGGAACGACGCGGCGACGAGGCCCAGCCCGCCGCCGACGGCGACGAGGAGCGCGCTCTCGGTGAACAGGTGCCGCACCAGCCGCCCGCGCCCGGCGCCGAGGGCGGCGCGCACCGCGATCTCCTTCCGGCGCTGCGCGCCGCGCGCGACCAGGAGCGCCGCGACGTTGACGCAAGCGATGAGGAGGAGCATCGCGACCGCGCCGAGGAGGAGGAGCAGCGCCGGCCGCGTGTCGCCCACGATCTGCTCGTGGAGCGGGCCGACCGAGGCGGCGGGCGCGCCCGGGTCGCCGGCGCGGCGCGCGATGGCGCTGAGCTCCGCCGTCGCCGACTCGGACGTCGCCCCGTCGGCGAGGCGCCCCACGACCAGGAACTCGTTGGCCGCCCGCTCGAACCCGCGCGCGTTGGGGAAGTAGGCCGCGGGCAGCCAGACGTCGGTCGCCATGAACCAGCCGTCGTTGGGGGCGCGGCCGGCGACCCAGTCAGGGCCGAGCACGCCGATGACGGTATGCGCGTTTCCGTTGAGGACGAGCGTCTTGCCGATGATGCCCGGGTCGCCGCCGAAGCGGCGTTGCCACAGGCCGTGGCCGAGCACGGCGACCGGGCGCGCGGTCTCCGGCTCGACCTCCTCGGGGAGGAAGCCGCGGCCGAGCACCGTCGTCGCGCCGAGGAGCGGATGGAAGTTGGCGCTCACGAACGAGCCGGGGATGGGCTCGGGGTCGCCCGCGCCGGTGAGGTTGATCGTCTGCCCGCGGACGACGGCGAGCTCCGTGACGGTCCTGGCCTGGGCGCGGAAGTCCTTGAACAGCGGGTACGACGTCGCGCGCGGTCCCTGGTTCTGCGTCCACACGATGACCAGGCGGTCGGGCTGCTGGTACGGCAGCGGCTTGAGCAGGACGGCGTTGAACAGGCTGAAGATGGCCGTGTTGGCGCCGATGCCGAGGGCCAGCGTCGCGACGGCGACGAAGGTGAAGCCGGGGCGGCGGGCGAGCGCCCGCGCGGCGAAGCGAACGTCCTGCCACAACGAGTCCATCCGATCCTCCTTGGCGGCGCGCAGCCGCTCGGCGAGGCCGTTGGCGAGCGCGTCGATGATCGTGACCGTCCACAGCGCGAGCGCGCCGCCCCGCTCCCTCCGCCGCTCCTCCCACATCGCGACGAGCTCCGCGCCGAAACGGTCGCGGAAGCGGCGCGGGTAGGCGCGGAGGAGCAGGCGGTACGCGCTGCTGTTCACGGACGGGCCTTCCCCAGCGCGCGGCTGGCGCGCGTCGCCGTCGCCAGCAGGCGATCGACCTCGGCCCGCGCGGCGCGCCGCCCGCCCGCGGTCAGCCGGTAGCGGCGGCGTCGCTCGTCCTCGCCGGCGCGCAGCGGCACTGCGGCGACGAGCCCGGCGTCGAGCAGGCGGCGCAGCGCGCGGTAGAGCGTCCCCGGCTCGAGCATGACCTCGCCGTCGGTGCGCCGGGCCGTCTCGGCGCGGATGGCGTAGCCGTGGCGGTCGGCGTCCGCCAGCGACACGAGGATGTGAAGCTCCACCGGGCGCAGCGCCATCATGGTGCGTGGAGCATATATGCGTTACGCACCTAGTGCAAGCGTGCACAAAGGGAGGCTCAGATTCAAAGTTTCTGCCGAAGGTACGCGAACTTACGGTTGACATGCCCGTTGCAGTCGACTCCGGGCGGGAGCAATTTGGGTGGACACCTCACGAGGTTGTGTAGCTGCTACGACCAACAGAGGCGTATCTGATGACCGTTGACGTCCTCTCACGACGCGAAAGGAGCTGACGATGTCCCGCCGATTCAATTTTCGACCCCTGGTTGCGGCTGGAAGCGTCGCGTTCCTGATGCTCGTCGGGTGCGCCGCCGACGACGTCGGATCCGACCAATCCGCCGCCTTCACCGGCACGGCCGCCGAGTGCCAGGCGAGCGGCAAGAAAACGCTCGTGTGCCACATTCCGCCGGGGAATCCGGAGAATGCACACAACATCTGCATCGGGAATCCCGCGGTGCCGGCGCACCTCGCACACGGTGACCACGTCGGCTCCTGCGCCGGCGCGGGCGGACCCGACGCAGGCGTCCAGCCGCCGCCCAGCGGCGGGGCCGACGCTGCGCCGACGCCGCCCCCCGCGGCCGACAGCGGCCTCATTCCCTAGCGAACCCCGGTAGCGTCCATCTGGCATGCTCCGAGCGGCCCTCCTGGCCCCGCTTCTACCCGCTGTTGCGTCGGGTCAGACGCCGCCCGGGCGAATCGGCTGCGAACTGGCCTCTCGGCCCGGTCCTGGACCCGCCGGCGACCGCCGCGGGCGGCCCAGGCCGCATCCGGGCGGCGCTCGGCGGCTAATCGTCGTTGTCGTCGTCGCCACCGTTGCGGTCGAAGCCGACCACGAACACCCGGCCGCGGATCTCGCCGCCGGGGAACGTCGCGGTGTGGATGTTGGCGTAGGCGTTTCCGGTGCGAATCGCGCGGACCACGTCGGCAAACTGGCCGGCGGGCGCGGGGAGGATCCCCTGCGCGGCCGGGCCGACGATGCCCGCAGCGGTGATCGTGCCGGTGGCGGTCCCGGCGGTCGCCGACGGGCAGGCGGGCTTGCCGCCGCCGCCGCAGAAGAACACCATGACGCCACCGTTCACCTTGCTCGGGCCGAAATGAATGTGCGCCGCCGCGGGATTTCCGGTGAGGCCGCTGAAGCTGAGCGTAAACGAGATCGAAGTCTCGTCGGCGCTGATCGCGGCGCGCAGCTCGCCGGTCGCCCGGCTGTTGGTGGGCGGCACCTCGTTCAGGCCCTGGAGCCGGGCGCGTAGTTGGATGTCGCCGTGCGCGGCGAGAACGTTCATGTTGTCGGCGGCCGGGCCGCTGGGGTTATCGCAGCCGGCGACACCAACGAGGACGACGGCGAACGTGAGCAGCAATGCAAGGCGTTTCTTCATCGTCTCTGCCTCCTTGATCGGGGCGGCGCCGAAACCAAGACAGCCCGCCACCCCGTGTCGATACGGTCCACGGTGCGGAGCTCCCCCGGCCGGCTTGGCACGAACCCTACGCCAGGAACGAACCCCGCGCAACGCCGGCCAAACCGGTTCGTGAGATCTCTAACAGCCAGCAGCTCGCTGCATCCGCGAACAGTCTGCAGACCGCACCCCAGGAGCCGGCCGTCGAAGGCCAGGTGCGCTCGGAGCGGGAACGGCAGAGTCGGCACTCACTGGCGCAGGGGCACCGACCGGAGCACGTAGTCCACCAGGTTGGCGGCCGCCTGGGCCATGCGCCGGCCCATGCAGCTGGCTCCATCGGGCGCAGCGCCACCATGGTGCGTGGAGCATATATGCGTCACGCATCTAGCGCAAGCGCGTGCCGCTGCGGGCCAGGCGCTCGCGGACAGCCGCGGTCAGCCCGTCGCGGATGGGCCCGCCCAGGTCGGCGAGCGGACCGAGGAGCGCCGCGTCGAGCCGCGCGCGCGCCGGATCGGGCGCGAACACGTCGGCGGCGGGCCGCGCGCACGCCTCAGCGAACGCGCGCCCGACGGCCGCCGCCCGCACCGCGCGCGGATCGAGGACCGGCAGGCGCGCCGCGTCGCCGACCGACCACTCCAGCGCCCCCTCCCCCATGGACGCCCGCCCGAGCGACTCCAGCGCCAGCGCCGTCAGGCTGCCGTTCAGCACGGCCGCCAGGAGCTCCAGCGGCACCCCCGGCCGCGGCGCGACGGCGTAGAAGCGCTGGTCGGCGACGACCGGCCCGCTCGCCAGGTGCTGCACGAACCGCGCGAAGTAGGCCTTGGTCAAGAACAGGCGCGCCGGGCGCGCGTCGAGCGACCACCAGCGCGGCCGCGCGCGCAGCGTCGGGCGCGCGGCCAGGCGGGCGTGCGCCCGGACGTGCGCACACGCGCCGGGGAACGCGCGCAACGCGTCGGCGTCGAGCGGGCACACGAACGCGCGCAGCGGCAGCGCGCGAGCCGAGACGCAGATGCCCGGCGCGTGCTTGGGCGTCTTGAGGAGAGGGCGCAGGAACCGCGGCTCGATCGGGACGCCGGCGGGCAGGTAGAAGAAGCCGTTCGCGCCGCTGGTGG
>DATFWE010000104.1:0-35942 GCA_035259575.1 Haliangiales bacterium
TCAGGTGGAGCGCTGCTTGCCCGGCGAGCGCGCCCGCGGCCGCGACGCAGGCGAAGACGAGCGCACCCGCCGGAGCGCGGCGCCGCCACAAGAGGACGGCGGTCGTGGCCAGCGGAAGCGAGGCGGCGACGTTCTCGAGAAGCATGCATTTCACGCCGAGCATGGGGTCCAGTTCGCCCGGGCCGCCGACCACGCCGGCGAACAGCGCCGACGCGCCGAGCGTGACGCCGAGGCCGAGCCAGCTCCGCCACGGCAGACCCGCGGCGCGCAGCGCGGCCACGGCCAGGGCCAGCGCGGCCCCGACGAGCGCCGCCGGCTCGGTGACGCGGTGCTTGGCGAGCAGCGCGACCAGCGCGAACCCCACGGCTGCGGCCACGGCCGGCCACACGCGCCCGGCGGCCCCGCCGCGAAGCTCGGCGGCGATCGGGGCGCGCGCCCGACGCAGGGCGGCCCCGGACGGCGGCGGCGGGGCGCCGTGCCGATCCAGCAGCCGGAGCATGTCGCGCGCCTGGGCGAGCGCGTCGGCGCACGCCGGGCACGACAGGGCGTGCGCTTCCGCCTCCACCAGCTCGGGATCTCCGTCGGGGAGCGTGGCGAGTGCCAGGGACCGCTCTTGCAGCTCGGCGCAGGTCATGCGACCCCTTCCCGGGCCGCCACCAGCGGCGCCAGATCCTTGCGCAGAGCGATGTAGCCGCGAAACGCTCGCTGGCGCACCGCCGCCTCGGTCGTGCCGAGCATCCGCGCGATGTCGCCGAACGACAGGCCCTCGATACGGTGGAGATGCACGACCACCCGCTGTCCCTCGGGGAGCCGGCCCACCGCCGCGCGCACGGCGGTGGCCACGTCGGCGCGGTCGGAGGCGACCTCGGGCCCGCCGGTCTCGCCGTCCGCCATCCGCTCGACCGTCTCGGCGTCGACGTCCTCGCGCAGGCGCCGGCGGCGGCGCAGCTCGTCGAGCCGCACCCGCGCGGCGATGGAGAACAACCAGGAGCGAAGGGGGGAGCCGCTGCGGTAGTCCGCGCGCGCGCGGTGGAGCTTCATGAAGGTGACCTGGAGCAGATCGTCGGCGAGCGCGACGTCGCCGAAGGAGCGGACGAAGAACGCATGTACCCTCGGCGCAAGGCGCGCGAAGAGGGAGTCGAACGCGGCGAGGCTGCCGGCGGCGTACGCATCCATCAACTCCTCGTCCGTCACGGGGTCACCCACCAGATACGCCCAAACCGGGCGGCGCGTAACGGTCCCGCGATAACCGGCCGAAATTGCTGTGGGTGGTGTGCGGCACGCTTGCGGCGCGGTGGTACCATCGCTTCGGTCGTTGCGGGGAACCATCGCATGACGCCGTCCCAGGTCTCCGACTGCCTGAGCGAGGATGACGCCGTCGCGTACGTGCGGGCGCTGCTCGACGCGAACGCGCGCGCGCGCGTCGAGGCGCACATCGATCGGTGCGCCGACTGTCGCTGGCTGATCTCGGAGCTGGCGCGCGGCTCGCGTACCCACGCCGGGCCCTTCGACTCGACGGGAACCGGCGGTCTCCTCGGGGAGTACGATCCGCTCCGGCCCGATCTGAAGGTCGGTCGATACGTCGTCGGCGAGCGCCTGGGCAGCGGGGCCATGGGGGTGGTCCATGCGGCCTACGACCCCGAGCTGGACCGGAAGGTCGCGCTCAAGGTGGTCGGGCCGGGCGCGGCCGACGACGACCAGCTGCGCGCGCGCCTGCTCGCCGAGGCGCGCGCCATGGCCCGGCTCTCCCACCCCGGGGTCGTGCCGATCTACGACGTCAGCTCCCTCGGCGACGCCGTGGTGCTGGCCATGGAGCTCGTCGACGGCCAGGACGCGCGGCGATGGCTGGATCGAGCCCGGCCCTCCTGGAAGGAAGCGCTCGCCGTCCTGTCGCAGGCCGGCCGCGGGCTCGCGGCGGCGCATGCCGCGGGCATCGTGCACCGCGACGTCAAGCCCTCCAACGTGCTGATCGGCCGCGACGGGGCCGCGCGCATCACCGATTTCGGGCTCGCGCGCGCCGGGCCCCGCGGCGATCACGCCGCGGACCTCGATGGCGCGACCGCGCGGAGCGCGCCCGCCGCGTCGCTCGGCTTGACGCGCCCGGGCGCCCTCGTCGGGACGCCCGCGTACATGGCTCCCGAGCAGCACCTCGGCCGCCCCGCCGACGCGCTTTCGGATCAGTTCAGCTTTTGTCTCGTCCTCTACGAGGGGGTCTACGGCGAGCGCGCCTTCGAGCTGCCGCGCGGCGGCGCGCTTCCGTCGCTCGAGGCGCTGGCGGCGGAGGTCACGGCGGGTCGGGTGCGACCGCCGCCGAAGGGCTCGCGGGTCCCCGCCTGGGTGCGCCGCATCATCGTGCGCGGCCTCTCGGTCGCGCCGGAAAGCCGGTGGCCGTCGATGGCGGCCATGCTCGACGCGCTCGAGGAGGCACCGCGGCGGCGGCGCCGGAGGTGGGTCGCGGCCGGCGGTGCCGCCCTCGTGGCCGCGCTCGTCGGCGGTTTCCTTGCCTACCCCCGGACCGACGACGTCTGCACCGGCGCCGCGGCCGGTCTGGAGCGGACCTGGGCGCGTGCCGACCAGGTGGCGACTCTGGCGCGGATCGCCGGATCGGGCGCGTACGGGCAGGGGCTTGCGCCGCTCCTTCAGCAGCAGCTCGGCGAGCACGCGGCGCGCTGGGCCGCCGGGCATCGCGAGGCGTGCCTGGCCCACCGGCGGGGCGAGCAGTCGAGCGAGCTGCTCGACCGCCGCATGGCATGTCTCGAGCGAAGCCGCCTCGCGCTGGCCGCGGTGGCCGACGTGATCCGCCTCGCCGATGAGCGGACGCTGCCCGAGACGATCCTCGCCGTGCGCTCGCTGCCCGATCCGTCGGCCTGCAGCGACGTCGCCGCCGTGCTGGCGTCCGTCCCGCCGCCGCCGCCCGAGCTGGCCGCGCGGGCCGCAACCCTCGGCGCCACGCTCGAGCGCGCCCAGGTCTATCTGGGCGCCGGTCGATTCGCCGACGCGCGGCAGCAAAGCGCGGCGGCGGTGCCGGGCGCGCGCTCTCTCGGCTACCGCCCTCTGCTCGCGCGGGCGCTCCTGGCCGAAGGACGCGCAGCGATGGAGTTCGACGACCGCGCCGCCGCTGCCCCCGCCCTCAAGGAGGCGACGGCGGTCGGCATCGAAGTGGGCGACGATGCGCTCGCGGTCGAGGCCTGGGCGCGCGCCGCGTGGGCGGCCGGCACGAGCGGCGACGATCCGGCCGCCGCGCTCGCCGGCCTCGACATCATCGAGGGACTGGCGGCCCGCACTCCGTCGGCGGCCTTTGCCCGCGCCCTACTGCACAACAATGTCGGCTCCGTTGCGCTCGCTCTCGGCCGCCGCGACGAGGCTCGCGCCCTGTTCGAGCGCGCGCTGGCCGAATCGCGCGGCGTCGCCGGGCCCGGCGCCGTCGAGCTTGTCAACGTGCGCGGCAACGTCGCGATGGTGACGGACGATCCGCAGAAGCGCGACGCACTGCTCGCCGAGGCCGAGCAGGAGCTCTCCCGCCTCCTCGGCGCCGACCACCCGCAGACGCTGTTCCAGCGATACCGGCGCGGGATACTGATGCCCGAGCTCGCGCGCGCCCGAGATCTCCTGAGCTCGGCCTGCGCAGGATACGAGCGCTTCCATCACGACGTCGCGGCGGCGTCGGCGATCGAGTGCTGGGGGGAGCTCGGCTTCGTGTCCGAGGAGCTCGGCGATCGCGCGGGCGCGGTGGCGGCCGTGGCTCGCGCCGCGGGCCTGCCGGGGGAGCGCAGCCGCGTCCTGGCCGAGGCGCGCGGCTACCTCGCCCTGTGGCGCGGCGACGCGGGCGGCGCGAGCAAGCACTTCGCCCGCGCGATCGCGGAGATGGCGAGGCAGGCGAACGAGCCCTTTTGGATCACGTTCGACCGAGCCAGCCTCGCCGTGGGGCTCGGCCGCGCCCTTCGTGCCGCCGGCGATTCCAGCGCGGCCCGCGCGGCGCTGGAGCAGGCGGTCGCCGACCTCGTGGAAGTCCGGCGCGTCCGGCCGGCGGTCGTGGTCGATCGCCGACTGGCGCGCGGGCGAGCCGACCTGGCGCGGGCCCTCCTCGCGACCGGCGCCGACGCGGGCCGCGTCGCCGAGGCCGCCCGCGGGGCGACGGCGCTGCTCCGCGACGAGGGGGGACGCGCCGACGAGATCGCCGAGCTCGAGCGGGCGGCCGGCGAAAGGTAGCCGGCATCACCGGTTGGCGGAGATCCCGTACCCTTGCGTCTTCCAGTCTTGCCAGTTGGCGACCACGCTCGTCCAGTTGGCCATGTTCCACTTCGTGACTTTCTGCTCGCACGGTGGCGGGTCGGGCTTGTGGTGGGCGATGCACTCGGTCGTGACAGCGGCCCGCACGGCGGTGCCGAGCTCGCTCTGGCGACGAGGCACGTTCAGGCAGATCCCCCCATCTTGGTTCCAGATGGCCTCGACGGACCGGGCCTTCTGCGGGTCGAACGGCGGAACTGGGTACCAGTCTCTCTGATCCATGTAATACACCGGCATTCCGTCCCGGGTGAAGGAGCGCCCGGTGCCGCAGATGTCGTCGGTGAGCATCTTGAGCATGGCCTGGCGCTGGTCGCGGGTGGTCGTCAAGCTCGCGGTGCTCCCGGCCTCGGTGTGGCGAAGCAGGTGCATCTTGGCCAGCGCCGTTCCCGCGCAGGCCACGTTGAACCATCGACTGGTTGCCGGACGGAACGTGTTCGGCGGTGTCGAGATCGTGGTCACCGTCTTCGCCTTTACGTCGTAGCGGTCGCCGGTGAAGACGAGCGCCAACAACTCGGTGCCGACGCCCACCCTGGCCGTCCAGTCGGCTGGAACTTCCTTCCCGTTGCAGAGCGGGATCCATTGGTCCGGGCCCCCCTTCGGCCGATACTTGAACGTGTACGTGGGAAGGCCCTCCCCCGTGGGGTGCACCCAGTAATCGGTCTTGCCGACGTCGTCGATCTTGACGTCGAAGCGGTCGCCGTTCTGGTTCTCCAGCACAACCATCGTCCCTTTCAACGCCGCCTGGTCGGTGGCGTCGATCCGATCCTTGTCTACTTCGAAATCCATCGGCGCGCCTTTGGCGTCGGTGTAGCCCACGAACTTGACGCCCTTGTCATTCCGCGCGCCATCGAGGTCGAGCTCGTGGAATGGGAGCCCGTCTCCCAGGCTCGCGGCGTTCGTACCGCACCCCCACGTGGCCGAGCACGGGTCGGGGGGAAGCGTGGGGGCGTAGGCCAGCTTGGGTCCGCACCCCGACGCCACGAACACCAGACCCAGAACCGAAACGATCCCCATTCGGCCGCGCATCGTCAATCCTCCTCCCACGGTGTCACCGCACGCTCAGCAGTCGGTCCAGGCTGATGTCGAGCTGGCTGCGCACCAGCCGCAACAGGCTCTGGAGCTCTCTCGCCGGGACCTGCAATCGCTGACCGAGCTCGCGCAGGATCCCGTCGGTCAATTGTTCGCGGGCCTGGGCGATCCAGCGCGCGGCGGTGGCGCGGTGGACCTGGTGCAGGGCGGCGAGATCGTCGATGGTGAGACGGTCGAGGTGATGCTGGCGCAGAAGCAGCCGCTCGCGCCGGGGCAGCGCCGCGAGCGCCGCTTCGAAGGCCTTCTTGAGCTCGGCCCGACACGTCTCCTTGAGATGCGCAAGCCCCGGATCGCGATCGATGACCGCCACCGACGCCATCGCCACATCGTCCAGGGCGAGCTCGCGCTTGGCCTTCCTGGCGATCCGGAATCCCGCCCGCAGCGCCGCCGCGCGCAGCCACCGCCGCAGATCGCCCTGTCCCCGGTACTGGGCGATCTTGCCCGAGCCCTTGCCCGAGCCGACGAACAGGATGATGCGCAGATCCTGCATCACGTCCTGGCGCTTGTCCGGCGCCAGGCGAACCCGCGCCAGGGCCGCATCGATCTCGGGCCACATCTTCGCCTCGAATGCGGCCAGCGCACCGGCATCGCCCGCGGCGCATGCGCAGGCGAGGTACAGATCGGCGACGTGCAAGTGGGCCCATGCCTCGGCCGGCTGGTCGGAGAGCACCCTCGCCAGGTGCGCCGCGAACGCTTCCTCGCCGAGCGAGAACGTGGGCCAGGCGGAGCGCGCCCTCGCGATGGCCGCACGGAGCTCGACCGACTGGGTATCGGGCGGCCGCGACACGCGACGGAGTATATCGCAACGTCCGCGGACGACGGCGCACGGTTCACGCGGCCGCGAGGATCTGCGCCAGCGAATCCGGAAAATCGGCAGCCGTCGTGTCGAGGGTGAACACCTTGGGCTGCCCGCGGAGGAGCACCAGGGTGATCTCCATCCTGTGCTCGTCAAGGCGGTGGACGATCAGCGTGCGGGCTGCTCCGCCGAGGGCCAGGCTCACCCGATCGCCCGGCTCCATCCGGGCGGCCGCGAGACCGAAGGAGAGCTCCCTGGCTATCCGTTCACGATCGAGAGTGGTCATCGATCCTAGGGAGCACGCGGATCCCCGATGTCGCACGCTTTTCGGCTTCAGGTTCCACGAAACGGCGCGCCGATATCCCGAACGCTGCCGAAGCTGCCGCCGCCGGCGTGCCGCCAGGCCTTTTCCATCGCCTCGACGTCGGGCTCGGTGTCGGGACGGCGCGGCGCCGACGCATCGGGCCTCACCTTCCAGCGGTCGGGCGGGACGTTCGCGCCGCGGTACAGCTGCCGCAGCTCCACGATCTTGCCGTTCCAGAATTCGTAGAGGTCCTGCAGGTCGGGGAGGGTGTGAAGCAGGGCCTTGCCCCCCTGCGCGGCGGCGGCCGCGAGCAACGCCGTCTCCTGCCGCTTGAACGACGCCAGCTCCACCTCCAGGCCGGGGACGCGGTCCTCGGCAAGCCGGTGCGCCATCGACTTCACCGCGCCTCCGGCCAGGAGATCGTCGTGCAGGTGCTCGGCGCCCGACACCTCGTCGCGCGTGCGCCGGATGTCGTCGAGCATCTCGGCGCGGGCACGGGCGCTGCGAATGTCGGGACACGACTCGACCTCGCGGTACACGGCGTCGAGCTCGGCCACGACCCCGACCGCCTGCTGGCGGACATCCGCCGCCGACCCGCCTCGCACGACGAGCAGATCGAGATCCGCGTCCATGCCCGCGGCCTTGCGCTTGGCCTTCTCCAGCCGTTCGCGCGCGCCCGTCAGGCTCGGCGGCCATTCGTAGCGCTGCCCGAGGCCCTCGGCCTGGCTGCGGGTCACTCCGTGCTCGCCCCACTTGCGAAGCACGTTCACCAGCGCATCCATGCCCGGATCGCCCGTGTCCTTCATGAACTGCGCGATGGCGCGCGCCTGCGCGAGCCGGTGGGCCTGGTGCCACTCTTCCTCGGTCAAAACGCCCTGCTCGCTGATGAGCCACTCGGGGTCGGGCCGGGGATGGCACAGGTCCACCCGCAGCTGGTGCATCGGCGCCAGCGCGCGCGGGCTTCGCACCGCGTGCTCCCAGTTCGCCGCGTCGTGAGCCCGGGCGATGAGCGTCTCCACGTCCCGCGGGCCGAGGTCGTAGCCGGCCAGCGTGTCGTAGGTCTTGCTCAGGAGCTCCGCCAGGCGCTCCTTCGGCGTCTTCTCCAGCGCGCCCTTGAGGACCTTCCTCGTCGACGGCTTGCCCTTGTCGAGGCCGAGCCACTCCTTCACCGTGTCGACCGCGCCGCCAAGCGTGTCGACGAGGCTCGTCTCCTTCCGGTCGGCGTGGAGGCCGACCGTGATCTCGCCGTTCTTGTCGACCGAAGCCTCGGCGCGGTTCTCCGTGGATCCCGACGCGACGGGCACGTCGCCCACGGACAGGCTCGCGCCGGTCTCGTTGGCGCCCTTGAAGCTGCCGGAGCGCTTTCCCTTCTCCATGACCATCTTCTGCGACATGCGCCCGTCGTTTTTCACTCCCAGGGACAGCGGACCCAACCCGACCGAATGCTTGGTGCCGGCGGCATCCTCCGTGGTGCTGACCGCTCGGGACAGGTGGGCGTGGACCAGCGGATCGTCGCGCAGGGCGGCGAGCGCGCCCGGCGTGTGGGCGCCGAGGATCTTCTCGTAACAGTCGCGATAGTTGGAGTCCGTCGTCTCGAGGAGGAACACGTTTTCGTCCCCGCGCGCGCGGGACTGGTTGGCCTCGATACCGGCGTTGGCCCCGAGCAGCGACCCGCTCAGATCTCCCTCGAGCTCGGTCGCGTCCAGGAACGCCAGCGTGACTTCCACCTTGTGCTCGCCGAGGCGGCGGATGGTCACCGCGCGGGTGACGTTCGCGCTCGCCTTCGCGCCGATCCCCAGCCCCGGTCCCTTCCCCGGGCCGGCCTTGGCGCCGCCGGTGACGCCGCCGCCGAGGACAAGGCTCACGCTGTCGCCCGGCTCCATCCGGGCGGCCGCGCCGGAATTGCCCATGATGGGCGACACGTCGCCGTCGGCCTTGCCGTCGCCGAGGAGCTTCAGCTTGGTGACGACTCCGAACTCTGGGTAGTCGTCGGGGGCGGCGCCCTCGTCGATCTGTTCCGCCTGGCTCAGATACCTGTTCAGCTCCTCGCGGGTCATCGTGTGCCCGTAGGTGAGCACCGCGCGCCCCGAGGCGCCGAACGACGCCGAGGCGTTCTTGCCTTTCTCCTTGCCCAGGCGGCCGTCGACCCCCAGGCTCGCGCCGGCCTTCACCGTCGCGGTCACCTCGAACAACGGGGGATCGGTGTCGGGAATCGGCGCGACATCGAACAGGATCGCGCCCGTCGCGCCCGCCTTCACGCCGACCTGGGCCTTGTCGCCTCCCTTCTTGAGCCCTGCGTTCACCTTGCCGATGAGACCCTTGTCGGTCACGGCGACGTTCGCCCCGGAGGTCGTCGAGGTCGTGACCCCGTCCTTCGTACGGCTCTTGGTCGTGGAGTCCCCGAGCTGCGCGCCGACGCCGTCGTCGCCGGCGATCAGCCCGCCGCTCACCGTGTGCGAGCTTTCCGAGCCCGACTTCGTCTTGCCTTCGGCGTCGGTTCGCTTGCCGCTCCCCTTGTGGGTCACCGACAGGACCGCGCCCCCCCCGATCGTCCCCGACACGGTGGTCTCGCGGCTCCCCGTCGCCGCGCTGCCGTCGGCATGGGTCGTCGAGCGGCTGTGACCGGTGGTCAGCGACGCCTTGCCCTCGCCGACGTCGACCTCGACGCCCGCAGAGTCGCCCGTCGCCCGCGTCACGCCGTCCTTCGTCCGGGAACGCTCGGTGGAGCCGGACGCCGAGAGCGTGCCCGCGCCGACCTCCAGGCTCGACTCGGTCTTGCTGCCCTCGCCGACGAGCACGCGCCCCTTGGGCGTCATGGTGATCCCGTGACGCCGGCACAGATCTTCGATCTCGGCGGAGCTCAGCTTGCCGCGCCTCGCCGTGAGCTCGGTGAGCGCGGCCGCGGCGCTCGCGTCAGCGCGGTCCGACGCGCCTCGCTCCGCTTCGGTCATCCGGCCGCGCTTGCGGGCCTTCTCGGCGTCCTTCCGCGTAGCCACGAGCTCGGCCTCGAGCGCATTGGCCTCCGCGGCGGCGTCGTGGGCCTCGACCGTCTTCGAGGTAGCGTGCTTCTCTTCGTATGATCGCGGCGACCGTTTCCACTCGCGCTCGCGATGGGCGACGTGCTCGTTGTCCCCGCGCCTCTCCACGGTCCGGCGGACGCGCTTCTCGGAACGAGTGAGCCCGGTGGCCTCGCCGCGGATCGTGTCCTCCGGTTCGTAGAGCCCGCGGTGGACCTCGCTCGCCAGCGCCGCCGATCCACCATGGTGCGGCCTCGCCGAAGGGGCCTCGGCCGGTCCGGGGACGGAGCGCGACTCCGGGGGCGCGTCCCAGATCGAGCGTGCGCCAGGCTCTCGTTCGCGATCGAAGGTCGGCATCGTTCCGGAAGAGGCAGCGCGCCGGCCAGGTCGCACATTTTTCGAGAGCGCTCCTGGGTTTCCGGCTACTTCCGCAGCGTGATGAGCTTCTTGCGCCAGCCACAGGTCGAGCACCACCTTGCCGTCCGCCACGTGAACGACTCGCCCGGCCGCGACCGCGATGTCCAAGGCATGTCGCCGGCAGCAGCTGTCAGGGCGGGCGCCGGCCTACGCCGGCAGTCGTTCCCGCAGGAACTGCGCGAACGCGCGCGTGGCCGGGCTCTGGTAGCGGATGGTGTTGCGCGCCAGGGCGACGACGCGGGCGAGGGTGGGGTCGGTGAGACGCAGGGCGCGGAGCGGCGGGCCCGGCAGGGTGAGCGCCGACCGCGGCAGCACGGCGACGCCGAGGCCAGCGGAGACCAGCGCCCGGACGGTGCCGAGGTTCACCGCCGAGATCGCCGCCCGCGGCTGAAACCCCGTGCGCCGCGCGGCCTGCGCCAGGAGCGCGCGCACCGTCGAGCCTGGCCCGAACGACACGAACTCCTCGCCGGCGAGCTCCTCGAGCCGGACGTTGGTGCGGCGGGCGAGGCGGTGCCGCCGTCCGACGACGACCACGAGGGGCTCCTCGTAGAGCCGCTCGATCTCCAGCGCGGCCAGGTCGAAATCGACGCGCAGCGCCGGCGTGCCCTCGCCTCGACCCAGATGGACGAGCGCCATGTCGAGCCGTCCCTGCGCGAGGAGATCGAGGAGGGGCGCCGTGTGCGCCTCGCGGAAGACGATGTCGATCTCGGGAGCGCGGCGCCGAAACTGCACCAGCAGCGACGGCAGACGACCCTCGGTCAGCGTCTGCAGCGCCGAGCCGAACCGCACCGTCCCCCGCCGTCCGGCGCCCAGGGCCGCCATGTCCTCCCGCGTCCCCTCCACCTCGAGAAAGATCCGGCGCGCTCGCGCCGCGAGCCGGGATCCCGACTCGGTCAGCCGGCTGCGCCGGGCGCCGCGCTCGAGGAGCTTCACCCCCAGCTCGTCCTCGAGGGCGCGGACCTGCTGCGACAGCGCCGGCTGGGCGAGGTGGAGCCGGCGGGCCGCGCCGGTGAAGCTCTCGACCTCGGCGACGGCCAGGAAGTAACGCAATTGACGGAGCTCCATTCCGATAAGCATTCCCTATTGATTTCATAAGTTCAATATCTTGGACGTCTGGCCCGCCGGGGCGCAGAGTCTCCCGCGAAATCGGAGGCATCCATGGCGGATTCGGGCATGACTCGTCGCACTCTCCTCCGGGGCGGCGCCGCGCTGGCCGGCGCCGTCGCCCTGTCCCGCGCGCGCACGGCCCACGCCGGTCCCGTCGAGGACCATCCCACCCTCGTGGTCTTCTGGCTCAACGGCGGACCGGCCGGGTTGTTCAACAGCGCGGGCTCCTTCCTGCCGACCGGCGCGTTCGGCGTGACCCACGACAACGTGCGCACCCTGGGGAACGATCTCTACGTCGACGCGGGGTCGCTCGGCGCGCTGCCCGAGGTCGCGCGCGCGCACATGGCGTCGGTGAACTTCCGGCACGGCGTCCTGCGGCCGCACGACCACGCGCGGGCGGCGGTGCTCGAGACCGGCGGACACAGCCAGCTCCTGCGCATGGCCGCGGCGATGCCGGGGGGCGGCCCGATCCGCTGCGCGCTGGTGAACGACCTCGGCTTTCCCAAGGGCATCTCGGCCGGGCCTCCCGCGGAGGCGGGCGTGTCCCTCGAGTTCGTCATGGCGTTCGATGCGGTGAAGGACCCCGGTCTCGACGACGTCCGCGCCGCCTACGGCGCGCGGCCCGGCGACTGGATCCGCGACGCGAGCGGGACGTTCGCCGCCGTCGAGGGCCTGGTGCGCGCCGGCGCCAGCGTCATCTTCGCCCAGCCCGCCTACACCGGCCAGGCCGATCGCCAGTTCGACACGCACGGAGACGACACCGGCGTGGTGGCGCGCACGGTCATGGCCCCGATCACGCCGCTCCTGGCGAAGTTCCTCGAGCGCACGATGGCGCTTCCCGGGCGCAACGTGGTGACCATGCTCGTCGGCGAGTTCAGCCGCACCGTCCCCGCGTCCGATCACGAGCCGGGCGGCACGGCCACCGTCATTGGCAAGCACGTGAGGACGGGGACCGCGGGACCGCAGCGCGCCGACGGCTCTCCGCCGGACAACGCGCCGCCCCCGGAGGGCCTCTGGGCCTATGCGGCCGCGGCGCTGCGCCTGCGCCACGCCGGCTTCGGCAAGAACCCGAACCCGGAGCTCATCGTGTAGCCGACTACTGGAAGTTGTAGACGATGATGCCGCGCTCGCCGTGCGGCCCCTCGATCGAGAGGTTCATGTAGGCCTGGACGATCGCGTTCCCGCTGCCCGGCATCGTCGCCGGGTAGTTGATCATCCCGCTCGTCGCGCCCGCGCCCACCGCCTGCTCGATGAACACCTCGGTCTGGTTGTCGCGCACCGAACCGCTGAGCTGGATGCGGGTCGACGCGTAGGTCCTGGGGAGCTGCCAGGTCACCGTGAGCGTGTGCCCCACGATGGTCGAGAGCACGTGCGTGGCCGGGCTCACCGTGTACTGGATCGCCTCGCCCGACACGCCGGTGGACACGAGGGTGTAGGTCAGCGGCGGGCCCGCGGCGCGCGTCGCGTTGAACGTGAACACCGTGCCCGGCGGGGGCAGCGAATTCTGCGGTCCGGGGTTCACGAAGAACGCGTCGGTGACGTATGTGAGGTCGGTGGTCGGCGTCGGATGAAAGATCCTCGTGCGCGTCACCGCGCTCTTCGGCACCGGAGTGTTGTTGAAGGGGCCGCCGGAGATGGTAATGCCCGTGATGGTGTTCGTGGGGGCCTCGACGTCGACGTTGATCGAACGGTAGGTCGTGTCCGCCTGTCCGGGGAAGGAGTCGGTGCGCATCTCCATCTGCACCGCCCTCGCGATCCGCATCAGCTTCTGGTCGCCGTACAGGAGCCACGACCCTTCCTGCTTGAAGGTGAAGAGCATTGTCTCCGTATTGGCCGAGGCCTGCCCGCCTTGCCTGAACACCAGCGCCATGTTGACGGTGATCACCTTGGCGGCGTCGTCGTAGGAGGCGATGCGGTCCACGCTGAAGCTGTCGATCGTGCCGCCGCGCAGGTCGGTCGCCACCATCGCCGCAAAGATGGCGCGCGTGCCCTCGCCGTCCTGGAAGTCGGGGGCGAGGAACGGCAGGATGTCCTGGTCCGTCAGCGCCTGGCCCTTCGAGTTGATCGTCTGCGCGAACTGCGCGAAGAGGGCCTGGATGGCGGCGACCGCCGCCTGCGCGTTCGCCGTGGTCGGGACCTGCGTCGAGTCGGTGCTCGAGCTGGTGCCGCTCGGGGCGACGGTGGTCGTGTCCACCTTGACCAGGCCGCTGGCGTTCGCGGTCACGGTGGACGTCTGCGTGGTGGTGCCGTCGGTGATGGTGACCGTGCCGCTGGCGATCGTCGTGCGATCGAGGACCAGGTCGAAGCCGGTGTGGTCGGCGGCGAACGCGCCGGCCATCAGGTCGAACGACACGAAGGCCACGCCGGCGTCCTGCAGCCACTTCTGGATCATGGTCTTGGCGAGGCCCGCGACGCTCTGCACCTCGATCGGCGCCGGCACCGGGTTCGACGCCGAGAGCGCGGCGTAGGCGTCGGCGGCGGTGGTGCCGTGCACCCTGTAGACGGTATCGGTGACGAGATGGGTGTACGGGTCGACATTGGCCGCGCCGGGAGCGGGCGCGACGCTGTAGAGCGAAGGCTTCCCCGGCGGATCGACCTTGAGCAGGAACGGCCCGGCGAGCGCGCCGACGGCGATCGAGAACCTACCCGCTGAGTCGGTGGTCGCGCTCGCGATCGCGCCGGTCTGATCCTTGGCTGTCGCCGCCGCGCCGGCGATCGGCCCGCCCATCGCGGCGGTTCCCGAGAGCATCGTGCCGTGGGTAGGAGCGTCGGGCGTGGCGATCGGGGCGTCGGGCGGGCCGCCCGTCGTCCCGCCCCCGCCGCATCCCGCGAGCACCCCGAACGCGAGCCCCACGAGGCCCGCCAGCACGATCGTCCGACCCCGATGCGCCATGGCCGTTCTCCTGCGAATGTCTCCACCAGTGGACAGCCGATCGCGCGACGCTGTCAATGCCGCAAGGGGGTACGCACTGTGGGTCGCGACCGACACGTGCGCGACGTCTCAGGCGGCGCCTATTTGCTATTTTTCTAGCACTCTGCTAAAAACCCAGCATCGAGGTGCGATCGTGGACAACGAGACCCAGCTCAGCCGACGCGAACGACAGATCATGGACATCGTCTACCAGCGCGGCCGCGCCACGGTGGCCGACGTGATCGAGAAGATGACGCGCCCGCCGAGCTACTCGGCGGTGCGGGCCATGATGGGCATCCTCGAGCAGAAGGGCCATCTCCGACACGAGCAAGACGGGGCCCGCTACGTCTACCTGCCCACCGTGCCGGTGTCGACGGCGCAGCGGAGCGCCCTCAAGCGGCTGGTGAGGACATTCTTCAACGGGTCGCCGCGCGAGGCGATCGCGGCGCTCGCCGAGCTGCCGGAGGCCAAGCTGTCCAAGGACGAGCTGCGCGCGCTGTCGAGGTTGATCGAGCAGTCCGAAAGGGAGGGGCGCTGATGATCGCCACGATCGCTGCCGCGAGCGCGAAGGCGACCCTCTTGCTGGGTCTGGCGCTGGTCGCCGCGTGGGCGTGGAAGCGAAGACCCGCCAGCGCCCGGCACCTGCTCTGGTGCCTCGCGATCGTGGGCGCGCTGGCGATCCCGCCGCTCGCGGCGATGTTGCCGGCGTGGCGCCTGTCCGTGCTGCCGCGGGCCGAGACGACGACCGCACCGAGCTGGGAGGACTGGCTGCTCGCGCTCTGGCTGGCGGGGATGCTCGTGGTCCTCGGGCGACTGCTGCTGGCGCGAATCAGGATCCACCTTCTCGGCCGGCGAGCGGCGCGCGTGACCGAGTGGCGCCACGACCGGCTGCGCGAGCTCGCCGTCGCGCGCGGCGTCGACCGCCGGGTGGAGCTCCTGGAATCGGCCGAGGTCGCGCTGCCGATGACCTGGGGCTTCGTCAGGCCGACCATCGGGCTCCCGCTCGAGTCGAGGGCCTGGAGCCGCACCCGGCTCGACGCCGCCCTGGCGCACGAGCTCGCCCACGTCCGGCGCTTCGACGCGCTCACGCAGGTCGTCGCCGAGGTGGCCTGCGCGTTCTACTGGTTCCACCCGCTCGCCTGGCTCGCCGCGCGCAAGATGCGCGTGCTGCGCGAGCTCGCCTGCGACGACGAGGTGCTGGCGAACGGCATCAGGCCGTCGCAGTACGCCCGCGAGATGCTGGCGATCGTGACGGCGCTGGAGGAGCAAGCGGGCGTCGCGGCGGTGACGTCGGGCATGGCGCGGCCTTCGCAGTTGAAGACCCGGCTGCTGGCGGTCTTGAACCCGAGCCTGAACCGCGCGCGGCTCGACCGAGGCCAGGCGCTGGCGCTGGCGGGCGCGATGGCGGCCCTGATGCTCGCGCTGGCGATGATCGAGCCGGCCGCGGCGGCAGCGGCGCCCGAGGCGTGTGATGTCCCTGGACAGGTGAGGACGACGCGATGAGCCGCTGGTGGCCGTCGATCGTGGTGCTCGCCGGTTGCGCGGCCGCCCCGCCGCGCCCGGACGCGCCGTCCTTCGTCCGCACCGGCGACCTCCACGACTTCGACATGTTCGCCGGCGACTGGAAGCTGGACAACCGCCGCCTGCGGGCTCGCGGCGTGGGGAGCAACGACTGGGAGGAGTTTCCGGCCACGAGCCGCACCGCGATCCATCTCGGCGGCGTGTCGAACGTCGACGAGATCGTGTTCCCCACCAAGGGCTGGTCGGGGTTGACGGTCCGCGTCTTCCATCGCGAGACGCGCCAGTGGTCGATCTACTGGGTCAACAGCAGGGTCGGCGTGATGTTTCCGCCCGTCGTGGGCGGGTTCACCGGAGACCGCGGCGAGTTCTACGGCGACGACGAGGACGACGGGCGCAGAGTGAAGGTCCGTTTCGTCTGGACCAAGCTCGGCCACGACGCCGCCCGCTGGGAGCAATCCTTCTCGTACGACGGGGGCCGCACGTGGGAGCTGAACTGGGTGAACACCCTGACGCGAACGGACTCGACGGGCCCGCGCGATTTCGACGCTCTCGTCGGCGCCTGGAAGACGCACCATCGCCGCCTGAAGGAGCGGTTGGCCGGCAGCCATGAATGGGTGGAATTCGGCGGGACGTTCGAGCTGCGCCTCCTCATGGGCGGCTTTGCCAACGTGGATGACAGCGTCTTCGACGCGCCGGGCGGCGCCTATCGCGGCGTCGGGCTGAGCGCGTACGATGCGAAGACTGGGGAGTGGGCACAGTGGGGGCTCGACGGACGCAATCCTTTCGGCGAGCTCGACCCGCCGATCAAAGGCCGTTTCGAGAACGGCGTGGGCACGTTCTATGCGGACGACACGCTCCGCGGGAAGAAGATCCGCGTTCGCGTCACCTGGTCGAACATCACGCCCACCTCCGCCCACTGGGAACAGGCGTTTTCGCCCGACGGCGGGAAGACGTGGGAGACGAACTGGATCACCGACTTCCAGCGGGTCCAGGGATCCGCCGCGCGATGACGTCGCGCCGTCACGGCATGTCGGGGAACTGGCGCCGCCCCGCCGCCTCGTTGCGCTCGCGCAGCGCCCTTTCCTTGGCGATGTTGGCGTCGTAATCGGCTCGTCGGACGCTCTGATCGTAGACGCGATCCTCCGGGGGGATCGACGCGTCCTTCTTGCGTGCGGCGTCGATCTCTTCGGGGCTGACGCCGCGCTCCCGCATCCAGTCGTACTTGGCCTGTCCCCAGAGCTGACCCTCGTACTGCCCACCCTTGATGTCGCCGCCGGGAGTCTTGTCGAGGAAGCCGGGCGGCATGAGGTCGTCGCCCGGGCGCTCCGTGCAGGGACGGCCGTCGCAGCCGGGCCCGTCGAACCGCCCACGGTGCAGGTCCGCCTGCGCCTGCCGCGCCTCGGGCGTCATCGGGCCGGCGGACGCCGTGTCTTGCCGCGCGCCCGGGTTGCCGTCGTAGGTCTCGGACCCCGACGGTGCCGCCGCCGCGCCATCGTCCCGCTCCACCGTGCTCGTTTCGTCGAAGTCCGCCATGCCCCGACCACAAAGCAACGCACATGCCAGCCGCAACGGCGCGGAATCACGTCGGAAGGCGTGGACGAATCGTCCACACGGTGGCCTGCGCGTCCTCGCGACGCCGGATCAGGCGGTCCGGTACGTCGCGATCTGCCAGACGTTACCCCAGCGGTCCTCGACCATGCCGCGGCGATCGCCATACGGCGTGTCGAGCGGCGCTTCCAGCGATCGGGCGCCCGCGGCCACGGCGCGCCGGCAGGTGGCGTCGGCATCGTCGACGTACACGTACAGGAACGCGGGCGTCGTGGGTCGCGGGCCCACGCCGCCGATCATCACGTTGGAGTCGCCGATCCGGATCACCGCCGGCCGGTCGGCGTGGACCTCGCCCGTCGCGCCGAAGGTCACCTTCAAGAACTCGACGAGGCCGGCCACGTCGTGGGTGACGATCCGCGGCGTCAGGCTGTGCCAGCCCTCGGGGAGTCGCATGGCGCGCACGAACGTACCACGCGCGGGCATGGCCGGCGGAACCCGATCGTGCGACGCTACCCGATATGCGCGCAGACCCCGATCAGCTGTGCATCGATACCATCCGCACCCTATCGATAGATGCGGTCCAGCAGGCCAAGTCCGGGCACCCCGGCACGCCGATGGCGCTCGCGCCGCTCGTCTACACGCTGTGGAACAAGGTGATGCGGTTCGATCCGATGGATCCGATCTGGCCCAACCGCGATCGATTCATCCTGTCGAACGGCCACGCCTCGATGCTGCTGTGGTCCGTGCTTCACCTCACGGAGACCCGGGCGGTGAACTCGGTCTACGAGCGGCTGGGCCACCCGTCGGTGTCGCTCGACGACATCCGCCGGTTCCGCCAGCTCGACAGCAAGGCCCCGGGCCACCCGGAGTACCGCTGGGTGTCGGGCGTCGAGGCCACCACGGGTCCCCTGGGGCAAGGCGTCGCCACCAGCGTCGGCATGGCCATGGGTCAGAAGTGGCTCGCCCAGCGTTACAACCGGGCGGGCTTCGACATCTTCGACTACCGCATCTACGCGGTGTGCGGAGACGGCTGCCTGATGGAGGGGGTCGCTTCGGAGGCCGCGTCGCTGGCGGGCCACCTGGGCCTCGACAACCTGTGCTGGATCTTCGACAACAACCACATCACCATCGAGGGCTCGACGCGCCTCACGTTCACCGAGGACGTCGCCGCCCGCTTCCTCGGCTACGGCTGGAACGTCCTCCGGGTGGGCGATGCCAACGACGTCGAGCGCATCGAGAACGCGCTGCGCGTGTTCCGCCAGACCGTCGGCCGGCCCACGATGATCATCATCGACAGCCACATCGGCTACGGCTCGCCGAACAAGCAGGGCACGGCGGAGGCGCACGGCGAGCCGCTCGGCGAGGAAGAGGTGCGTCTCACGAAGCGCAACTACGATTGGCCCGAGGACGCGAAGTTCCTCGTCCCCGACGGCGTGAAGCAGCACTTCGCCGCCGGGGTGGGCGCGCGCGGCGCCGAGGCCGTGCGCCGGTGGACCGAGATGTTCGCCGCGTATCGGGCGGAGCACCCCGAGCTCGCGCGCGAGATCGAGCTCATGCAACGGCGCGAGCTGCCGGCGGGGTGGGACAAGAACCTGCCGGCGTTTCCCGCCGATCCCAAGGGCATCGCCGGGCGCGACGCGTCGGGCAAGGTCCTCAACGTGCTGGCCCAGAACATCCCCTGGTTCCTCGGCGGCTCGGCGGACCTCGGGCCCTCGAACCGGACGCTGCTCACGTACCCGGGGGCGGGAGACTTCGAGGCGGGCAGCTTCGGCGGCAAGAACGTCCATTTCGGCATCCGCGAGCACGCGATGGCGGCCGCGGTGAACGGGCTGGCGCTCACGAAGCTGCGCGCGTTCGGCGCCACCTTCTTCATCTTCAGCGACTACGCGCGGCCGGCGATCCGGCTGTCGGCGCTCATGGAGCTGCCCACGATCTTGGTCCTCACCCACGACGCCATGGGCGACGGAGAGGATGGACCGACCCATCAGCCGGTCGAGCACCTGGCGTCGATGCGCGCCATTCCCGGGCTGATCATGCTGCGCCCCGGCGACGCCAACGAGGTCGTCGAGGCCTACCGCTACGTGATGCCCCTCCGCCACCACCCGGTAGTGCTGGCGCTGTCGCGGCAGCCGCTGCCGACGCTGGATCGGACGAAGTACGCGCCGGCGAGCGGCGTGGCGCGCGGCGCCTACGTGCTCGCCGACGCCCCGGGGGGCAAGCCGGAGGTGATCCTCATCGCGTCGGGGAGCGAGGTCAGCCTCGCCGTCGACGCCCACGAGGCGCTCGTCGCCGAGGGGATCCGTTCGCGCGTGGTGTCGATGCCGTCGTGGGAGATCTTCGACGATCAGCCGCAGGAGTACCGGGACGCGGTGCTGCCGCCGGGCGTGACGGCGCGCGTCGCGGTGGAGCAGGCGTCGACGCTGGGATGGGAACGCTACGTGGGGACGTCGGGTCGGGTCATCGGCATGCGCACGTTCGGCGCGTCGGCGCCGCTCAAGGCGCTGCAGCAGAGGTTCGGCTTCCAGCCCGACCAGGTCGTCGCCGCGGCGCGAGAGCAGCTGGGGAGGAGATGACCGCGGCGGTCGAGCCCGGCGGCAGCGCTCCGCTGGGGGCGACGCCGTCGCGCGACGGCGTCCATTTCAGCCTGTACTCGCGACACGCCACCGGCGTCGAGCTCTGCTTCTTCGACCGCGTCGACGACGCGCGACCGTCGCGCGCGATCCGACTCGACGCCGCGCCGAACCGCACGTACTACTACTGGCACACGTTCGTGGCCGGCGCGCGCCCCGGGCAGATCTACGGGTATCGCGTCGATGGGCCGTTCGAGCCCGAGCGCGGGATGCGGTTCGACGCGACCAAGCTCCTCCTCGACCCCTACGCTCGGAGCGTGGCGGTGCCGCCGACGTACGATCGCGAGGCGGCCCGGGGGAGGGGCGACTCCGCCGCGACGGCCATGAAGTGCGTGGTCGTCGATCCGTCGGCCTACGACTGGGAAGGCGACTGCCCCCTGCGCCGACCCCCGGAGCGGACGATCGTCTACGAGATGCACGTGCGCGGATTCACGCGCCACCCCAGCTCCGGCGTCCCCGAGGCCACGCGGGGCACGTTTCGCGGCCTCATCGACAAGATTCCGTATCTCAAGGGTCTCGGCATCACCGCCGTCGAGCTATTGCCGGTGTTCCAGTTCGACGCCCAGGACTGCCCGCCCGGGCTGGTGAACTACTGGGGTTACTCGCCGGTGTCGTTCTTCGCGCCCCATCAGGCGTACAGCTCGCGCGGCGATCCCCTCGGTCCGATCGACGAGTTTCGCGACATGGTGAAGGCTCTCCACCGCGCCCGAATCGAGATCATCCTCGACGTCGTGTTCAACCACACCGCCGAGGGCGACCACCGCGGGCCGACGCTGAGCTTCCGCGGCATCGACAACGCGACCTACTACATCCTCGAGCCCGACCGGTCGCGCTACGCCAACTACAGCGGCACCGGCAACACGCTCAACGCGAACCAGCCGATCGTCAGGCGGATGATCCTCGACAGCCTGAGGTACTGGGTCGAGGAGATGCACGTGGACGGCTTCCGCTTCGACCTGGCGTCGATCCTGTCGCGCGATCCCTCGGGCCAGCCCATGCCCAGCCCGCCCGTCCTGTGGGACATCGAATCGGACCCGGTCATGGCGGGCACCAAGCTCATTGCCGAGGCGTGGGACGCGGCGGGCCTGTACCAGGTGGGCAGCTTCACCGGGGACGCGTGGAAGGAGTGGAACGGGAAGTTTCGCGACGACGTCAGGGACTTCCTGCGCGCGGCGCCGGGGTCGGCGGCGCGCATGGCGGACCGCGTCTTCGGCAGCCCGGAGACCTACGGCCACCGCGAGCGCGAGGCGGAGCAGAGCGTCAACTTCGTCACCTGCCACGACGGTTTCACCCTGAACGACCTCGTCTCCTACGAGCGCAAGCACAACGAGGCCAACCTCGAGGACAACCGCGACGGCACCGACGACAATCGCAGCTGGAACTGCGGCGTCGAGGGGCCGACCGACGATCCGGCGATCGAGCGGCTGCGCAACCGGCAGGTGAAGAACTTTCTGGCCGTCACGGTCCTGTCGATCGGCATGCCGATGATCCTCATGGGCGACGAGGCGAGGCGGACGCAGCGGGGCAACAACAACGCGTACTGTCATGACGACGACACGTCCTGGTTCGACTGGACGCTCGTCGACAAGCACGCCGACGTGCGCCGGTTCGCGACGATGCTCAACCAGCGGTGGCCCCTGGGTGATGGGCAGCGCCGGCCCATGACGTTGACGCAGCTCCTGCGGGAAGCCAATCGCACCTGGCACGGCGTGCGCCTCCACCAGCCCGACTGGCGCGATTGTTCGCGCAGCCTGGCGGTCACCGCGGAGATCCCGCCGGCGAGGCTGCGCCTCCACGTGATCCTGAACGCGTACTGGGAACCGCTCGCGTTCGAGCTGCCGCCGCCGGGCCCGTGGCGCCGTCGCATCGACACGTTCCTCGACTCGCCGAACGACATCGTGGACTGGCAGGCGGCGCCCGTCGTTCCCGACGGCGCGTACCGGGCGGAGGCGCGCTCGTTCGTGGTGCTGTTCTCGGAGCTAGGCTCGTAGCGGGGACCGGCCGAAGGGCGGGAACCCCGCTACGCTTTTCCTCGCCTGGCCGCTGAACCGCCCGCGTGTTATCGATCGGCATGCGCGTCTTTTTGGTCGTGCTCGTCGCCGCCTGCGGCGCGGAGATGCGCGACGCGCGCGCCATCCAGCCCAATCCGGCGCTGCTGCCCCCGTCGCCCGACCGTCTCGCGCTGTCGGCGCCCGTGTCCTGGTACGTCCGCGACAGCATCAGCCGACCGGCGCCGCGCAGCCCGGTGTCGATAGGGAGTCCATCCGACTATTCGCTCTCGATACCCGGGTACTGGCAGCTGCGCAGCGTCGCCCAGTTCGCGGTGCTGGCGCCCGATCGAATCCGCGTCCACCTGGTGATCACCCGGCGCGACATCCGGGAAGCCTCCCTGCGATCGTGGCGCGTGTGGCTGGAGGACGACACCGGCCGCAAGCTCGACCCGGCCCCGGGCGAGCCCGCCAAGATCGACCGCCTGCTTCTCCCCTGGAGCACGTACTACCTACCCGGGCGGGCGGTCGCCGTCCGGCAGCGCGAAATGCCGGGGTGGACCGCGTATTCCGGGCGCGGGGAGTTCGTCTTCACCGCGCCGGGCCTCCTGTCGCCCGAGCGGAAGTCGCTTTCCCTCGTCGCCGAGCGCGACGGATATCGGATGCGATTCACCTGGATCTTCGGTCCCGGCCAGGACGTGAGCGTCGAGGACCACGGCCGGACCAGGACCGACGTGGAGACGGGGGTGCTGGTGGCGCCGAGCGGCGACACCCAGCTGGTCGAGAGCCTCGACGACCAGGAATGAGCGCGACATGGGACCCGATCTGCCCCCAGGCTTTCGCTGGATCCCGGGCTGGCTGGACGCCGCGGAGGGCGACGCGCTGTTCCGGCGGATCGTCGCCGAGACGCGGTGGGAGGATCCGATCCTACGCGTCGGCGGCCGCACGATCGCGATGCCGCGGCGCGTGGCCTTCTTCGGTCCGTTCGCGTACGCGTATTCGGGCGTGCTGCATCCGCCTCGCCCCCTGCCGCCCGCCATCGACGAGATCCGACGCCGGATCGAGGACATCGCCGGGCATCCGTTCAACACGGTGCTCGTCAACCTCTACCGGTCGGGCGCCGACTCGGTGTCCTGGCACAGCGACGACGACTATCCGCACGGCGGGCATCCCGCGGTGGCCTCGCTCAGCCTCGGCGCGACCCGCCGCTTCCGCATCGCGCACAAGCGCGACGCGCGCGCGCGGTTCTCGCTCGAGCTCACGCCCGGGGGCCTGCTCGTCATGGACGGGCGCAGCCAGCTCGACTATCGCCACGCCCTGCCGAAGAGCGCGTCGGCGCACGGGCAACGGGTGAACCTCACGTTCCGCTTCATGGCGGCGACGAACGCCGACTGAAGCTTTTTCCGCGCATGGCCTCCACCGCGGCCGGCGCGGCGATGCCGAGCGTGCCGACGCCTGCGCGCCCCGCCGGTGCCTGCTTCGCGAACGCAGCCATGTCCGCCTCGAACGAAGCCTCGTCTGGAGTCAGCGACTTGAGGACCGGCGTCTCGATTGGTCCCGCGCTCACCGCGTTGACGCGAATCCGCCGATCCTTGGTGGCTGGGCTCGAGTCTGACCCTGCCGCGTGTGCTCGCGCATCGGAGCCCGGGGATCGGCAGGTCGAGCGTGCCGCCGGTCCAGAGCGCCGGAGAATCGACGCTGGTGTGAGCCGGCGCGTCAGCCCGAGGCCGCCTGGTAATAGGCGAGCCGCGTGAAGAGAACGCGCTCGTGCCGCACCAGCCGCGCGTTCTTAAGCCCCGCGGCCGCCATACGCTCGAGCACGCGCTCGGCGACGCTGTCGCGGAGCCGCTCGTTCGAATGGATGAGACGCGCGAGGCCGCTTCGCTCATCCGGCGACCGACCCGCGAAATCGAGGAGCTCCAGCCGCCCGCCGGGCTTGAGGACCCGCGCGATCTCGCGCAGCATCCCGTCCTTCTCTTCGACCTCGAGGTGATGAAACATCATCGAGGACAGCACGCGGTCGAAGCTCGCGTCGCGATAGGCGAGCGAGCCGGCGAAGCCCTGGTCGAGCTGGAGCGAGACGCCGGCGCGCTCGGCCTTGCGACGGGCGCGGGCCAGCGCCTTTGGATCCGGATCGAGGCCGACGATCTCGACGGCGGGATGAAGCTTCGTCGCCAGGATGGCCAACGTGCCGGTCCCGCAACCGACGTCCAGCACGCGAAAGCCGGGCGCGAGCGCGGCCTGTTCCAGGAGCGCGCGCCGGGGCCGGTCGAAGCCCATCAGCCGGGTCAGCGGATCGTAGAGGGGCAGGAAGAGGTCAAGCCCCGCGGCAGGAAGAAACTTCCGATCGGGCACGCTGCTCATGAGGTCTAGGTAATGTCGCCGCATCGCTGCGCTAGGCCTGAAATAAGGGAGTTCGCAATCGCCGCTCCCGCAGAGTCGGGCCCCACCTGGTCGGAGTGAGGCTACGACGGGGGCTATTCGACGAGGAAGCCGTCGAACTCGTCGGGGTTCTCTGTGTCGAGGACGATCTTGTCCGCGACCGTGTCGGGCGTGCCGTCGTCGCCGCGGTTCACCATATCGGTCACCCACACGATGAGCTGGACGCCCGACGGCGGCGGTTCGTCCTTCCCGCAGGCGCCGGCGAGAAACCCGGCTGCGAGCATGGCCATGATCTTGGCGCGCATGGTCCGCCGCCTCACATCGCGCCCGGCGTGGGCGTCTTGAGATACGGGAAGACGTTGTCGAACTGGCTGTCCTCCTGCAGGACGGCGTCGGTGAACGGCAGCTGTCCCGACGGCGCATCGGCGGCGGGGAGGAGGAAGCCCATGGCGACGCGGAGCTCGATGTCGACGACGTCGTCGCCCGGGCGGCGGCCGTTGGGGAAGCCGGCGGGGTCGCAGCCCGGGTTGGCGAGGGTCAGCACGCCCTGGACGAAGCACTGCGCCGCGCCGAGGCTGTTCTGCGCCCCCCTGGGCGTGGCGGGGATGGCGACGTTGAGGCGGAGCATCTCCGCCGTCGAGCCGTTCTTGTTCACGCCGTCCACGCCGGTGAGGAACGCGGCGACGAGGTCCGCGCGGGGGAAGCGGTTGGGCGCGACCACCCCGGCGGCGCCGAACAGCACCTCGAGGAGCTCGGGCAGGCTCGGGTTGGTGACGTACTTGGCGAACTGCGCGTCGTCCCGGGGCTGGCTGCCGTTGAAGCGATCCTTGTCGCGCAGGCCGATGACGACCTCGTTGACGAGCGGCGTGGACAGGCGCGACACCTGCGTCCAGGCGCCCCCCTCGAACGCGGGCAGCGTGTAGCTGGGGAACGGGTTGATGACGCGGACCTGGTGCACGCTGGCGGTCGTCCACGCGCCGATCACGTCGCCCGAGCCCTTCACGCAGGAGATGGGGAGCTCGAGGGCGATCGTGGTCACGTTCTTGTCGGCGATGGTGCTGGGGACGAGCGAGCGGCCCTCGCGTGTGCCGCCGCCGACCACGACCTCGGGCGGAGCGTTGACGAGGTCGAAGATGGTGCCCAGGTTGACGGCGAACGACTCGGCGCGCTGGCCGACGAACATGCGCCCCGGCGTCGCGCAGTCGGGGATGCGGACGTCGTACAGGTGGGCGCGCGCGTAGCTCTCATACGCCGGGATCGAGCCGAACGTCTTGGTGCCGATGAAGTCGGTCGGCTTGAGGAACCGCCTCGCGCCGTCGGCGGCGTTGGTCACTGGCGACGGGCGGCCGCGGCGGCGGTCGCCGCGCATGAGGTCGACGGTGTACGACTCGCGCACGTTCACCGCCGAGCGATCGGCGGCGGTGATGGCGCCGATGTTGACGAGCGGCACCGGCGTCGACTGGCCGCCGGCGTCGACCGCGAGGTTGGCGAGGTCGTTGTCGAACTGGAAGCGGAAGGTGAGGTCCTCGCGCGCGTCGCCGTCGTTGTCGATGTGGATCTCGTACAGGGCCTCGGGATCGAGGGTGAAGTAGTTGGGGCCGCCGTACGCGTCCTGCAGCGGCTGGTAGTTGGCGATGACGGTGACGAAGCCCCCCCGGCCCGGCTCGTAGCTCCGGAACAGGTAGAAGTCGGTGCCGTCGACCTTGGGGTTGCGGGTGATGAACGGGGCCTCGCGGTGGCTCGACGCCATCGCGCCGGAGCCGAGCATGGTCAGCGCCAGCGCGCCGGCCCAGACTCGCGTCCTCGTCGGTTGCATGCGGGTCTCCTTCGGCGCGACGGGAAGGTTGGGTCGCCGCGCCTCCCCCAGCTACGGGCGGCGCGCGGGGAAGGATGTGTCGGTCACTTGGGGGCGCTCATGATGGTGGCGCCGTTGCCGCGGTTGGTCCAGTAGACGTACGTCGGGTCGACGACGTTGCCCTCGGGGACCTCCTGGCCGGAGGCGATGGTCATCGGCGTGCCGCCGGCGGGCGACCTCGTCGACCGAGCCGAAGCGGTTCATCGGGTTCAGCGCGCGCATGCGCTCATTGAACGCCTCCTTGCCGTCTCCCAGGCCGAGCTTGTCGAAACTGCGCTTGCGGATCGCCGTCGGCGTCGGAATGCTGGGCATGCCAGTATGAAGGGCATGCCGGCGGCAGGGTACGGCGACCTTCCGAAGCTCGCGGTGCTGACGTGGGGCGACGCGGGCGCGTACCTCACGTCGCCGGTCGAGGGCCCCGAGGTCACCTGCGTGGTGTCCATCGGCGACGTCGGCGACGAGCTCCCGTCGGGCTATCACCGCGTGCCGCACCGCCTGCGCCTCGAGTTCGCCGACGTCGAGCACGAGTGGGCGGGCGACCTCGCCACGGCCGACGACATCCGCAAGCTCATCGCCTTCGCGGGCACCATACGAACGGCGGGCGGAACGACCGTCGTGCATTGCCGGGCGGCCATCGGCCGCTCGCCGGCGGCCGCCTACATCCTGTTTGCGGTCCTGCTCGGACCCGGCCGCGAAGCGGACGCGCTCGATGCGGTGCTGGAGCTCAGACCGTTCGCGCAGCCCAACCGCTGGATGGTCCAGCTCGCCGACGCCGAGCTCGGGCGCAACGGGCGCCTCCTCGGTGTGCTGCTCGAGCGCCCGCGGAGGTAGCCTCCGCCTGGGTCGGATCGTCTGGATCGACACCAGCGAAATCCAGCGCAGCCCGTCGAGGACGACGGTGACGTGCGTGCCGCCGTCGATCCGCGCGCGGGCAGCGGATCGCCAACTGAACTCGCGCTAGGGGATGTCGGCGAGCAGCGAGACGGCGAGGCGGCCGACTTCTCACTCCGGCTTCGTAAAGCACCGCACGGTTCGCGCGCCCCTAGGACATCCCCGGCTCGGCACCTATGATGGTGGTGGCCGATCGCGGGGAAGGAGGTTGCGCCATGAAACGACGGCATGCATTGCTCGCATGCTTCGCCCTGGGCTTGTTGGCCCTGGCCGCAAGCTGCGCAGACGACAACGACAGCTCCGTGCGTGTCGCGCAGGCGCCGTCGGCGCTCGGCGCGGCGGCGGCCCACAAGAAGCAGTTTCGATCCAACAGCGTGCTGGTCAAGCTGACTGCGGAAAGCGTGGGCCGGCTCAAGGGTTCAGGGGATCCGTCCGACACGGGCATCGCCTCGCTGGACGCCGCGGACCGCGATTTCGGCGTGCTTCGGGTGCACCGGGTCATCGCCACGCTCGCTCCCGACGACTTGCCCGCGACGCGCGCGCTGGCCGCGTGGTACGAGATCCAGCTCCCCGGCGTGGCGACCAACGAGGATCTCTATCCCGCCGCCGCGCTGGATCCCGCCCTCTCGCCGCACGCGGCGCTGAGGCTGAAGGCGCGCCTTGTGGGCGATCCGAGCTTCGCCGTGGTCGAGCTCAATCACGTCGCTTCCGTCAACTTCACCCCCAACGATCCCTACTTTTCGAGCCCGTACCAGAGCTCGCACTTCGGCTCGGTCTCCCAGTGGGGCCCGCAGGCGGTCGGCGCTCCCACCGCCTGGAACACGACGCTCGGCTCCGCTTCCGTGGTGATCGCGGTCGTCGACACGGGTGTCGACGGCAATCACCCCGATCTGGCGGGAAAGGTCGTCTCCCAGAAGAACATCGCCAAATGCCAGCCCACGCCCGACTGCTTCGGTCACGGCACGCACGTGGCCGGGATCATCGCGGCGAACACGAACAACGGCATCGGCGTGGCCGGGATGTGCCCGCTCTGTCGCATCCTCTCGGTCCGCGTTCTCGACGAGAACGGCTCGGGCAGCTTCAGCGACGTCGCCAATGGCATCACCTATGCCGCCAATGCCGGCGCCCGCGTGATCAACCTGTCATTGGGCGGGCCGGGCCACAGTCAGCTCATGGGCGACACCATCGCGTACGCCGTGGCTCACGGCTCGCTCCCGGTCATCGCCATGGGCAACGCGAACAGCGATGCGAATGACACGGATCCGGTGTACTGGTACGACGCCCTCGCGGTGGTGGCCTCCGACCCGAAGGGAGCCAGGGCATCCTTCTCGAATTTCGGCGTCCGGTCCGACGTCGCCGCTCCCGGCGTCGCCGTCTTGAACACCACGCCGACGTATCCGTCGACCCTGACGACGAAATACGGCTACTTCCAGAATTACGACGCCCTCTCGGGCACGTCGATGGCGACTCCGATGACGGCGGGGACCGCGGGCCTGGTCCTCTCCCTGAATCCCAACCTGACGCCCGGGCAGCTCAAGGGACTCATCATCGCCTCCGCCGGCGACGGGCGTTCTTTCGACCCCAACCTCGGATTCGGTGTCATCAACGCCGCGAAGGCGGTTGCCTTGGCGTCGACCACCGACAACGTCGCTCCCACCATGGGCGCGATCAATCCAGCCGCGGGGTCGGTCGTGAAACAGGCCCTCCTCATCACCACCACGCCGAGCGACAACGTGGTCGTCCATCACGTGGACTTCATCCGCGACGGAACCCGGGCGCTGGATCCGGCGACGGCGGCCACCTTGCCGGCTTGGTCCACGGTGTTTGCCACGACGATGGTCTGGAACGGCCCGCAGGCGCTGACCGTCAATACCGTCGACAGCTCAGGAAACGCGAGCGCGGGGCCGCTGTCGTACGACGTGGAGAACACCTACGTCACGAAAACCGTGACGGCGCACCTCTGCGATCCGGCGACACCGACCTGCCCCGACCATGTCTGGGATACCCTGCAGTCCTTCACCGTCGCTACGCGAGCGGTGCTGAAGGAGCACATCGTATGGACCAACTCGCAGTGGCTCGGCGGGTATGGCGGAGCGCTGGGCGGCTCGCTCGTCGAGTCGGCCCGGATCAATAAGGTCAGTCGCACGTTCATCTACATCAACGGCGTCTTTCCCACGTTCTGGCCGACGAACACCTTCGACGCCGATTTCGGGCCGATTCTCCTTGCCGGCTACAACGTCACCTTCGGCGCGTCGCTGGGATTCATGCACATCTGCTTCACATTCGGCAACAAGACCTGCGACCCAATGGCGGGAAGCGGATCGACGGACGTCACCGTCACGTTCACCTATCCGCAATGACGCTCGACGCTATTCCCATTCGATCCCGGCACCTCGGTGATCAGATCTCGTCGACGGCGCCGCGCAGTCCCGATCGGCTCGATCACGGCCCACAGCCGGCGAAGCCGTAGGCGGCGGGATCGGCGTTGAATGGTCCGGGCGTGTCGAGGTTGACGGCGGGGAGCCAACCCCGCCTGCCGGCGTCATCGCCCTCCGTGTAGTACCAGGTCGTGTTGCCGCCGGCGTGGAGCTCGCCGGTCCCCCAGCAGATGAACCAGCTATACGACGTGCGCAGCGTGTCGACGACGGGCGCCGACGCCCTCGGCGCCGACCGCATCTGCGATCCCGACGCGTTGCCGCAGTAGAGCATACCGTCGGTGTAGATCACGCAGCCGAGGCTGGGCTGGGGCGCGCCGGGGGCGACGATGCACTGGCGGGGGACGATCTGGCAGGTGAGGTCGGCCAGGCAGGGGCAACCCTTCCCCTTGTAGTCGATGGGGTCGAGCGAGCAGCCGGCCAGCCCGGCAGCGAGAGCCAGGCCGCAGGCGGAGGAAACGCGCATGGTCACTCGAACCTTTCGAACACCGCGGGCTCCTTCTTCTTGGAAGGCGGGGCGCGCACGCCGCGCGCCGGCGGCGCGGGCGCCCGGACGGGCTCCAGGTGGATCACGAGCTTCTGATCGGCGTCGGGGACGACCCGCTCGTCGACGGGCTGGAAGCCGTCGCGCAGGACGGCGACCGCCAGCGGCGTCTCGCCGCGGGGCACCGCGATGGTGCAGGGCGCGGTGCCGCGGGGCTGGCCGTCGATGCGGACCTCGGCGCCCGCGGGCACCGAATCGATGACGAGGGTGACGGTCCGCGGCGGCGGGGGCGCGGGCGCGGTTTCCGGGGGCGCGGGCGCGGTTTCCCGGGGCGCGGGGACCGGGGCCGTTTCGGCCATGCCCCGCGGCATGGTCGGCGCGGGCTCGCCGCCCCCCAGCAGCCAGGCGGCGCCGCCCGTCGCCGCGGCGGCCAGGACGGTCACCACGATGCCGGCGGCGATCCACCTCCTCCGGGGAGGGGGCGCGTCGTCGCCGCCCGGCGCCGGCGCCGGGGGCGGGACCGCGGCTCGCGGGACATCGGGAAGCTCGACCTGCGCGTCGGCCTCGGCCGCCGGGATCCGCTCGATCGACGAGCCGGCGCGCGCCCGGCGGATCATCTCGCGCTTCTCGTCGATACGATCGGCGAAGATGCGGGTCATCAGGCCGGCCAGCGCTTCGTCCTCGCTCGCCCGTCGCTCGGCACCGGCCAGGCCGCGAATGGCGGCGACGAGGTCGCGGCGCATCTCCAGCATCGACGGATAGCGATCCCCGCGATCGCGCGCCAGGGCCCGGGCGCAGATGGCGGCGAGGGCCGGCGGATACGTCGGGTCGATCTCGGCCGGCGGCGGGATCGGCTCATGGCAGATCGCGTAGAAGGCCAGGAGGGCGCTGTCGCGCTTGAACAAGCGGCACCCGAGCGTCAGCTCATAGAGGAGGATGCCGAGGGAGAAGACGTCGGAGCGCCGATCGAGCGGCTCGCTGCGACATTGCTCCGGCGACATGTACTCGCACTTTCCCTTCACCTGCCCGCCCTGGGTGCGCGCCGAGTCGGCGGCCTTGGCGACGCCGAAGTCGAGGACCTTCACCTCCCCCGCATACGTGACCATCACATTCTGCGGCGAGACGTCGCGGTGCACGACGTGCCGCGACGCGCCGGTGGCATCGGTGAGCTCGTGCGCCGCGTGTAAGCCGGCGCACGCCTCCGCGATGATGTGTGCGGAGAGCAGGCGATCGAGTGGCTCGCGCCGGACCCACGCGCGACGCATGAGCCCGCCCACGCTCTCGCCCTCCAGGTATTCCATGACCAGGAAGTACTCGCCGTCGATGCACGCGAGCTCATGCACCTGGACGACGCGGGCGTGGCGGATGCTGGCCGCGATGCGCGCCTCATCGACGAACATGCGGACGAAGTTGTGATCCTCGGCGAGGTGGGGAAGGATCCGCTTCATCGCCACCAGCCGCTCGAAGCCGTGCGGTCCCACCATGCGGCCGAACAGGATCTCCGCCATGCCTCCTGCGGCCAGTCGGCCGAGGACCTCGTAGCGGTCGAGCCTCCGCGGAAATGGCGCTGCGGCGCTCACCGTTTCCGGTGGACCCACCACGGTCGGCAGCATAGCATCGAGGCGCCGCGGATGCCCGAGCGATTGGCCTGTCAAAGACTTGTCCGAAAGGGGCTCGTCCTCGCCTTGGCCGGGCTTGCGCTGTCGGCCGTGCCGGCGCGCGCCCAGGTCAGCGACACGGCGGAGGAGCGGGCGCTCGAGCTCAACCGCCGCAGCGCCGAGCTCTACCGGCAGGGCAACTACGCCGAAGCGGCGGCGCTGCTCCGCGAGGCCTACCGGCTCAGGCCCGAGCCCGTCCTCCAGTACAACCTCGCGCGCGCGTGCGAGATGATGGCCGACTACGCCTGCGCGGTGGGCGCCTACGAGAGTTATCTCGCCAGCCGCCCCGCCGATCGCGCCGCCGTCGAGGCCAAGCTCGCCGCCGCCCGCGCCCAGCTCGCCGCGCGCCCGCCGACTCCGCCACCGGCCGAGACGCCCGCCCGCGGCCGGAGCCTCCTGCCGCCGATCGTCACCGCCGCCGGCGCGGTCGGGCTCGGCGTCGGCATCACCCTGGTGCTGATCGCGCGCGGGCGCCACGACGACGCGGTCGCCGATCCCACGCAGCGCGGCGCCATGGACAAGCAGCAGAGCGCCGAGTCGCTCATGACCGGCGCCAACGTCGTCCTCGTGGCCAGCGGCGTCGTGGCTGCGGCGGGGGCCGTCTGGTGGATCGTCGACGCCGTCGCGAAACGCCCGGAGCCCGCGCCACCGCCGGCCGCCTCGCTGCAAGTCGGCCCGGGATGGATCGGCGTCGCCGGGAGATTCTGAGCTACGGGTCGCGCCGCTTTCCGCCGCGCGGGATCTGGAACTAGCGGCGCGCCAGGCCGAGGCCGCGGTGGCCTTGGCCACCGTGCCGTGCTCGGCGAGGAGCGCATCTCGCTGTGAAACTTCCGCCGCTCGGCGACCGCCGGGCCCATTCGGCGCTCCCCCGGCGCATTCGTGGAACAGCTCGCCATGGGCTGGGCGCGATCGGCTACATCCGTCGCGAAGGGAGACGCGATGGAAAGACACCATTTGCTCGCTATCGTGTTCGCACTCGGGATCGGCTCCCCGGCCTGGGCCGGCGAGCCGACGATCCGCATCGACGACTTCGAGGATCTGGACCTCGAAGCCGCGACCGGGCTCTCGTGGATGGCCATCGGCGACTGGCTCCTGGGCGGGGCCAGCAGCGGCGAGGTCGCCGTGGTGCGCGCCGCGCCGCAAAACGGCTCGCGCGGGGCGCTACGCCTCACCGGGCACCTGCGCAAGGGCAAGGGCACCCCGTTCGTCAGCGTGTGGACGGGCCTTCGCCCCGACGGCTTGCCCCGCAACCTGACCGGATATCGCGCGCTGCGCTTTCGCGTGCGCGGCACCCCGGGGCCGTACATGGCGGGGCTGCGCCGCACCGAGGGCAAGGCGTCGGCCAACCTGGTGGCGCCGATCGCGGTCACTGCGACGTGGGCCGCCGTCGAGGTCCCGTTCGACCAGCTCAAGCAGGTGCTGCCGTCGGCCAACCCGATGGCGTTCGCGCCCACCGGCATCAGGTGGATCGGGTTCACCACCAGCGCGGACACACCGCCCGACTTCGAGCTCGACATCGACGACGTCGAGATCGTCCCCGAGCCCACGCCCGATGAGCCGGGCGCCTGGGCGGTGACGAAGGTGAAGCTGACCGACGCGCGCGCTCTCGATCGCCTGTCGTTCGCGACCGTGGGGCGCGACGCCCGGGGCGACACCGTGAACGCGCGCCTGCCCGACGCTCGCGAGCTCCAGCTGGCGGTGGACCCGGCCGAGGGGCGGGTGTGGTTTCGCTTCGTCCTCTACGATCCGCCGCCCGCGGCGTATTTCGGGATGAACGTCGCGCTCGACGTCGACGGCGATCCCGACAACGGCGGCGCCTGGTGGGGACAGAACAAGGCCTTCCACTACGATCGCTTGGTGACGGCGTACCTGGCCAAGGGCGCCGGCTACTGGCAGGGCATGGTCGGCGTCTCCGACGCGGCGCAGATCGCCGAAGGGCGCTTCAGCGCAGTATCGAAGGACGTGCGGGTGGCGGTCGACCCCGGCCGCAAGACGCTTGCCGTCGGCGTCCCACGCTCGGCGCTCGGCCTCCCCCCCGGCGGACGCGTGCGCCTCATCGGCACCGTCGGATCGAACATGACCTTCAACGACGATGTGCCCCAGGAGGGCGCGCTCGAGGTCACCATCCCGGACGCAGGGACCTCGAGTTCCATGTCACACTAGCCGGCGAGGGATATGGAGACTCCGTCCCGCGGGCTGAGCGCGGCGAGCGTCTACGTCGCCGCGGCCACGTTCCTGGGCGCCGCGTACTTCGTCACCGTCCTCGTGGCGACCGGCGGCGCTCCCGGCCAGGCGCTGCGTGCGACCCTCATGGCGCTGGTCCCCGCCGTGGCGCTCGCCTTCGTCACGTTCCGCGCCGGGCGGCGCGCGCGCTGGTTCGAGGGCGGGAAGGCGCGGCTGGTCACCCTGCACGCGGCCCTGGGGATCGGCTACAGCGGCCTGTGGAGCGCCGTCGTCATCGCGCTGTTCTCCGGCGAGCGGTGGCTCACGCGCGGGGGGGCGCGGTTCGAGATCCGTCCCGAGCTCATCGGCTGGTACATGTTCAGTGGGCTCCTGCTCTACGCCAGCGTCGCCGGCACCGCGTTCGGGCTGGACACGGCCGCCCGCCTGCGCGACGAGCGGGCCCGGTCAGCGCGCGCGGAGACGCTGCGGGTCCGCGCCGAGCTCGCCGCGCTGCGCGCCCAGCTCAACCCCCACTTCTTGTTCAACACGCTGCACACCGTCCTTGGGCTGGTGCGCCGCGACCCGGCGCTCGCCGAGGAGGCGCTGCAGGACCTGGGCGACGTCCTGCGCTACTCGCTGAACGTGCAGAGCGGACACGACCACGTCGCGCTGCGCGAGGAGATGGAGTTCGTCGACCGCTATCTGGCCATCGAGCGCGTCCGCCTGGGCGAGCGCCTGCGCGTGGAGCAGGACGTGTCGTCGGCGGCGTTGGCGTGCCGGCTGCCGGCGTTCACGCTCCAGCCGGTCGTCGAGAACGCGATCCGCTACGCGGTGGCGTCGCGGGCGCAGGGCGGACGCGTGCGCATCGAGGCGTGGCGCGACGACGGCGACGGCCGCCTCCGCGTCGTCGTCAGCGACGACGGCGGCGGCGCGGCGCCTCCGCCGAGCGGCGGCGCCGGGCGGGGGCTCGCCCTGGTGCGCCAGCGCCTGGAGGCGGCCTTCGGACCTGAGGCCGAGCTCCGGGCGGAACGCACCGATGTCGGCTTCGTGGTCACGGTAAAGGTGCCGCAACCCGCCGGGGGCGCCGCGTGAGCCGCAAGATCCGGGCGCTCGTCGCCGAGGACGAAACCGTGGCGCGCGACACGTTGTGCCAGCTCCTGTCCGAGGTCGACTGGATCGAGTGCGTCGGCGTCGCCGCCGACGGCCGCGCGGCCGCGCGCCTGATCGACGAGCTCGAGCCGGACCTGTTGTTCCTCGACGTCCAGCTCCCCGAGCTCAGCGGCCTCGGCGTGTTGAAGGAAGCGCACCACCAGCCGGCCGTCGTGTTCACCACCGCGCACGATCGCTACGCCGTCGCCGCCTTCGAGGTGCAGGCCATCGACTACCTGCTCAAGCCGTTCGGACGCCGCCGCCTCGCCCAGGCGCTCGAGCGGGTGCGGGCGCGGCTGCCCGCGGCGGGTCGCCCGCGGAGCGCGAACGCGCCGCCGGCGAGGCACGGCCTGCGGCTGGCGCGCAAGACCGGGGGCCAGCTCATTCCCATCCGGCTCGACGCGGTCACCCGGTTCGAGGCCGCGGGAGACTACGTCGAGGCGCACGTCAAGGGCGAGCGGCTGCTCCTGCGCATGTCGCTCGGCGAGCTCGAGCAAGAGCTCGACGGCGACCGGTTCTGGCGGATCCACCGCTCGCACCTCGTGGCCGCCGAGGCGGTGACGTCGTTCCGCGAGCACGACGACGAGCGCCGGCTGGTCGTCGTGCTGAGCGACGGCACGGAGATCGTCGCCAGCCGGGCGGCGTCGCGCCAGCTGCGCGATCTCATCACGTGACGTTCGCCGGCCGATGCGGGAAACGCCGCGGCGTTCCAGCGGAACACGTCGCCGGTCGGGCCCGGCCCTTGTCCGCGGTGAGAATGTGGGTGCCCTTCTTGCGTTACACCTCTGGAAAGGAAGAGACCCATCATGAAGCGTGACGCCAAGAAGCTCGTGCTCAAGAAGCAGACCCTCCGGACCCTCACCACCACCCAGCTGGACGGGGCGCGAGGCGGCGGGTCCCAACCCGACTCGCACAACGCCTGTGTCCAGGGCGGCGCCGCCGCGGGCGTGCTCACCCTGTAGTGGACACCTGTGTCCGTGCGCCCGCGGGGGTAGCCTCCGTCACTTCAGCTTCTCCAGCGCCCGCCTGGCATTCACGTTGCCGGGATCGAGCTCCAGCGCCTTGCGATAGCTCTCCGCCGCCTGGTCCTTCTTCCCGACCTTGAGGTATGCCTCCCCGAGGCTGTCGTACGCGTTGGCGGATGCGGGAAACGCGGCGGCGTTCCAGCGGAACACCTCCACCGCGTCGACGGCCCGTCCGCCGCGCAGCAACGAGTAACCGAGGACGTTGACCTCCGCCTCCGAGGCGTCGTACGCCGACCCCTGCTTGAGCTGGCGGTAGGTCGCCTCGGACGCCGCGGCGCCCTGCTT
>DATFWE010000105.1:0-18479 GCA_035259575.1 Haliangiales bacterium
GCCGACGATCCGCCAGGCGGAGCTCGAGAGCGCACGGCGGCGCCGCGCGATGACGCGCAGCCGCGGCCAGCCGATTGTGCTCAACACCGCGATCGCGGTCCAGGCGACGAGCACCTGCGTCTCTCGTACCGGCGGCTCATCACGAGGTCGGGAATGTCCGCTTCAACTTACCCTCCGTAACATCCAGCGGTACAGCCAGACGACCATCGCGATGAAGGCCAGCACTCCGAGAATGCTCGCCGGGGGGAACGACGCCGGCACGAGTCCGAGCGGAGCGTCCGTGGCGAACGCGACGATGAGGCCGGCGTTCAGCACGCCGAACAGGCTCTCGCCGACGATGAGGCCCGAAGCCACCAGCACGCCGAGCTGCTCGGCGCGCGCCGGGTCGGCGGCCCGCCGGATCCGGACCGCGTACCAGCGCCCGGTCAGCGAGCCGACCACGACGGCGAACGTGGACGACATCGGCAGGTAGATCCCCATGCCGACGGCGAGCGGCGGCAGGCGGAGGAGGCCAAGCCGGCCCAGGAGCGCGTCGATGGCGATCATCGCCGCCCCGACGAGGGCGCCGATGCCGATGAGGGTCCAGTCGAGGCTGCCGCCGACCACGCCCTGCGCCAGCGCGGAGATGAGCGTCGCCTGCGGAGCCGCCAGGGGATGCTCCGCCGTCGCGCCGACGTTGGCCGCGCCGGCAAATCCGTAGGCGCGCGCGAGGAGGTCGAGGACGGGAGGGATCACCACGGCGCCGGCCACGACGCCGACCATGAGCGCGATCTGCTGCCGCCGCGGCGAAGCGCCCACAAGCTGTCCCGTCTTGAGATCCTGCAGGTTGTCGTTGGAGATGGTGGCGCAGGCGACCACGATCGAGGTGACGAACAGGACGAAAGCGACGAGGGCCTCCCTCGTCGCCGGCGTGGGCGGCACCGCGAGCACGATGACGGAGGCGCCGAGGACGACGGCGAGGATCCCCACGCCGGAGATGGGGCTGTTGGTGGCGCCGATGAGGCCGGCCATGTACCCCGTGACCGCCGCGAGCACGAAGCCCACGACCAGGATGATCGGCAGCGCCACGGCCGTCACCGCCGCCGCGCTCCCTTCGATCGGCGTGGACCGGACGAAGCTCACCGCGAGGGCGCCGCCGACCGCGAGGCACGCCGCGGTGAGGCCGAGGATCCAGCGCGGCCCGAGGTCGCGATCGCGCTCGTCGTCGGTCGCGACGGCGCGCGAGGCGACGATGGTCGAGATGAGGCCGCCGACGACCGGCTTCGCGAGCCGGGCGAGGGTCCAGATTGCCGCGACCGCGATGGCGCCGGCGCCGACGAAGCGCACCTGCCGGCCCCAGATGAAGTCTACGTGGTCGGCGAGCGAAATCCCGGCCGCCGCGGGGTGGAGGTGTGACAGGATGGGGACGGCGGCGGCCCACGCAACGACGAGGCCGACCAGCATCGCCATCCCGATCGACAGGCCGACGATGTGCCCCGCGCCGAGGAGCGCCAGCGACAGCGCGGCATCGTAGCCGGTCGCGGCCTGTGCGCCCACGCGCAGATAGCCCGCAAGCTCGGTGCTCACGATGCGTGTCGCCGACACCACCGCCAGCCCCGCCGATGCGACCGCGCCGAGAACGATGGCGAGGAAGCCCTCACCCGCCTCCCCGCGCGCCTGCGAGCCGACCTTCAATACCTCCGCCGCCGCAACGCCTTCGGGATACGGCAAGTCCGAGCGCGTGACGAGCGCGCGCCGGAGCGGGATCGTGTAGAGGACGCCAAGGACGCCGCCGCTCACGCAGATGAGGAAAGACGTCCAGAACGGGAAGCCGCTCCACCAGCCGACGATCACCAGCCCGGGCAGGACGAAGATGACGCAGGACAGCGTGCCCGCCGCCGACGCCACCGTCTGCACGATGTTGTTCTCCAGGATGGACGACCCGCGCACGAACCGGAGGACGGCCATCGAGATGACCGCGGCCGGAATCGACGAGGCGAACGTGAGGCCCACCTTGAGCCCGAGGTAGACGTTCGCAGCCGTGAACACGGTCGTAATGAGCGCGCCGAGGAGAAGCCCGCGGAGGGTGAGCTCAGATGCCGAGGCCGGCTGGGAGGGCATCCCTCACCGTTACCAGACATTCGGGCGGCGGTGCGAGACCACTCGTAACACGCGTCGCCCGCGTCGGGGCGCGTGACGAGTGTCATGCCGTCGACGGTCTGTGCTACCGGAAGGGGTTCGGGCGCCGACGCCGGCCCGAGCGAGGTGACGACAGGGGGTCCGCCTGACCCTTCGCTCGACGGTCCGGGTACGCCCAGCCTGTCGCCGCCCGGCACGCCCTGCGGCGAAGGCTGCACTAGCTATCCTCCGGGCACCGGCGTCACCATCACCCCTGGCGCGGGGGAGCATAGCCATCGCAACGGTCACGCGCTGAAGTGAATGTGGACGAGGCTCCACTGTCAGGAACGCGACCACCCAAAACCAGCGCCTCATGTCCGTACGCTAGCGGATGTCGGGCGAGCCCGCGACGACTCGTGGCGACCCCACCCGGTAGCCCGCTCCACGGGGTATCCTCGTCGCAGCGCTCAACGATGACCCGCGTCCTTCTCCTCCTGCTTGTGGCCGCCGGCGGCTCGTGCCGCCCCGCCGACGCGCCACTCGTCGCGACCGCGCCGGCGGGAGCCGTGGCGCCATCGGCAAGCGACGCGACGGTGGCGCTCGTCGAGTCGGTCCCCATCGAGACCACGCTGGATCACCCCGAGGTCCCGAACGCGCCCGAGGTGTGGCTCGAGATGATCGACGGCGCCCGGCGCACGATCGATCTCGCCGAGTTCTACGCCAGCGAGGCCGACACCGATGCCCTGCGGGCCACGAGCAAGCTCGCGCCGATCGTCGCCGCGATCGAGCGCGCCCTGGCGCGCGGCGTCCGCGTGCGCTTCCTGGCCGACGCCAAGTTCGCCAGGACCTATCCGGACACGCTGGATCGCCTCGCCGGGCGCGGCGCCGAGGTGCGGCGCATCGACGTCGCCGGGACCTCCGGCGGCGTCCTGCACGCGAAGTATTTCGTCGTCGACGGCGAGGATTCGTTCGTCGGCAGCCAGAACTTCGACTGGCGCGCGCTGGCCCATATTTTCGAGATGGGCGTCCGCATCCGCGCGACGGCGTTCGCGGGCGCGCTCCTCGACGTCTTCGACACCGACTGGGAGCTCGCCGGCGGCGCCGCCGCGGCGACGCGCGTGCGCGCGCACCCGCGGGTGGTCGATCTGGTCGCGGCGAGCGGCGAGCACCTGGCGTTCGTCGCGAGCCCGCGCGGGTGGCTGCCCAACGAAGAGGACTGGGAGCTGCCGAAGATTGTCGCCGCGATCGATCGTGCCCGGCGCGGCGTCGACGTCGAGGTCCTCACGTACAAGACGAAGGGTCGTGACGGGTCGACGTTCCGCGATCTCGACGAGGCGCTGCGTCGCGCGGCCGCGCGCGGCGCGCGCGTGCGGCTCCTGGTCGCCGATTGGTCGACCAAACCGGGCAGCGAGGCGCGCCGCGATCTCGACGCCCTCGCGGCCGTGGCCAACGTCGAGGTGCGCGTCCTGCGCATTCCGAAGTGGTCCGGCGGCGACATCCCGTTCGCGCGCGTCGCCCACGCGAAGTTCATGATCGTCGACGGCGCCACGGCCTGGGTCGGCACCAGCAACTGGGAGGGCGACTATTTCACCGCGAGCCGCAACGTCGGCGTCCTGGTCGCGGGCGGCCGGCTGCCGTCGACGTTGGCCGGCGTGTTCGCGGCGAACTGGAGCAGCCCGTACGCGGCGCGCCTCGCGGATGTGACGGTCGCGCCTTGACGCGGCCGCAACCGGCGCTACCTTCCGCACCCGGAGGGCCAACATGCGCGACCGAAAGCGTCCGTTGCCGTTCTTCCCACTGCCTCTGTTCTCCGGGATCGCGATCCCGGCCTGCGTTTTCGCCACGATTGCCGTTGGCTGCGCGAACGACACGACGGAGCCGTCGTCGGCGAGCTCCGCGAGCCGAGCCGCGCGCGCGCCCACGCTCACGCCGCAGCAAAGCGGCACGGCGAACCGGCTCCAGGCGATCAGCCCGGTCGATGCGAGCGTCGTCTGGGCGAGCGGCGTGCGCGGGACGTACGCGCTCACCACCGACGGAGGGGCGACGTGGCGCGCGCGCGTGGTCCCGGGCGCCGAAACGCTCCAGTTCCGCGACGTCCAGGGCGTCAGCGACAAGATCGCGTATCTCCTGGCCGCCGGCGTCGGCACCGACTCGCGCGTCTACAAGACCGTCGACGGCGGCGACACGTGGACGCTCGAGTTCGAGAACCAGGACCCGAACGGCTTCTACGACTGCTTCGCCTTCTGGAGCCCGACGCGCGGCATCGCCATGGCCGATTCGGTGAACGGCCGGTTTCCGGTGATCGTGACCGCGGACGGCGAGACCTGGACGGACATCGGCGATCGGCTGCCCGCGGCGCTGCCCGGAGAATCGGCGTTCGCGGCGAGCGGTACCTGCATCGCCACGCAAGGCGCGCGGCGAGCGTGGATCGCCACCGGCGCGGCCGAGAGGGCCAGGGTGCTCGCGACGACCGACGGCGGTCAGACCTGGGCAGCGTTCGACACGCCGATCGTGCAGGGCACGCCGAGCTCGGGCGGCTTCAGCGTCGCGTTCCGCGACGCCCGCCACGGCATCCTCGGCGGCGGCGAGCTTGCGGCGCCGACGGCGCTGTCCAACAACTTCGCCCGCTCGCGCGACGGCGGGCGGACCTGGCAGCTCGGGACACAGACGCCCTTCCCCGGGGCCATCTTCGGCCTGAGCTATGCGCTCGCACCCGACGGCGACGACGATGAGGGCGACCAGGAAGATGACGGCGTGATGGTGGTCGCCACGGGACCCGGCGGCACGTCGTGGTCCCCGGACGAAGGCACCACCTGGTTCACCCTCGCTGGAGTGACGAACTTCTGGGCCGTGGCGTTCGCCAACCCGTCCACGGGATGGCTCGTGGGCACGCGGGGTCGGATCCTCAGGATCGATTTCTGATTCGAACTGTCCTGACAATTCGAGCGCCGGAGGATCCGCCGCGGCTGGAAATCTCCGGACTTCGCGTCGGCACGCATCCTGCTGGGGGCAGGGCGCATGCGATGCGTTCTCGTCACCCTGGCCGTTCTTACCTCCACGCCTCTGGTCGCGCACGCGGACGAACGCGGCGTCGACCGTGACCTACTCCTCGCCGCGCAGGCGATCGTCCGCCTGAGCGCGGATCTGGAGCTTCCCGCCAGCATGACGGTGGAGCGGTGCAAGCAAGCGATTCACGACGGGCGGGCCGACGGCGTCCCCGCGTCCTTCGAGCTGACGTCGAGCGCCGGCTACAACGGACTGCCGAGCGCATATCCCGATCCCGGGTCGAGCGGCGAGAGCCACCTTCGCTTCGGCGACGCCGACGCGGTCTGCGCCAAGCTCGCCGAGTGGATGGTGCTCGGTCAGGCCCGCAAGGCCGTCGAGGAGGCGGCGCGGGCTCTCGAGTGGATGAAGATGATCGACAAGGCGAGCAACCACGAGGAGAACGGCGCGAAGCTGATCGCGACCGCCAAGGCCTGCAACGCGGCCATCGGCACGCTCGCTGCCGCGAAGATGGACACGATCAAGGTCGCGCGCCCCGGCCGCAGCGATCACGACAAGGTCCCCGTGGCCGAGATCGACGGCCGGTACTGCGCGCCCCTGGCCAAGGTCGCCGCGACCTTCGCCGACGAGGTCCGGCAGGCCCGTCGCGCCGAATGGGAGCGGCTCGCCGCGCCGTACAAGGCCGCGGGTCTGACGGGCGACAAGCTCGACCTCGTGGTCTCGCTCTCGGGACGCGCGATCTACGGCAGGGGAGGCGGCGAGCTCACCACCCCGAGGGAGAAGAAGGCCGCCTCGGTGATGTTCGAGGTGCTGACCGCCAACAACGGCAGCGTCACGCTCCGCCGCTACCAGTTCTCCGGCGACAAGCTGATCAAGACCACGAGCGCCGATTATCCCTATCGTCCGAGCCCTGCCGCCTACCGCTGAATCGGAGAAACGCCATGAAAAGGACAATCCTACTTCTCGGCGTCCTTCTGACGCGCACGAGCCTCGCCGACGATTCCGGCGTGCCCGGCGGCAAGATCTCGAGCGAGCCGCGCGACTGCGGCGCCGCGAAGAACCACTGCCAGCGCGGCGACGCCTGGTTCGTCACCGGCTACGCCAACGAGATCGGAAGGGAAGGGATGAGGCCCGCCTTTCGGCGGGACGACCAGTGGCGCCTCTGGGATGCCACGATCGTCGACGCCGGGACGGCCTACCGGACGAAAAGCGCGAGCGCCGCGACGCTGGAGCCGGGCAGGCGGGCCGTCGTCTTCGCGCCCAGCGCCGGGCGCCCGAAGCAGCCCGCGACCGAGCTCGAGGCGCTCACGTCGAAGCGCTGGAGCGTGGTCGTCGTCTCGGAGGTCGATTCCACGGCGGGGACGTTCGTCGGCGACGGCGTGACCTACTCCATCGAGGCCGCCCGCGTCCTCAGCGACCCGCAGGGGATCTGAGGACGACGATGGCTGGCTACCGCGCGGGCAACCTTTCGAGGACGCGGGCGAACCGCGGGTCCGAGCGCAGGGCCGCGAGGTCGGCGTCGGTCTCGAGCAGGCGCCGATCGTTGAAGCCGCGCGCCAGCGCCTGATCGAGCGCGGCGAACGCGGCGTCCTTGTGGCCGGCGAGCGCGTGCGCGCACGCGAGGTTGTAGGCGAAGTGGGGCGGCGCGCCGCCGACGTTCGCGCGCTCGAACGTCGCGATCGCCTCGTCGTAGCGCTTGGCCTGGAGCTGACAAGAGCCGAGCGCGTTGAGGACGCCCGCGTCGGGCGCGCCCACCCGCTCGAGCCACGTCACGGCGCCCGCGCAGTCGCCGGCGCGGGCCTTGAGGAGACCCATGAGCCGGATCGCGTCGGCCCGCTTGGGATCGGCGGCGAGGAGCCCCTCGAGCCCCTGCACCGCCGCGGCGAGCTCCACCCCGTAGACGTGGGCGATGATGTCGCGCTCGCGCGACGGCGGCGGCGCAGGCGGCAGCGTGCCGAGATGCGCGTCGAGGAACGCCAGCGTCATCGCAACCGCGCGCCGGCTGGCCTCCGAGCCGTCGACTCCGTCGAACGCGTGCGGCAGCGTCGGCTCCTCGACCATCGTCCAGGGCGCGTGCGCGGCGGCGGCGTCGGCGCGCATCCGCCGTTCGGCCTCGAGGAGCTGCGGGCCGTCCTTGCCGGCGAGGATGTGAAGGACCGGCAGGTCGGCGCGCATCTTCTTGGCCGGCCCGGCGCCGTAGTAGAACACCGCGGCGCGGACGCCGGGCGGCGGGTCGTCCATGACGAGCGGCACCGCCTGCGACACGTTCGCGGAGCACGCCCACACGGCGACGCGGCCGGCGTCGATGCCGAGGCGGGCGCCGTCGCGCGCGAGCGCGGCGAACAGCGCGCGCGCGCTCGCCGACAGCGCCGCCGAGTCGCTGTCGGTGGTGATCGCGGCGTAGCCGCGCGCGGCGACCAGGCGCGCCCAGCTCTGGTAGATCGGCCAGTCCTTCAGCTTGCGCGGGCCCACGTCGCCCACGCCGTTCACGAACACGACGACGGGGACAAGGCCCCGCTTCGGCCCCGGCGGCAAGTACAGGTCGAAGTGCAGCGTCCGCGCGCCGGCCGCGAACGGCAGGTCCTTCTGCACGGCCACCCGCTCGGTCCCGGCGGCCGTGTAGACGATCGGGTAGTCGGTGATGTCGAGAGAATCGGCGGCGGCGGCTGCCGCGGGCGCAAGGCAGACAACGACGGCAAGGCTGCGCATGACCGGAGGATCGCATGCCGCCCATCGTGTTAACTGGCAGCTCGTGACAACCGGGGGCGCGCTAGGGCTTCTTCGCGCGCGAGACCCCGAACTTGTCGGGGGCCGGACCCGTCGGTGCGTCGGCGGCGACCCCGACGGTGGTCGAGTTCGCCCCCGCCTTGAGCTCCACTTCCCGCTTGACCGGGGCGGAGGTGCGTTCGTTCCACGCCCTGAGGACGTATTTCCCCGGCCGGAGGCGGCTGAATCGGAACTGCCCGTTCGGGCCGGTCACGGAATAGTGCGGCGCCGACACGACGACGATGTAGGCGTGCATGTTCGCGTGGATGTTGCACGTCAGCTCGACGATGCCTTCCTTGTCGAAGACGACCGTGCGCGCCTCGCCGTTGTGGTAGAGGCCGAGGTCGAACGACTTGGGCGCCGACGTCGAAAAGACGTTGTGGTAGACCGCGTCCCAGTTGGGGAACGTGACCGGCGACCCCACCGGGACGACGAGCACGTGCGGCAAGAACTGCCGGTTCCGCTGCTCCATGAGGCGCGGCACGGGGAGCGGGAGCCGGCGGGCGCCGACCGCCTCGAGCGTGACCACGCCGATCTCACCTTGGGGCGGCTTGCCGTCGATCATGACCACGCCGGAGAGCGACGCGTATTCGGTCTTCGGGGGCGCCGGCGGCGGCGGTTCTTCCTTCTCCGATTCGCCGACGGCCTCCGGCTGGGGCGGCCCCGGCCGCATCTGCTTGACCGGATCGGTGACCAGCGGGGGCCCACCGGCGCGGAAACGCGGCGCCAGGCTGGCCAGCGCCTCCGGACCGACGATCAGCTCGGCGAGGCCGAAGTAGTGGTCGGCAAGCGCCCGGTTCCCCTGCTCCCAGTACTCCTCCGCCTTGTCGAGAAGGTCGGCGCCGTCGCGCAGCTCGCGCCCGCGCTGGCGAGCCGGGTCGAGCGACGCGGACGGCTTCGTCGGCGCGGGCTCCTCCGCCCCGCCGGCCTGCCCCGTGTGCTCGCGCGGCGGCGCGGCGGTTCCCGACTTCGTGGCGCCGCCGCATGCCATCCCCAGGGACAGCGCCAGCAACGCGCCTCGCGACAATATTCCGTTCATGGCAGCGTGCCTCGATCCTAGCGCCTCCCGCGGGTGGTACCACACGGATCGGGGACGGGCCCGGGCCCGACGTCACGCGTCCGGATCGAGGCGCGCGGTCATGGTGATGGGGGTGTCGAGCAAGCGGGACACGAGGCAGCCGCGCTTGGCTTCCTCCGCGATCCTCTGGAAGTCGGCGTCGCCGACGCCGGGGACGCGCGCGACCACGCTCAGGTGGATGCCGGTGATGGCGGGGCCGGAAGCGTCCCTCTCGAGCGACAGCTCGGCGGCGGTGCGGATGCTGGCGGGCGGCCAGCCGGCGTTCCCCAGACCGAACGCCAGGGCCATCGAGAAGCAGCCGGCGTGTGCGGCGGCGATGAGCTCCTCGGGATTCGTCCCCCGCTCCTCGCCGAAACGGGTGGTGAAAGAGTAGCGAGCGTCGGAGAGAACATGGCTCCCCGTCGTGAGGTGCCCCTCTCCGTCTCGCAATTCTCCCAGCCACACGGCTTGCGCGGTCCGTTTCATGCATGACTCCTTTCGATCACGCGACCTTGATGACGACCTTGCCGAACGCCTTGCCGGCCGCGTAGTAGGCGAAGGCGGCGGGAGCCTCGTCGAACGAAAAGACACGGTCGACGACCGGTCGCATCCGGTGGGCGGCGATGGCGCGCGTCATCGCCACGAACTGGGCGCGGCTGCCCACGGCGACGGCGCGCAGCGAGGCGACGGCGTTGAAGATCCCGCCGAGGTTCACGACCGGCGCGCCGGCGCCGAGCGTCCCGACCCAGGCGATCTCGCCGCCCAGGGCGATCGAGCGGAACGACTTCTCGAGCGACTCCGCCCCGCCGACCTCGACGATGTGGTCGACCCCCCGCCCGCCGGTCAGCCGGCTCACCTCGGCCGGCCAGTCCGGCGCCGCACGATAGTTGATGACGTCGTCGGCCCCGAGGGACGCGAGCCTCGCCGCCTTGTCGTCGCTGGAGGTGGTGGCGATGACTCTCGCGCCGGAGAGCTTGGCCAGCTGCAAGGCGAACAGCGACACGCCGCCCGAGCCGATCGTGAGCACGATCTCGCCGGCCCTGAGGGGCTTGCCGCCGGTGAGCGCGTTCCAGGCCGTCACCCCGGCGCACGGCAGCGTCGCCGCCTCCTCGAACGACAGGTGCGCGGGGATCGGCACCAGGGCGTCCTCGCTCAGGGCCACGAGCTCGGTGAGCATCCCGTCGAGCGAGCCGCCGAGTTGCGCGGCGTGCTCGATCGCGAAGGGGCCATCCACCCACCGGGGAAAGATCGAGGCGGCGACCCGGTCGCCGACGCGGGCGCGGGTCACGGCCTCGCCGACGGCGATGACCTCGCCGGCGCCATCCGACACCGCGATCACGTCCGGCTTCACCGGCAGAGGGTAGGCGCCGTGGATCATGATCATGACCTCGCGGAAATTGAGCGACACGGCCTGCACCCGGACGAGGACGTCATGCGGACCGAGCGCCGGCGGGTCGTGCTCCTTCAGGGTGAGCCCCTCGAGCCCCGCCCCCTTGTTGATGTGGTAGCTTCTCATGCTACTCGGATGTTCGCGCGCGTGCGGCGGATTGATTCCGAGTCCGGATTTCTTTGCATGGATGCGTTGTCGGAAGCCCTGCGGGGCGTGCGAATCACCGGCGCGCTGTTCTTGAACGCCGAGTACCGCGCGCCCTGGGGGTTCGCCTCGCCGGCGTCCAGCTTCTACGCCGCGCAGCTCGCGCCCGGGACCGAGCATCTCGTCGTGTTCCACCTGATCACGGAGGGCGAAGCCACCGCGCGCGTCGCCGGGCACGACGACGTGCCGCTTCGCGCCGGCGACATCGTCGTCTTCCCGCGCGGCCACGCGCACCGGCTGTGGAACGGGCGGATCCGCGAGCTCATCGACGCATCGCACCTGTTGCCGGCGCTCCTCGGCGGGAGGATCGGGCATGAGCGCGGCGGCGGCGCCGGCGCGACGACGCGGTTTATCTGCGGGTACTTCGGGTGCGAGCGCTACGCGGAGCGGCTGTTCCTCGGCGGCCTTCCGCCCGTTTTCAAGGTGCACATCCGCAGCGACGCGGCCGGAGCGTGGATCGAGACCTCGATCCGCCACGCGGTGAGCCAGGCCGAGTCGGGACGTGCGGGCCGCGTCGCCCTCCTGTCCAAGCTCACCGAGGCGCTGTTCATGGAGACCCTCTGCCGGTACATGGACGAGCTGCCGCCCGAGCGCACCGGCTGGCTGGCGGGCGCGCGCGACGACACCGTGGGCCGGGCGCTCGCCTGCCTCCACCGCGATCCGGCGCGGGCGTGGACCCTGGCGGATCTGGCGAAGGCGGCGGGAGCCTCGCGAACCGTGCTGGCGGAGCGATTTGCGCGCTTCCTCGGCCGGTCGCCGCTCGCCTACCTCGCGCTCTGGCGCATGCAGCTCGGCGCGCGCCTGCTGGAAACGACGGACCGCAGCGTCCGCGAGGTCGCCGGGGAGGTCGGCTACGAATCCGAGCCCGCCTTCAACCGCGCGTTCAAGCGCGCGCTCGGGCTTCCCCCCGCGCGCTATCGCCGCCACCGGCGCGAGGCGAGAGGCTGACCCAGCCGGCTCGCGCGATCAGCCGCCCATCCTGGCCTCGGTCGGGGTGACGCCGGTCCAGCGCTTGAACGCGCGGTGGAACGCGCTCGGCTCGGAGTACCCGAGGAGATACGCGACCTCGCAGATGGCGATCTTACGGTCCGTCAAGTAGCGCAGCGCCAGACGGCGGCGAAGGTCATCGAACACGGCGTCGAAGGTGAGGCCCTCCTCGGCGAGTCGCCGCTGCAGGCTGCGTTCGCTGAGGCGCAAGCCCGCCGCGACCGCGCCGAGCGAGGCGTCGCCGTCGGGCAGCGCGCCGGCGAGGAGCTGCCGCACGCGGTCGGCCACGCCGGCGCCGGGCTCGTCGCGGGCCGCGAGCAGCGCCTCGGCGTGACGCTCGATGACCTTCGACAGCATCGGGTCCGCCGCCGGCACGGGGCGGGCGAGGACCGCGGGGTCGAGCTCGAGTGCGTTCACGCTTGCCGAGAACCGCGGCACGACGCCGAAGATGCGTCGATGCTCCGCGAGCGCCGGTGGTGCCGCGTGCCGGAACTCGACGGCCTGCGCGGCCAGCGGTGCGGCGGTTATCTGCGCGCCGATCGCGATGATGGAGGCGAGCGTGAACTCCGCCGAGTGGCGGCACTGAACGGCGCCGCCGACGCGAAACGCGTGCTCGACGCGCGTCGCGCCGACGCGATCGATGATCGTGAACACGGCGGCGTCGTGCTCGAGCCGGTTGTACCGGGCGAGCCGCTCGAGCGCCGCGCGCGCGGTGGGGGCCGTGCGCACGGCGTAGTCGAGGACGTCGAACGCGCCCGGCCGCAACCCCTCGGCGGCGTGGAGCCCGAAGTCGTCGTCGCCGCTCCGCCTTGCGGCCTCCTCCCACAGCGTCTCCTCGAGGTCGATCGGAATGCGGGCATCGGGATCGGCGGCTCGGCCCGGATCGAAGCCGGTCGCCCTCGACAGCTCCCGGGGATCGACGCCGGCCTGCGCCGCAGCTTGAACGATCATCGCGCCGATGCGGGCAGACATTTCGATCGCGGCCACGTCTCAACGATAGGGGACGCCCTTCCACGCGGCAACTCGCTGAAAACACACGCATCCTGGGCGTGTCGTTCGGTGTCAATCGATCCGGCGCCCAGGGTCAGGCGACGCCGCCATGCCGACCGCATGATGCGCCCCATGACGAAGACCCAGTTCCTGTGGCTTCCGGTGCTCGCCACCTGTGTCGTGGCCCACGGCGTTGCGGCGGCCGAGCCGCCGGTGCGCGGCGACGTGGAGGTCGACCCCACCGCCTACGTCCTCAGCGGTTACTCCGTGCACGTCGGCGTGGGCTGGACGCGGCTACGCGTGGACCTCGGCGCGTTCGCCATCGCCGTGCCCAGGTTCGTGCACGGCAACGACGGGTTCTCGAGCTCGGTCGACGGGTTCGGCGTCAAGCTGCAATACTTCCCGTTTGCCGAGGAGCACGGTGGCTTCGTCGGAGTGGACGCTGGTTTCAACCGCCAGCTCATCCGGCTCGACGGCACCGACCTGGCGGCGCGCGAGGAGCAGCTCAGCCTCGGCGCGCACGTCGGCTGGCGCTTCGAGATCGGACCGAGCTTCTACGCCACGCCTTGGATCGGACTCTCGTACGGCTTCAACGTCCATGACGTCACGCTGAACGGTCAGACCTTTCGCCAGGGTCCGTGGACGGTGTTTCCCGCCGTGCATCTCGGGTATCGATTCTGACGCGAGCACGCCCCGCAGAGACGCCGTAATCAGGCGCGCACCGCTTGGATGCGCCGCGACGCCGCGAGGGTGGACCAATGGTCCACGTGTCACGCCAGTCGACCGCCGGTGTCGCGGTGGCGGAGTTCATGATTCCGCGCCGGTCGCGCCGGCACACCGATTGCTCCAGTCACGGAACGGGAAAAGCGGCGCCTCGGCACGTCACAGGAGCATAGCCGCGGCACCACCCGAACGAGGAGACGCTCATGGTGCGACGAGAGTGCTGTGCATGGTATGCGGTGTGTCTTGCCCTCGTGTGGACGGTCATCCCGGCGTGTCAGACGCAGGGCGATCAAGAGGAGCTCTGGGCCCTACTGCAGGACGGGGACCTCGCGCATCTCTCCATCGGCGCGGGCGATCTCGAGAGTGGCGCCAGCGGAGCGATCCCGAGGTTCACTGGCGGCCCCTTCGGCCAGTGGAGCTTCGACGATTGCAACCCGAACCGGACCAACCTGTTCGACTCCAGCTTCAGCGGCAACACCGCGTTCCGCGCGGTGGCGGCGACCTGCGCGCCCGGCATTACCGGGCTGGGCGTGGCCATCGCCGCCGCCGAAGACATCGTCTACGTGCCCGACCAGCCGGATTTCACGTTCGAGGACGGCATCACCGTGGCCGGCTGGTTCAACCCCACGGCGATCGGCGGGACCCAGACTCTGCTCCGCAAGCGCGACAAGGGCACGAGCTCGTTCGCGCTGGTCCTGAACGGCGCCGGCAAGTTCCAGTTCGTGGTCAATCTCGGTGGCAAAGCGATCAGCGTGACGTCGCCCACCGTGGCCACGCTCGGCGCGTTCCAGCACGTGGCCGGCACATACGACGGCCATACGCTGCGCCTCTACGTCAACGGTTTCGAGGTCCGAGGCCTCGCCGCGACGGGAACGATCCCGCCCGGGCCCGGCCCGCTGCTCATGGCCAACGACGGCTCCGAGCGCCGGCTCAACGGCATCATCGACCAGGTCGTGTTCGTGGGTCGCGCCCTGTCGAGCGACGAGGTGCTCGCGCTCACCTGCATCCGGCAGACCCCGACGGTCGCGGTCGCGCCGCGGATCAGCAATCCCACGCCGCCGGGCGTGCCGGCCTCGTTCGACATCGCCGTCACCAACCACAACACGCCCGCCTGCGCCCCGCTCACGTTCCAGTTCCAGGAGTTCAACTTCATCACCGGCATCACCATCGATCCGCCGCCGTTTGCGCTGGTGTCCAGCCCACCGGTGGCGAGCGGGGCGACCACGCACTTCACCATGACGGCCACGGCCTCCGACAACGTGGAGCCGGCGACCTTCTTCCTGGGTTTCCAGGTGTTCGAGTTCACCAACTTCTTCTTCTTCTTCGACACGGTGCAGTTCGTCGTGACCGAGCCCCTCGGATGCCACGTCAGCAAGCCCCGCGAGCTCATGATCAAGAACGTGTCGGTGGTCGACGATCCGATCCGCACCACGTTCACCGGCGCGCCCGCCGATCCGCGCACGGGGGCCTGGACGTTCAAGCACCTCGTCGAGAACATGGCGCCCACCCCGGCGGACGCGCCGGCCATGGTCGAATCGATGCTCCGCACGTTCACGACCACCCAGACGATCAACGGCTTCAGCGTCGGGCCGCGGCCCGGGATGCAGAGCCTCATCCTCGATGCCTGGCCGCGCACGCCCGACGGCGCGCTCGATCTCACCCGCGCGCCGCTGCGGCTCCAGGCCATCGTCAATCGGTTCGACCTGCGCAACCTCGCCAACGGCGACGCGGGCGAGGGGCGGTTCGTGTTCAACTTCCTCGCGAATGGTTTCTTCCCCCTTCAGGCCAACGTCATCTTCGAGTACAAGCTGCCGGCGGCGACGGAGGCCGACGTGCTCGCCTGGGCCCAGGCGTTCCACGCGCTCGGTGCCCTGAGCTTCTCCGAGGACTACAACGCCGCGTTGCAGGCCATCACCGAGCGATTCGTCGGTCGCGGCGCCCGCCCGGACCACGCGAACGGCAGCGCGATCAACGTCCTGCGCACGAACGAGATCGATTTCAGCGACAACTTCATCTGGCAGATGCGCGAGTTCGTGCTCTCGCCCGACACCGGCATGCTGGTTCCGGCGACGATCAAGCTCACCCCCGACCGCAGCTTCAACAATACCGCGACCCTGGCCGGCTTCATCAACGCCAACGAGCCCGCGATCCTCGCGGAGACCCACACGGTGCCCGATCTGCTCGACGGGCAGCCCTTCCTCGCCGGCGCGGTGTTCAACGATCTCGGCACCTGGTTCGCGCCCGGCATCAACAACAACGAGGCGCGGCATCACTTCGCGCTCAACACGTGCAACGGCTGCCACTCGTCGCAGGAGACGGGGACCTTCTTCCTCCAGATCGCGCCGCGGTTCCCGGGGAGCGAGGCGACACCGTCGGGCTTTCTCACCGGGATCACCGTCTTCGATCCCGTCACGTTCCAGCCGCGGACCTTCAACGACCTCGGCCGGCGGGCGGCCGACCTCAAGGCCGTCGTCTGCGCCGGCACCGGGACCGTGGCCAAGGGAATCGACCGCGTGCACTGATGGGCGTCAGCGCGCGCCGAGGAACGCCTCGAGCGCGCGCACGAACGCCTCCGGCTCCTCGTAGAACGGCAGGTGGCCGCTCCGCTCGAACACGACGAACTGCGATCCCGGGATGGCCTTGTGGATCTTGTAGGCCACGGAGGGCGCCACGTTGATGTCGTAGCGCCCCGTCACGACGAGCGTCGGGAACTTGAACTTGCGGAGCTCCGGGTTGAGGTCGAATCGCTGGACGTCGCGCTCGACGGCCTCGTTCACGGCCTTGTTGTAGACGCCGGGCGAGATCTGGGCGACGAACGCGTCGCGCTTCTCGGGGGAGTAGAACAGCCAGCGGAAGTACTCGCGCAGCTTGGCGTCCATCGCCGCCGCGTCGCCCAGGGCCTCGGCGAAGTCGAGCCCGTCGGACCGCTCCTGCCCCTCGGGAAAGATGTCCTTGAACAGGAACACCGTGTCGGACCACTTGGGGGCGGCGGAGTCGACGATGACGAGGCGGCGGATGCGCTCGGGGTGGCGCGCCGCGTACGCCATCACCAGGTATCCGCCCCAGGAGTGGCCGAGGAGGTCGATCTGCTCGACGCCGAGGTGCGCGCGCACCGCGTCGAGATCGGCGATCTGATCGGCGAGCGTGCACGACTGGCTCGGCTTGAGCGCGCCCGAGCGGCCGTTGCCGCGCTGGTCGTAGAAGACGACGCGGCGTTTCTTGGCGACGGTCTCCCACGCCGACGGCGTCCCCGGAACGGCGGCGTGCTCGTAGGTGTGGTCGAAGCCGGGTCCGCCGTTGACCACGACGAGCGGCGCGCCGGGGGCGGTTCCGAGCACCTCGACGTAGATCGTTGCGCCGGGCGCCTCGAACGTCGCGCCTTTCTCCGCCGGGGCGGCGGCGGCGAGGGCGGGGAGCAGCAAGGCGAGGGCGAGCGGGCGCGGCGAGGTCATGGGCGGAGTGTATCCCCGCGTGGGATTCGTGCGAAAAATCACGGGACGAGGTGCGACGGAGTCATGTCGCGCACGAAGACGATCGCGTCGAACCAGGACACGATCGAGCCGCGCATGATGAGCTCCTCTCCGCCGACGCCGTAGGTGATGAGATCGTGCGGGCCGTGCGCCCAGTCGGTCACGGGGCCGGCCGGCGTTTGCCGGAGATCGAGCGCGTACAGCGGCAGATCCGCGCTCCCCAGCGCGTAGTTGTACGTTCCGGTCGGAGCGGGCAAAACGGTCTCGGCGTGCGGCGGCACGAGGACCGTGTAAGAGCCGTCATAGAAGGTCAGGCCGATGGGCCGATAGCCGCCCTGGTACTGCCGGTCCAGGAACGTCCCCATCCTCGCGCTCAACCGGCCGATGTGCACGTCGTGCGCCCATAGCACGATCCTGGCGTCGGCGATGCCGTGGTCGTGCAGCCACACGACATTGTCGGCCATGAGCTCGTCGCGCTTGGCGTAGGCTGCGGCCGACGTGAAGAGCGTGCCGGAGGTGGGGATCAGGACGCCCAGCGTCGTGTACTGCAGGATGACGCGGGCGCTCTGCAGCGCCGTCTGAAACGCCGATGGGGACGACTGGCTCGCGTAGACCGCTTCGTGATTGCTCAAGAGATCGTACACCTCTTGGGCGTTGCTCTGATATTGCAGCTTGGTGGCCTGAGGGAGGGCCGAGAAGCCATCGTAGTCGACGAAGACGGGGTCCGAGCTCGCCGGGCGAAATCCCGCGTACAGCGCATGCACGTTCGCGACCTGCTGCGGATCGACCGTCTGCAGAAAGCCGGTCACCGCATCGAAGGCCGACTGGGTGACGTCCCAGCAATCGATGCCGGCGAATTGCACCTTGGTCGCATGCGACGGATCCGCGTTGTACTGGCGGACGGCCATGAACGCATCCAGGAGCTCCTGCGTCCGCCACGCGCGATAGAAACCCTGTGCCAGCCCTTCGCTCGGATTGCCCTCGCCGGTCGCCACGTAGCGCGCCATCGGCTGCGAAGCGGCCCAGCCGTTCTCCAGCGCGAACGTGTTGAAGCCCATTCGCTCGACGAGAAACTCCAGGACCCGGCTCTTGAGCGCGAAGAATTCGTGCGTGCCGTGCGTGGCCTCGCCGAGGCCGACGATGGTCGCGTCGCCGACGATCTGCTGGAGCGGCTGGAGATCCGCGTCGGATGCGCCGGGCTCCACGGTGGCGAGCGGGCTGGCCTGCTCCTGGATCCACGCCGCCACGGGATCGGGCGCGGCGGAACAGCCGGCGAGCAGCGCGATCGCGATACCGGTCCGGCGCATCATGACTACGCATCGTACCGCTCGACTGCGGCCATCGTTCCACGCAGGAATTGACAGTCGCGCGCTCAGCCTCGGAAGATGTGCAGCAGGTTGGAGTAGGTGTCGGTCCACAGCGGATAGACCGGGCCGGCGGCGGGAGGCGCGCTGGCGGCACGCTGGATCTCGGGGGCGGCGAGCACGGACGCCTTGCGGGCGAGGAGCATCCAGTCGCTCCGCCAGACGACGTCGGCGCTGACGTCGATGTCGATGCGGGCGACGACGAGCCCGAGCGCGTCGGCGAGGCCGCGGACGACGGGATCGAGATCCAGGTGGCGGTTGGAGATGTGGATCGCGAGGATCCCGTCCTCGCCGAGGTGGCGCAGGTACAGCCGGCCGGCCTCGAGGGTCAGCAAGTGCGCGGGGATGGAATCCGAGCTGAACGCGTCGAGCACCAGCACGTCGAACCCCTGCGGCGCCTCGCGCTCGAGATTGATCCGGGCGTCGCC
>DATFWE010000106.1:0-10185 GCA_035259575.1 Haliangiales bacterium
CTGCGCCGCGCCCGCCTGCACCAGCGCGTAGATGAGGCGCGCCGCGGTCGGGGGCGCGAGCGCGCGCGCGTCGACCGCGCCCCGCACGGTGCGCGCCCCGTCGAGGCCGAGCGCGAAGCGCGCCTCCTCCTCCGACAGGGCACCGCGCCCCGCCAGGCGCCGCGCCAGCGCCGTCGCCGCCACGTACTGGTTCATGCGCGGCCGCAGCGCTTCGCGGATCTGGACGATGTCGAGGTCGCGCGCGGCGGCGAGGCGGGCCGCCGCTTCGTCCTCGCGCGCGCGCGTCTCCAGACCGCCCACCACCGCCGCCACGGCCTCCGGCGTCGACGGTGCCGCCACGGCGTGCCCGCCGATGCGGATCGCCAGATCGAGCGTCTCGGGCGAGGCCGACAGCACGATCAGCTCGGGGCGCGGATCGATCTGCCGCCACGCGGCGGCGACCACCGCCAGCTCCATGCCCGGCGCGTCTCCGTCGACGATCACCACCTCGGGAGAACGAGCTCCGCCGCCCGGAGTCACGTCGAGCGCGCCGACCCACGCCACCTGGTGACCGCGCGAGGAGAGCAACCGCACCAGGGGGCCGCCGAACGCGCGGTCATCGCTGCCGACAAGGACTTGCGCCAACCGCTACGATCATAGCTTGAATGCACCGGGGCCGACGGTCTATACGTCGTCCTCGTGCCGAAGATCGTCGTGACCGTCGACGGGCCGGCCGGCGCCGGCAAGTCCACCATCTCCCGGATGCTCGCCGAGCGCCTCGGCTACCAGCTGCTCGACACCGGAGCGCTCTACCGCGCCGTGGCGCTCGCCGCGCGGCGGAAGGGCGTCTCGTGGGACGACGGGCCGGCGCTCGGCGCCCTCGCGGCCGCGCTGGACGTCGACTTCCGCATGGAAGGCATGAAAAATCGGGTTCTTATGGGCGGGGAGGATGTGTCGGCGGCGGTGCGCGAGCCGGACATCTCGGAGGGCGCGTCGCGCGTGTCCGCGCTCCCCGAGGTGCGCCAGGCGCTTCTCGAGCTGCAGCGGCGCATGGGCGCGTCCGGCGGTGTCGTCGTCGAAGGACGCGACGCCGGTACGGTGGTGTTTCCCGACGCCGCGGCGAAGTTCTTCTTGACCGCGGCGCCCGACGTGCGCGCCCACCGACGGTGGATCGAGCTCAACGCCGCCGGGATGGACATCGACGAGACCACGGTCCTCGCCGACATGATCGTCAGGGACCACCGCGACGAGACGCGGACGACGGCGCCCCTCCGGCAGGCGCCCGACGCGCTGAGGGTGGACTCCACCCACCTGTCGCCCGAGGAGGTCGTGTCGGAGATGGAGCACATGATCCGAGCCCGGGAAAACGGTGGTTGACAAACCCGCGTACTCACGCTATTTCCAGCCTCCGCTTTCGCGCCTAAGCAAAGCAAAGAAAGGAAACACCCAAAGGCATGCAGGTAGAGAACCATCGGGGCGAGGAGGAAAGTTTCGCCCAGCTCTTCGAGGAGAGCCTCAAGCACGACGTCAGCAAGGAAGGGGAGATCGTCACCGGGACAGTCATCCAGGTGACCAAGGACTACGTCGTCGTCGACATCGGGTACAAGTCGGAAGGTCAAGTCCCGATCGCGGAGTTCCAGTCGGCCGGCGGCGAGGTCGCCGTCAAGCCGGGGGACAAGATCGACGTCCTCCTCGAGTCCCGCGAGAACGAGAACGGTCTGGTCGTCCTGTCGAAGGAGAAGGCCGACCGCCTCAAGGTGTGGGACGACATCTCCCAGGCGTGCGAGCGGGACGAGCTCATCGAGGGGACGATCGCGGCGCGGGTGAAGGGCGGCCTGTCCGTCGCCATCCGCGGCGGCGTCAAGGCGTTCCTGCCCGGCTCCCAGGTGGACCTGCGGCCGGTGCGCAACCTCGACGCGTTCATCGGCAAGACCTACAAGTTCAAGGTCATCAAGTTCAACAAGAAGCGCGGGAACATCGTCCTGTCGCGGCGCGTCCTCCTCGAGAAGGAGCGCGCCGAGCTCAAGGGACAGACGCTCGAGCGCTTGAAGGAAGGCCAGATCGTCGAGGGGATCGTCAAGAACCTCACCGAGTACGGGGCGTTCATCGACCTCGGCGGCATCGACGGCCTGCTCCACATCACCGACATGAGCTGGGGTCGCGTGAACCACCCGTCGGAGCTGTTCCAGGTGGGCGACCACGTGCGCGTGAAGGTGTTGAAGTTCAACCCGGACACCGAGCGCGTCTCGCTCGGCCTGAAGCAGATCACCGACGACCCGTGGTCGAAGGCGGCGGAGAAGTACGTGCCGGGCACGGTGGTGCGCGGCAAGGTCGTCTCGCTCAAGGACTACGGCGCGTTCGTCGAGCTCGAGGAGGGGATCGAGGGTCTCGTCCACATCTCCGAGATGTCGTGGACGCGGCGGGTCAAGCACCCGTCGAAGATGGTGGCGGTGGGCGACACCGTGGAGGCGGTCGTGCTCGACGTGGACGCGGGCAACAACCGCATCTCCCTCGGCATGAAGCAGCTCGAGCCGAACCCCTACGAGCAGCTGCGCGACAAGTACCCGCCGGGCACGGTGGTGAAGGGGCGCGTGCGCAACATCGCCGACTTCGGCATCTTCGTGGAGATCGAGGAGGGGATCGACGGCCTGGTCCACATCAGCGACATGTCGTGGACGCAGCGGATCAAGCACCCGTCGGAGATGTTCCAGAAGGGCGACGAGGTGGAGGCGGTCGTGCTCAACATCGACACCGCCGACGGGGAGAAGCCGAAGATCTCTCTCGGCATCAAGCAACTCATTCCCGATCCGTGGGATCGCATCCCGTACGACTACCCGGTGGGCAAGATCGTCGATGGCAAGGTGCTCAAGGTCCTCGACTTCGGCGCGTTCGTCGAGCTGGAGAAGGGGATCGAGGGTCTGGTGCACGTGTCCGAGATCTCCGACGAGCGCGTCGAGGATCCGCGCGCCGTGCTCAAGCCCGCCCAGGACGTCAAGGTCCAGATCATCACGGTCGACCCCATCGAGCGGAAGATCGGCCTGTCGATCAAGGGCGCGACGCGCGCGTCCGAGATGGCCGACGCGCAGGGCTACGCCGCCGGCCAGACGGGCGGCGCGACGCTCGGCGACGTCATGCGCGCCAAGCTCGCCGGCGCCGCCAGCGAGGAAGACAAGAAGGCCAAGAAGAAGGCCAAGGGCGGCGGGAAGAAGCCGCGGTCGTCGGAGGACGACTGGGACGAGTAGGCCCGTTCCCTGGTGCGCTAGGAAGCCCTTCAGCTTCGTGTAACACTTGGCCTGAGATGGAGCATCTGTGGGCGCCATGGCGCATGGCGTACATCCTCGGCGACGAGACCAAGGACGGCGGGTGCATCTTCTGCGCGTGTCCGTCGGACCCCCAGCGCCATCGCGAGCGGCTCGTCCTGGCGGTGACCGAGCACGCGCTGGTCATGCTCAACAAGTTCCCCTACAACAACGGCCACCTCATGGTCGCGCCGCGCCGCCACGTCGCGGATCCGGCGGATCTGCCCGACGACGAGCATCGGGCGCTGGGTGAGCTGCTGCGACGCGCCACGCGGGTGGTGCGTTCGGTGCTGCGCCCCGAGGGGATGAACGTCGGCATGAACCTCGGCCGCGCCGCCGGCGCGGGCATCGACGCCCATTGCCACTGGCACGTCGTCCCCCGCTGGAACGGCGATACCAACTTCATGCCCGTCGTGGGCGACGTGAAGGTGGTCGCCGAATACCTCACGGCCTCGTACGACCGGCTCCTCCCTTCGTTCGGGCCGGAGACATGAGCGCCGCGCCCCACAACCCCTCGTCGATGCCGCCCGCGCCGCCGCCGTCGGCCCCGCCCGACTCGTCGCTGACGGGCATCCCGGCGTCCAAGCTTCGGCGGTTCGCGCGCCTGTGGGGGTTCGCGCTGTTCTTCGTCCTCCTCGCGTACCTGTTCCGCGAGGTGCTCCTGCCGTTCATCTTCGCCGTGCTCATCGCCTACATCCTCGCCCCCTACGTGACGCGGCTCAGCCGCCTGCACGTCGGCAAGCGCCACCTGCCGCGCGGCGCCGCCGTCCTCATCTGCTACGCCGTCCTCATCGCCGGGATGGGCGTGTTCTTCGTCGCGTTCCTGCCGCGCGTCACCACCGACGTGGCCAAGCTGGGCGCCGAGGCGCCGCGCATGTGGGAGCGCATGCAGAACCAGTGGGTGCCGAGCATCGCGCGCTTCCTCGACCGCCATTTCCCCGCCATGGCCGCCGAGCCGGAGTCGGCCGCCCCGCCGGCGCTGGTGACCGATCTGCCGCCGCCCCCCGGGACGGCGCTCACTGTCGTGCCCCTGGCCAACGGCGACTACGCCATCACGCTGCCGCCGAACGGCATCGAGATCGAGCGCGCCGACGACAAGCGGGTCATCGTGAAGCCGCACGAGGTCACCGAGCGCCGCCACTTCGAGGAGCTGGTGCGCGAGCGCATGGACCGCCTCATCGTGAGCCTCGAGGGGCAGGTGGCCGAGGTGCTGAAGTTCGGCCAGGCGCTCGTCGTCGGGATCCTGAGCCTGCTGGTGCAGCTCGTCATCGTGCTCCTGGTCGCGGCCTATCTCCTCATCGACCTCGACAAGATCCACGCCTTCGTGCGGAGCGTCTTCCCCGAGCGCTACCGCAACGATTACGACGCCGTGGTCAAGGGCATCGACCGGGGGCTCGGCGGCGTCATCCGCGGCCAGCTCGTCGTCTGTCTGTTCAACGGCGTGCTCGCCTGGATCGGCCTGGCCATCTTCGGCGTGAAGTACGGCATCCTCCTGGCCGCGCTCGTCGCGTTCTTCAGCCTGATCCCCATCTTCGGCACAATCATCTCGACGATCCCCTGCGTCCTCGTCGCGATGGTGTCGGAGGAGTCCGGCGTGGACGTCACGCGCGGCCTCGTCGTCCTGGCGTGGATCCTCGGCGTCCACTTCCTCGAGGCCAATTTCTTCTCCCCGAAGATCCTCGGAGTGCAGGCGCGCATCCACCCGGTGCTGGTGATCTTCGCGCTCATCGCCGGCGGCCACACGTTCGGCGTGGTGGGCGCGGTCCTGGCGGTGCCCGTCGCGTCGATCGGGCAGACGTTGTTCTTCTACTTCCGCTCGCGCGCGTGGCGCCTCGACACGTCGGCCGTCACTCGATCCAGCGCGTGAGGAACAGCGCCAGCACCCATATCCCCATCAGCGACACGAAGAAGATCGCCATCTTGTTCGCGAACGGATCGGGATGGTAGTGCTCGGCCTCGTGCTCCTCCCCTTCTGCATGTCTGAGCGCGACGAGCTCGCGCTCGGCCTCCTCCGCCTCGGCGAGGGCGTCCTTGAGCTGCTCGCGCTCCAGGTTGGCCAGCACGTCCCCTGACGACTCGAGCTCGTCCCGCACCACCTGGAGTTGCTGCCGCAAATGGGCGATGTGAGCCCGCACCTCCTCGATCTCACCAAGGTGCGCCATGACTCGATTATGTCACAGCTCGGCCCGGGCGTGCGCGCTCCGCAGCTCCTCGAGCGACGTCTCCTTGAACTCCCCCTCCCACTTGGCCACCACCACCGTCGCCAGGCAGTTGCCGACCACGTTCACCATCGTGCGCGCCATGTCCATAAGCTCGTCGACGCCGAGGATGAGCGTGATGCCCTCGAGCGGCAGCTTGTAGTGCGCCAGCGTGCCGGCGAGGATCACCAGCGACGCGCGCGGCACGCCGGCGACGCCCTTGGACGTCAGCATGAGCGTGAGGACCATGGTGATCTGCTGCCCCACCGTGAGGTCGACGTTCGCCGCCTGGGCCACGAACACCGCCGCCAGCGACAGGTACAGCGTCGACCCGTCGAGGTTGAAGCTGTAGCCGAGGGGGAGGATGAACGAGACGATCCGGCGCGGCACGCCCAGGCGCTCCATCGCCTCCATCGCGCGCGGCAGCGCCGCCTCGCTCGACGTGGTCGAGAACGCGATCACCGCCGGCTCCTTGGCCGCGATGAAGAACTTGCGGATGGGCACCCTGGTGATGCGCGCGACCGGGAGGAGGACGAGGAGCATGAAGGCGATCAGCGCGCCGTAGAGCGTGCCGACCAGCCAGGCGAGGTTCACCAGCACCCCCAGCCCGCCGTGGCCGACGGTGTAGGCGATCGCCGCGCCGACGCCGACGGGTGCGTAGCGCATGACGATGTTGGTGAGCTTGAACATCGTCTCGGTGACGGACTCGCACAGCGCGACCAGCGGCCGCCCCTTCTCGCCGACGAGGTTCAGCGCGATCGCGAACAGGATGGAGAAGACGACGATCTGCAGGACGTCGTTCTCCGCCATCGCCTGCACGATCGACGTCGGCACGGTGTGGAGGAGGATCTCGTCCCAGGTGCTCGCCTTGGCGGTGAACTCCGACATCTGCCCGACCGGGATGTTGAGCCCGATGCCGGGACGAGTGAGGTTGACCGCGACCAGGCCGATGACCAGCGCCAGCGTGGTGACGATCTCGAAGTAGATGATCGCCCGGATGCCGATGCGCCCGACCACCTTGACGTGGCCGGCGCCGGCGATCCCCGCCACCAGGCTGGCGAAGATGAGCGGCGCGATGATCATCTTGATCAGGCGCAGGAAGATCTGGCTGAACGGCCGGAACAGGGGCGCGTGCTCCGGGCCGAAGTGCGACACCAGCGCACCGGCGACGATGCCGAGGACGAGACCGATGAGGATCTGCTGGGTGAGGCTGATCCGGCGGGCCATGGCCCGCGAATGTATCAGCGCTCGAAGTCGCGCACGCGCGCGATCGTCGGCAAGAGCGGGGGCGGGTTGGGGGAGTGCACCGTCTCGAGGAAGACGACCTGGGCGGCCGGAAAGGCCTCGGCGAACAGGTTGGCGTTGGCCGGCTCGTTCTCGAACACGCCGACGACGTCGCCGGCGGCGCGGATCTCGAGCAGGACGCGCCGCTTGAACGCGAGGTCGTCGTCCTCGAAGCGCGGCTTGAGGCGGAGGTGGATGCGGTCCCCGGCGAGCGGAAAGCCGTGGCTCGATAGGCTCGCGCGCGTGCCCCGGCCCATGCCCGGCTCGTCGCGGCCGGTCAGGTAGAAGATCGTCGCGCCGGCGGCATAGAGGTCGCAGACGTAGCGCACCGCCCCGGGGAGCGGCAGATCGTGCCGCAGGTACTCGTCGCGAAAGAAGCGATCTCGCCAGAAACTTCGCAGGCGCTGGAGGGTCGGCTCATGGGTGAAGCCGCGCTTCTTGAGGTCGTCGATCACGTTCCAGCCCATGTCGGCGGGACCGAGCGTGGCGACCGCACGGGCGAGGTCCTGCGGCGCCCCCACCATCGCGACAAACTCCAGTAAGATTGTATGGTTGCGCTGCTGGGTGGAGAACAGCGTCGAGTCGAGATCGAAGATCGTCACCGCCCGGTGCGTGCCGCGCGCGCGCTCGAGGATGTCCGCCAGGATCGACATGGCCCGGCAAAATAGCATCGGCACGCGGAACGGGCTATGTTGGCTGAGTCGGCCGGCCGTGCGCTGCGTCATAATTTAGATTCCGGATGCGCTTCTGTCCCGTCTGCCACGGAAGGTACGAGGACGTCTCGCGGTTCTGCCCGCGGGACGGCATCCCGCTTCCGTCCGACGAGGACGACCCGCTCATCGGCACGGTGCTGTTCGGGCAGTTCGAGCTCCTGGAAGTGGCGGGCGAGGGCGCGATGGGCACCGTCTACCGCGCCTGGCAGACCGGCATGGAGCGGCAGGTTGCGGTGAAGATCCTCCGCCCCGAGCTCATGCGGGATCCGGCCGTCGTCAAGCGCTTCGATCGCGAGGCGCGCGCGGTGGCGCGGCTCACCCATCCCAACATCGTGACGGTGTTCATGGTGGGGCAGACCGAGGATGGGCTGCCGTTCATCGTCATGGAGTTCGTCGAGGGGGAGGCGCTCGCCGACGTGCTCCGCCGCGAGGGGAAGTTCCCGACGATGCGCGTCTTGCGCATCGCCCGACAGGTCACGAGCGCCCTCGCCGAGGCGCACGCGGAGGGGATCGTCCACCGCGATCTCAAACCGGCGAACATCCTCATCACCCACCGGCGGCGCGCGCAGGACTTCGTCAAGGTGCTCGACTTCGGCATCGCGAAGATCGTGCGCGAGGGGAACCCGCAGGATCCCGACGCCGAGAGCCGGCTCACCAAGCAGGGGACGATCTTCGGCACGCCGCACTACATCGCCCCGGAGCAGGCGCAGGGCGGGGACATCGACCACCGCGCCGACATCTACAGCCTGGGCGTGGTGATGTACCGCCTCGTCACCGGGCGGCTGCCGTTCGACGGCGGCGGCATCTCGGTGCTGCTGGCGCATATGCAGCAGAAGCCGCCCGCCCCGCGCGATCTCGCGCCCGACCTCGACGCGGGGGTCGAGGCGGTGATCATGAAGGCGATGGAGAAGGACCCGGCCAATCGCTACCAGACGGCCGAGGAGATGAGCGAGGCGATCGAGGCCGCCGCCGTGGCCATGGGCGGAACGCCGGTGGCGTGGCCGTCGTTTTCGGGGCGGATCCCGGTCGCCCGCACCACCGACGAGGAGAACACGCCGCCCCCGCCGCTCGCGCCCGGATCGTCGCCGCGGTCGTCGAGCTCGTTCGAGATGATGTCGCCCGGGGCGGACAACCCCGAGGCGTCGCTCCTGCACGGCGAGGCGTCCGAGCTCCGGCCCCCGTCGTCGCGGCGCGGGTTCTTCATGGTGGTCGCGGGCGCGCTGCTCGTCGGGATCGGGCTGGGCGGCGCGTACGTCGCGGGGTGGTTCGGGCCGGCGAAGACGGTCGCGATGGGTGCCGGCACGCAGGGGCCGACGACGCCGACGCTGACGCAAACGCCGACGCCAACGCCGACGCCGACGCGGGCGGCGGCGCCGGACGCGGGCGTCCCCGCCGGGTACCGCGCGCTCGCGCTCACCGATTCCGGGTACGGCGTGCGCGCGCAGGTGCCCGAGAGCCCCAGCGTCGGGGAATCGTATCAGATCGAGCTCGACGTCGCCGACCCCGACGGGCGACCGGTGTCGGGGGAGAACGTGCTGGCGACGATCGACGAGCCGACGGGCGACCGTCGGCCGCTGCCGGCGCCGGCCGAGGCGGGGAAGGGACGCTACGTGTTGCGGCGGACGTTCCTCGTGCCCGGGAAATACACCATCCACGTCCTCCCCATCGCGTCCAAGCCAGACGTCCACATGTGGTTCGACTTCGAAGTCGGCGGGGACGACGTCACCGCCAACGTGCCCGAGCCGCGCGGGACACCCAAGAAGGCGCAGCCGCCGAAGCGCCCCCGGCCGCGTCCGCGCCCGAATCCCGACGGGCTGGAGTAGCGCCTACGGCGCTCCGCCCCACGGCGGCGGCGGGAGCCGGACGAACGTCTCGGTGTCGCCGCTGCGCACGCCGAGGACCGGCGCGATGAGCCGATGCGGCACCACGAAGAAGACGATCGGCGTCACGCCCGCGGGGGGCGCGTCGACGGCGGCGTCGGGCGTGGCGGCGAGCACGCGATAGGTGACCGCGCCGTCGCCGCTCTCCCCCACGGTGACGCCGAGCTCGTAGCTGCCGGCGCGCGCCGCGGGTCCATAGCCGGCGTGCACGGCCGGCGCGTCCGCGGCCGCGCTCCACCGCTCGAGCGCGGCGGCGACGCGGTCGCGCGGATCGGCGCGCCGCAGCGCCTCGACCAGCGCGGCGCGCTCACACAGCACCGGCGCGAAATGCCGCCGCGGGGGATCGAGCGGATCGCACCAGCGGCGCAGCAGGTCGTTGGCCAGCGCCAGCTCCGCGAGCCGCTTACGCGTCGGGTCGAGCCACACCGCGATCGCCGGCGCCGCGTAGGGCGGCGTGCCCATGACCTCCTCGGGCGCGACCGCGGGGCGGTCGGTCAGGAACGAGCGGGCGGCACCGCGCACCAGCGGTGGCAGCTCCCCGGTCCGGCGCACGTATTCCAACGCGGCGTTCACTGCGTCGCGCACGCCGGCGCGCGCGACCGCGGCCTCGAGCGGCGCGGGCAGGTCGGCGTCCGCCTCGCCGCGCCCGTCGGCGTCGACGGTCAAGGCCGCAATGCGCGCGTCGAGCGCCGACAGGAACGCCAGGTACTCCGGCGTGGGCACGCCGCGGCGGGTGACGGTGCGTCGGTCGACCTCGTCGGCGAGCGCGCGCCGCTCGTCGCCGGTGACGGTGGCGACCAGGCGGAACGGGCCCGTCTCGCCGGCGAGGTCG
>DATFWE010000107.1:0-15581 GCA_035259575.1 Haliangiales bacterium
GCCGCCGGGGACGATGTACTGGTGCTCGTTCAGCCCGCTCTCCTCGTCCCACCGCGCGCCGGGGACGGCGGCGAGGACGTCGGGCGGGCTGAGCCCGCGGTCGAGGCGCATGGCGTAGACGATCACCTCGGGGTGGCGCCCGCGCACGTGGCGCAGGTACTCGGGCGTCACGATGAGGTGGAGCGCGATCACCTTCATCGGCGCGCCGGTCACCTCGGCGCGGTAGTGCTCGAGGACGCGCGTCACCGTCGAGCCGGTTGCGCCCATGGGGTCGGGGATGAGCAGCACGGCGCCGGCGACCGAGCCGCCGATCTTGGCGCTGCCGAGCGCCGCGCCGGTGACGCGCCCGGCCGCGTCGACCATCCGCCCCAGCGACAGGTGATCCTGGCGCACGCCCTCGGGCCGCAGCACCTGGTTGAGGAAGTCGAACGTCACCTGCGACGGCCACAGGCCCGCGCGCGCCACGGCGACGACGACGGCGGGCGTGTCGACGGCGATGGCCTCGCCGTGCCACACACCGAGCGGAGTGTGCTCGAGCATGCGCGTCTCCACGGCGATCTGGCGGCGCGGAAGCTCCGCCGCGACGACGTCGTGGACCAGCACCCGGTACAGTTCGCCGACCAGGCGGTTGACCTCGGGCTGGACCACGCCTTTCTGGCAGGCCCGCGCCAGCATGGTGAGCGACAGCGGGTCGGCGAGGATGTGGACGTTCGCGCCGTACCGATGCTCGATCTCCGGCGGGCGGTAGCGCAGGTCGCGGTACTGCTGGTCCATGTGGGCGAACGTATCACATGCCCTGGCGCGCCCCGTTTTCCATGGTTACGTCAGTGGGCATGGACAAGCAGCCCAAGACGCCGGCCCGGCCCAACCGAGGTTGGCTCGGTTTCTTGATCGCCGCGGGCCTCGCGATGAGCTTGATGACGCTGTTCGGGGGGCGCGGAGGCCAGATCGGATACGACGAGCTCAAGGCGAAGATCCGCGGCAACGAGGTCGCGCGCGTGGTCGTCACCGCATCCGAGGTGCGCGCGGAGCCGAAGGACGAGAAGCTGAGGGACAAGGGGGTCGTGTGGACGAGCGGCCGGGGCGAGGGGCAGGAGCTCGAGAAGCTCCTCGACGAGGCCAAGGTCCCCTACCGCTACGACAACGACGCCGGGATGTGGGGGGCGATGATCCCGTGGCTCGTCCTTTTCGGCGGCATGGCGATCTTCTGGTGGTTCATGCTGCGCCGGCTGCGGCCGGGCGCGGGCTTCCTGTCGTTCGGCAAATCCAAGGCGAAGCTCGCCAGCGAGGAGACGCGGACCACGTTCGCCGACGTGGCGGGCGTGGACGAGGCCGTCGAGGAGCTCAAGGAAATCGTGCAGTTCCTCGCCGACCCCGAGCGGTTCCGGCGCCTGGGCGGAAAGATCCCCAAGGGCGTCCTCCTCGTCGGCCCGCCGGGCACGGGCAAAACGCTCCTCGCCCGCGCGGTGGCCGGCGAGGCGAAGGTGCCGTTCTATCAGCTAACCGGCTCCGATTTCGTCGAGATGTTCGTCGGCGTGGGGGCGGCGCGCGTGCGCGACCTGTTCGCCGAGGCGCAGACGAAGGCCCCGGCCATCATCTTCATCGACGAGCTCGACGCGATCGGCAAGGCCCGCGGCGTCGGCGTCATCAGCGGCGGCCACGACGAGCGCGAGCAGACGCTGAACCAGCTCCTGTCGGAGATGGACGGCTTCGACGCGCGCAAGGGGCTCATCGTCATGGCGGCGACCAACCGGCCCGAGATCCTCGATCCGGCGCTCCTGCGGCCGGGGCGGTTCGACCGGCAAGTCCTGGTGGACCGGCCTGACGTGCGCGGGCGCGAGGCGATCCTGCGCGTGCACGTGCGCGGCGTGACGCTCGCGCCGGACGTGGACTTGAAGAAGATCGCTCAGCTCACGCCGGGGATGGCGGGCGCAGACCTGGCCAACCTGGTGAACGAGGCGGCGCTCCTGGCCGTCCGTCGCGGCAAGGAGGCGGTCACCATGTCCGAGCTCAACGAGTCGATCGAACGGGTGATGGCCGGCCTGGAAAAGAAGAGCCGCCGCCTGTCCGACCGCGAGCGCCAGGTCGTGGCCCACCACGAGGCGGGGCACACCATCCTCGCCGAGGTTCTCCCGTCGGCGGACCGCGTGCACAAGGTGTCGATCATCCCGCGCGGCTTCGGCGCGCTCGGCTACACGATGCAGCTCCCCACCGAGGAGCGGTACATCACGCAGCAGCGCGAGCTCCTCGACAAGGTGACGGTCCTCATGGGCGGGCGCGCTGCGGAGGAGGTGTTCTTCGGCGAGATCTCGACGGGCGCGACCGACGACCTCGAGCGCGCGACCGAGATCGTGCGGCGGATGATCATCCAGTACGGCATGGGCGCCACGCTCGGCCCGCAGGCGTACCGCCCGCGCGACGAGGCGCGCTTCCTGGGGTCGAGCGGCGCCGTCGAGACCCGCCTGGTGAGCGACCGCACCGCCGAGGCGATCGACGCCGAGGTGACGGCGCTCCTGCGCCGGCTGCACGATCGGGCGATCCGGGTGGTGAAGGCGAACCGGGCGCAGGCGGAGGCGCTGGCCAAGGCGCTCCTCGAGGAAGAGGTCGTCGAGGGCGAGCGGCTGCGCGAGACGCTGCGGGGCGCGGCGCTGCCCGCGGAGCTGACGGTCGAGAGCGCGGCCTGAGATTCGTTTAGAATGCCCCCATGTTCGAATGGGTCGTGGTTCGATCCGAGCATCGGGGCATCGTCGGCACGGCGCTGCCCCGCGCCTGGCGGGGCGAGGCGGCGGTCGCCGAGCTGACGTTCGGGGCGACGCGCGTCACGTTCATTGTCCCGGCGGCGGCGTCGCCGCGCCGGGCGGCGCGCTGGCCCGACGTGGTCGTCGACTGGGTGGACATCAACGAGGAGCGCCTGTTCCCGACCGACCTCGCGTCGGTCCTGGGCGAGGAGCTGTCGGGCCTCGGGGCCGAGGTGCTGGCGACGTTCTCCGAGCTCGATCTGCGCAAGGCCACGACGGGGTGGTACCGCAAAGGCGCGCTGGCCGAGCTGGAGCACGTGGGGGCGGCGCAGGTGTCGTGGACGCCGGAGGACGGACTGGGGCGGCCGTTCGACGGAACGCGGCGGAGCATGGGGGCTCAGGTGGGGCGGCGCATCGCCGAGCTGGTCGGCGACGAGCGCAGCGCGAACCTCATGGATCGGCTGGACGGGCAGCGCCTCGCGGTCGGGGAGGCGATCCTCGAGACGGCGTTCCTGCGCATGCTGGGGCAGACGCCGCCGAAGATGGATGAGCTGCGCGGGCAGGTCGCGACGGCGCCGGCGCAGAGGCTTCGGCTCGGATGACCAAGCTCATGGCGCTCGTTCGGGCGATCGTCGCCGGGGATGCGGCGCTCGCTTCGCGGCTGGTCGCGGCGACGCCTGGGCTGGCGCGGCAGGCGGCGAAGGTCGGCGCCGAGCGGCTGACAGCGCGCGAGTTCTACTTCGAGGAGATCAAGCACTACCTCATGGCCGGCGACACCGCGCTCCACATGGCGGCGGCCGGGTACCGACGGGACATGGCCGCGAAGCTCATCGGGTTGGGCGCGGACGTCGCCGCGATGAACCGCCGCGGCGCGCGGCCGCTGCACTATGCGGCCGACGGCGTCCCCGGTTCGCACACGTGGGATCCCGCCGCCCAGGCGTCGGTCATCGAGCTCCTGATCGAGGCGGGGGCCGATCCGAATGCGGTCGACAAGGGCGGCGTCACGGCCCTGCACCGGGCGGTGCGCAACCGCTGCGCCGCGGCGGTGCGCGCGCTCCTCGGGGGCGGCGCCGACGCGCGCAAGAAGACCAAGCGCGGCACGCTACCGCTCACCCTCGCGACGCAGACGACGGGCCGCGGGGGCAGCGGGTCGCCGCTCGCGAAGGCGCAGCAGCGGGAGATCCTCGACCTGCTGTCGCCGTGGACGTGATCGTGATCGATCTGCGTGGGCGTTGACGTGGGTTCAGAGCTTCAAGCCTGGCCGGCCCGGCTCACGATGCTCGCCGAAGGACGCAACTCGTAGTAGCATCAACGCACGTCGTAGGAGCCATGACCCGCCGCCGTCTCTCGAAAGCCGAGGCGCGCATCCTCGAGCAGTGTTGGAAGCTCGGAAGCTGCTCCGTGCGCGAGATCCTCGAGAGCCTGCCCGAGGACGAGCAGGTCGCCTACACGACCGTGCAGACCATCGTCTACAGGCTCGAGGAGAAGGGCGCACTGCGCAAGGTCAAGAAGATCGGGAACGCGCAGCTCTTCACCGCGGCGATCGACCGGAAGGAGTACCGGCGCTCCATCATCCGCGATCTCCTCGACCTATTCGGCGGGTCGCCGCGCCTCCTGGTCTCCAACCTGCTCGAGACGGGCACGCTCACGCTGCGCGACCTGAAGGCCCTGCAAGCGGGCGCGCCCGCCAGGGGCCGGCGCGGCCGAGGAGGCAAGCATGCATGAGCAGGTGGCGCGGATCCTCTACTACCTCCACATCCACCTCCTCTACGCCTCGATCGTCGGCCTCGCGGCGTGGGCGCTGACCGCGATCCGGGGCGGCAGCGCCGGCGCGAAGTACTGGATCTGGGTCGCGGCGTCGCTGAACTTCGCCGTGCCCGTCGGCGCGGTGGTCGACGCGTCGCTGCCGTCCTACCTGGGCTGGGCGACGCCGCTCGGCGCGCTCGGTGAGCTGGCGAGTACCCTCTCCGCCGGGACGCCCGGCCTGGTGCTCGCGCTCGTCTGGTTTCTCGGCGCCGCCGGCATGGCCGTGCGGCTGGTCGCGCGCCTCCGGGCCGAGCTGGCCGAGCTGCCGGCGCGCCGCGAACGTCCATCGGAGCCGAGCTTCGTCGCCGACGGGGTTCCGGTCCGCTTCGCCGGGCATGTCCCGGCGGTCGCCGGCCTCCTGCGCCCGCGCATCTCGCTGCCGCGCGGCATCGACCGGCTGCTCAGCCGGCCCGAGCTCGACGCGGTGCTGCTCCACGAGCTCACGCACGCGCGGCGCCGGGACAACCTCGTCCGGCTCCTCCACGAGATCGCCTTGTGCCTATTCTGGTTCCACCCGCTCGTCTGGCTCGCCGGCGCGCGCCTCGCGCTCTTCCGCGAGCTGTCGTGCGACGATTCCGTCATCCACCGCGCCCGCGGCCGCGAGCTGGTCTCGGCGCTCGCGAAGCTGGCCCACGCCGACGAGACCTTCCTGCTCAGGGCCAGCGCCTCATCGTTGATCCGCCACCGCCTCGCGCGGCTCTCCGGGGCGCCGCGGCCGGCCGGCCGCGCCGGCACGGCGCTCGTCGCCGGGCTGTTCGCTGCCACGCTCGCCTGGGGCGTCTTCGCCACCGTCGCGCACACCGCCTGCTGCTTCCTGCATCGCTGACGGCGGGTTTGCCGACCTACGGTATCTGTAGTAGAATATCCTTATATTGTAGTAGAAAGAGAGGGACTGCCATGCGAGCACGGACACACGCGTGCCTTCTCCTCATGTGCACGGGCTGGGGCGCCGCGGCGCAGGCCCAGCGGCCGCCGGCACCGCGGAGGGTCGACCTCCAGGCCCCCGACGGGATCGTCCTCAAGGCGACCTACTTCGCGGCCGGCGCGCCCGGCCCGGGCGTGCTGCTGTTCCACCAGAGCAACCGGACGCGCGGATCCTGGGACGACGTCTCGGCCCGCCTGGCGGCGGCGGGGATCCACGCGCTCGCCGTCGACAGCCGCGGTCACGGTGACAGCGGCGGGCACGACAACGCGACCGATCCCGACCGCGCGGGCGCCGAGCGGCGCCGGCTCGGCGACCTCGACGCCGCCTACGGCTTCCTCGTCGCGCAGCGCGGCGTTCGCCGAGAGGTCATCGGGATCGCCGGCGCGGGCGCGCTCGGCGTCTCCGACGCGGTCGAGACCGCGCGCCGCCACCCCGCCGAGGTGAAGTCGCTCGCGCTCCTGTCCGGCGAGACCCTCCGACCGGGCATCGAGTTCCTGCGGCGCGCCACGCGGCTCCCCGCGCTCTTCGTGGTCTCCGACGCCGACGAGTACCCGCCGACCGTGGAAGCGATGGAGCTCCTCTACGTGTCCGCGTCGAGCCCGGCCAAGAAGCTCGTGCACTACCCCGCGCCCCACGAGGCGCCGTGGCTCTGGTACGAGCCGTTCGACGTCGGCAAGGTGCCGGCCGGCGGTCACCACGGCACCGATATGTTCGCCACCCATCCCGAGCTGCTCGAGATCGTCGTCGGCTGGCTCGCGACGACGCTGGTGGCGACGCCGGGCCATGCCCCGGCCGATCCGCTGGCGGCGGCGGCCATCCTGAACCGCCTCCAGATCCCCGGGGGCGCCGCGGAGGTGACGCGCCAGCTCCTCGATGCCCGCGCCGAGGACCCGCGGGCGCAGCTCTTCCCGGAGATCAGCGCCGGCATCGTCGGCTTCGATTTCCTGCGCGCCGGCGACACGAAGTCGGCGATCGAGGTCCTGGAGCTCGTCGCGCTGGCCTATGCCCAGTCCGCGGATGCCCACGACAACCTCGCCGACGCCTGCCTCGCGGCGGGGCAGCGGGAGCGGGCGCGGCAGGAGGCCGAGAAGGCGCTGGCCATCCTGGACTCCCGCGCCGCGGCATCGTCGTGGTCGGACACGCCCGAGCGGCGCGCCGAGATCCGTCGCGACGCCGAGAAGGTCCTGCGCCAGCTCGGGGTGGCGCGATGAGGCTCGCATGCGTCGTCGCGATACTCCTCGCGATCCGGCCGGTCGATGCGCGCACGGCGGCCACCGCTCGGTCGAGCGGGTAAGTGAAACAAGGGGGTTCGGGCGGATGGCGCGCTGAGCAGAGGGCGTGGGATGGGTTGCGCCGGGGAGCTGGCCGTGAGAATCGGCCGTCGAGCGCCGCTTGCCCGTTGCCTGTTTCTTCAGACCGTCGCCGCTGCCCCGACCGCCCGCCGTCGCATGAACACTTTCATGATCTCCCCGAGCGCGAGCGGCACGGCCGAAAGGGCGAACACGAGCGCCAGGTCGGACGGGGGCAGATCGTCCGTCTTGAACACCGGGTGCAGCGCCGGCACGTACACCGCGAGCCCCTGCAGGGCGACGCCGACGGCGAACGCGCCCCACAGCGCGCGGTTGGTGAACAGGCCGAGCTGGAAGATCGAGCGCTGGCGCGACCGGCAGTTGAGCGCGTGGAACATGGGCGAAATCGAGAGGACCGCGAAGCACAGCGTGCGCGCCCGGGCCAGCTCCACGCCCCCGTCGGCGCCGCCCGCCCACCAGAACAGGCCGATCGCGCACGTCGCCATGACCATGCCGACCACGACCAGGCTGAGCCATTCGCCCCGGCGCATCAGCGGCCCGGTCGCCGGCCGTGGCGGCCGCCGCATCTGGTCCGGGTCCTTGGGATCGACGCCCAGCGCCAGCGCCGGCAGCCCGTTGGTGATGAGGTTGATCCACAGGATCTGGATGGGCGTGAGCGGCGCATGCCAGCCGAACAGCGACGCCGCCAGGACGACGAGCACGATGCCCGCGTTCGACGACAGGAGGAAGTAGATGAACTTGCGGATGTTGGAGTAGATCGACCGCCCCTCCTCCACCGCGGCGATGATCGTCGCGTAGTTGTCGTCGCTGATGACCAGGTCGGCCGCCTCCTTGGTCACCTCGGTGCCCGCCTTGCCCATCGCCACCCCGATGTGGGCCGCCTTCACCGCCGGCGCATCGTTGACGCCGTCGCCGGTCATCGCGCAGATCGTGTCCTGCTTCTTGAACGCCTCGACGACGCGCAGCTTGTGCGCCGCCGTCGCGCGCGCGACCACGCGGACGCGCGAGATCATCGCCTCCAGACGCTGCTGGTCGATCTCGTCCAGCTCGCGCCCGGTGACGACCATGTCCTTGTCCTCCCACAGCCCGATCTCGCGGGCGATCGCCCGCGCCGTCGCCGGGTGGTCGCCGGTGATCATGATGGTGCGGATGCCCGCCTCGCGCGCCTCGGCGATGGCCGGGCCCACCTCCGGTCGGGGCGGATCGACGATGCCGACCAGCGCCAGGAACGTCAGCGACGACTCCCACAGGTTGGGGTCGCTCCCCTGCGGCGCGTGCTCGCGCATGGCCAGCGCCACCACGCGCATCGCCTCCTTGCCCCACCCGGCGGCGACGTCGGCGATCTTGCGGCGATCCTCGTCGCGGATCGGGCGCACCTTGCCGTTCTCGCGGATCCGCTCCGACAGATCGAGGATGACCTCGGGCGCGCCGCGCATGTACGCGAGCTCCTGCTCGTTCTCCATGGCGACGACGGTGGCCATGCGCCGCGACGAGGTGAACGGCACCTCCGTCCTGATCGCGTGGGGGCCGTCGGCGCACCGTCCCTTGCGGGCGAGCACGAGCAGCGCGGCGTCGGTGGGGTCGCCCGAGGCCACCACCCGCCCGCTCGCGCCCATATCCAGCCGCGCGCCCGACGCGTGCGACGCCGCGCGCACCGCCAGCGCCAGGTCGGTCCCGGCGTCGCCGCCCTCCGGCTCGATCTTCCCCTCGACGTCGCGCGCCTCCCCGCCCACGCGGTACGTCGTCCCCGCGATCCACAACCGGCGCACGGTCATCGCGTTCTGGGTGAGCGTGCCGGTCTTGTCGGTGCACACCACCTGCGCGCAGCCGAGCGTCTCCACCGCCGGCAGCCGCCGCACCAGGGCGTTGCGCTTGGCCATGCGCGACGTCCCCAGCGCCAGCGTGATCGTGGTGATGGCCGGCAGCCCCTCGGGGATCGCGGCGACGGCGAGCGCCACCGCCACGAGGAACATCTCGCGCGGATGGTAGCCGCCCACCAGCCAGCCGAACACGAACACGATCGCGGAGATCGCGATGCAGCCGAGGACGATCTGCTTGCCGAACCTCTCCAGCTGCTCCTTGAGCGGCGTCTGCTCCTCCTCGACCTGCGCCAGCATGCCGGCGATGGAGCCGAGCTCGGTGTGCATGCCGCTGTTGCACACGACTCCGCGCCCCCGCCCGCGCGACACCTGCGTGCCCATGAACGCCATGTTCACGCGGTCGGCGAGCGCGGTCGCCGGGTCGAGGACGATCGACGCGTCCTTGGCCACCGGCATCGACTCGCCGGTGAGCGCGGCCTCCTCGACCTCGAGGTCGCGCGTCACGAGCAGGCGGAGGTCGGCGGGAATCTTGTCGCCCTCCTCGAGGAGGACGACGTCGCCGGGGACGAGATCCGCCGATGGGAGCTCGACGACGTTGCCGTCGCGCAGGATCTTCGCCTGCGGCGCCGTCATGTCCCGCAGCGCCCGCAGCGCCTGCTCGGCGCGCCTCTCCTGCACGAGCCCGAGGATAGCGTTCAGGACGACGATGAGGAAGATGGCGATCGAGTCGCCGAACTTGCCGAGGAACGTGGCGCCGGGCTCGGGGGCGACGACGGCGAGCACCGCGGCGATGACCGCCGCGCCGATCAGCGCCAGGACCGTGAAGTCGGACACCTGGGCGAGCAGACGCATCCACAGCGACGGGGGGGTGCTCTCGGCGAGCTTGTTCGGACCGAGGCGCTGCAGGCGCCGCGCCGCCTCGCTCGCGGACAGGCCCCCGTCGAGGGAGGTCGACCAGTAGCGCGACACCGCGTCGGGATCGGCGCCGTGGAACGCGCGCCGTTCCGGATCGTCGGGCTGCGCCGGGATGCGCGTGACGACGTGCACGCCCGACAGGCTCTGCAGCGAATCGGTGGACGAGCGGCGGCCCGCGGCCTGGGCCGCGAGCTTGGCGGGGGACGTGGTCGTTCGCGGGTCGGCCATCGGGTGATGCTTAGCACATCGTGGTAAGATCCACTCGTATGTCGTTATCCGAGCCGGCGCCGGAGCTGGCGGTCGGTGGCCCGCGCGGGGAGATCGATATCCCCCGCCAAAAGCGCGTGTTCGTGAACCGCAGCCTGCGCATGGCGGACGTGCAGACGATCGGGTTCGACATGGACTACACGCTCGCCATCTACCACCAGGCCGAGCTGGAGCAGCTGTCGATCAAGCTCACCCTGGAGAAGCTGGTCCAGCGGGGCTACCCGGCGGAGGTGCGCGACCTCGACTACCGCCCCGAATGGGCGATCCGCGGGCTGGTGGTGGACCGCCCGAACGGCAACATCCTCAAGATGGACCGCTACGGCCACGTCGGGCGGGTGTTCCACGGCCGGCGGTCGCTCACGCGGGAGGAGCGCACGGAGCTCTACCGCAAGGAGCGCATCCGCCTGCGCGCCCCGCGCTTCGAGTGGATCGACACGCTGTTCGCGCTGCCCGAGGCGGTGATGTACCTCAGGCTGGTGGACCACTTCGACGCCGTCGGGGAGCGCCGCGACTACTCCGTCCTGTGGCAGGACGTGCGCGACTCCATCGACGAGGCGCACCGCGACGATTCGCTGAAGAGCATCATCCGCGCCGACCTGGGCCGCTTCATCGTGGTGGATCCCGACCTGCCGGCCGCGCTTCATCGGCTGCGCTCGGCGGGGCGGCGGCTGTTCCTGCTCACGAACTCGCTGTGGGACTACACCGACGCGGTGATGCGCTTCATGCTCGACGGGAAGCTCCCCGCCTACACGTCGTGGCGCAGCTATTTCGACATCATCATCGTCGGCGGCCAGAAGCCGGGGTTCTTCACCGAGGGGAGCCCGTTCGTCGAGCTCGACGAGGAAACCGGCAATCCGATCTCCGCGCGCCCGACCGGCCTGCACCGCGGCCACATCTATGCGGGCGGAAACATCACGGAGCTGGAGAGGATGGCCGGTGTCGGCGGGGACCGCGTGCTCTACATCGGCGATCATATCTACGGCGACATCCTGCGCGCGAAGAAGTCGAGCGTGTGGCGGACCTGCATGGTGATCCAGGAGCTCGAGCAGGAGCTCGCGCTGTCGGAGCGGTTCGCCGACAGGATCCGCCAGCAGGACGAGCTCGACCGCAAGCGGAGGAACCTCGAGGCGGAGATCGACTACCAGCAGCTGGTGCTGAAGACGCTGCAGAAGAACGGCGAGAACGGCCCGGTCGACCGCGCGAAGCGGCAGGCCAAGCGCATCCTCGACGAGCTGCGCGCGACGCTGCGCGAGGTGAACGCCACGGCCGACCGTCTGGACGCCGAGGTGGACAGCGCGTACAACGCGTGGTGGGGTCCGCTGTTCAAGGAGGGAAACGAGAACAGCCGTTTCGGCGAGCAGGTCGAGGACTACGCGTGTCTGTACACGAGCCGCGTGTCGAATTTCCTGCACTACTCGCCGCTGCGGTACTTCCGGTCGCCGCGCGCGAAGATGCCGCACGAGCTGTGAACACCCCGTTCTATCGCGAGGCCGGCGCCGGCCCCGGCGTCGTCTGCCTGCACGCGAACGCGAGCACCTCGAGCCAGTGGCGCCCGCTGCTGGAAGCGCTGTCGCCGAAGTTCCACGTTCTCGCCGCCGACTCCTACGGCTCGGGCAACAGCCCGCCCTGGCCGACCGGCCGCGATGCCTGGCTGCGCGATGAGGTCGCCCTGCTCGAGCCCGTCTTCGCGCGAGCGGGCGATCCGTTCGTGCTGGTCGGCCACTCCTACGGCGGCGCGATCGCGCTCATCGCCGCGCTGTCGCAGCCGCACCGGGTGCGAGCCCTCGCGGTGTACGAGCCCACGCTCTTCTCGCTCATCGAGGCCAACTCCCCTCCGCCCAACGACGCCGACGGCATCAAGGGCGCCGTGACGGCCGCCATGGCCTACCTCGACGCCGGCGACACCGGGCGCGCGGCCGAGCAATTCATCGACTACTGGATGGGCAAGGGCTCCTGGGCGCGCATGCCCGAGGCGCGTCGGGCGCCGATCGCCCGATCGGTGGTCAGCATTCCCGCCTGGGCGCACGCGCTGCTCCACGAGCCGACACCGCTCTCGGCGTTCCGCGAGCTGAAGGTGCCTGTCCTGTACATGACCGGCGGCGAGTCGCCCGCCTCGTCGCTGGGCGTGGCGCGCCTCCTCACGCCCACGCTGCCGAACATCGAGGTGATCGAGCTCAAGGGGCTCGGCCATATGGCCCCCGTCACGCAACCGGAGCCCGTGAACCAAGCGATCGCCCGCTTTCTCGCGCGGATCGCGTGAGCGTCACCGTCGGCGGCCTGCCTCCGCGCGGATCGCCGCCTCCTCCTTCTTCTCCTCCGCGCTACACTCCGCCTTGGCGCAGATCGCCGCGGCCCGCTCGACCTCGGCGAGCGCGCGCGCCGGCGCGCCGAGGGCGAGATGGCAGCGCGCCATCCGGTCGTGGAGGCCCGCGATCTCCGGGTCGCCCGGCTCGAGCTTCTCGAACGACACGAGCGCGCGCTGGTAGCGGCCGAGCGCGGCCCGATGGTCGGCGACGGCGTAGAGGACCTCGGCCAGGTTGTACAGCGCCATCGCCGTGTACGGGGCGTCTGGCCCGTATGCCTTCTCGAACGTCGCCAGCGCGCGCTCGAGCTGCGGGCGCGCCTCGATCGGCTTGCCCTCCTTCATCAGGCCGAAGCCGAGGTTGAACGCGTTGGCCGCCACGTCGGGATGGTCGGCGCCGAGGACGCGCTCCTGCACCGAGACGACGCGGCGGAACAGCGGCGTCGCCTCGGCGTACTTGCCCTCGTCCTGCAGCACGGTCCCGAGATTGCCGAGCGCCTTGGCCGTGCGCGGGTCCTCGGCGCCGTAGGTGCGCTCGCCCAGGGCGACGGCGCGGCGGATGGCCGTCTCCGCCTCGGGGAGCTTGCCCAGGCCCTTCAGCGCCGCGGCGAGGTTGGTGAGCGCCGAGACGAGCTGCGGGTGGTCGGGGCCGAAAAGCTCCTCGAGGATCGCGATCTCCTCGACGAAGCGGTCCCGCCCCTCGGCGTACTTCCCCTGCAGCGCGTACGACGCGCCGTAGGCGTGCAGTGCCGCCGCGACCTCGACGTCGCGCGGGCCGTAGGCGCGCCGCTCGAGCGCGAGCGCGCGCTCGTGGTAGGTCTGCGCCCGGTCGAACTCGCGCAGCATGTCGAGCGCGTTGGCCAGGCCGGACAGCGTCGGCGCCAGCGCGACGTCGTCGCGGCCGCGCAGCTTCTCGTAGAGGGCGAGCGCCTCGAGGTAGCGGTCGCGCGACTCGGCGAACTTCCCCTGGTGGTGCATCACCGCGCCCACGCTCGACAGGAAGCGCACGCGCAGGTCGGAGCCCCCGCCCGCGCGCGCCACGGCCGCCTCGGCGAAACGCACCACCGTCGCCGCCTCGTCGGGTTTGCGCCGCGCCACGACGGGGAGGAGCGACAGCCAGCTTTCCGCCGCGCGGACGTCGTCCTTGGCCTCGGCGCTGAGCCGCGTGGCGCGGTACAGCGTGTCCTCCGCCGCCTCCTCGCCGAACAGCGACTGGATGCGCCCGAGGAGGTACACGGCCTGCGCCTCGAGCGGCACGTAGCCGATGGCGTGCGCCTCGTCGACGGCGGCGCGCGCGAGCGCCTCGGCGTCCTTGCGCTTGCCGGTGGCGAACAGCGCATCGGCGTGCGCGAGGCGCGCCCGCACCGCGTCGATGCGCGCCCGCGCGGCCGCGTCGGCGGGCGGCGGCGCGGCCGAGCCGAGCGCGACGGCGTCCGCGCAGCCGGCGAGGTCGGGGAGGGCGAGCGCCGCGCGCGCCGCCTCGCGCAGGACCTCCTCGTCGGGGCCCTGCGCGAGCAGGCTCGTCAGCGCCCCCACCTCGCGCAGCCGCCCGTCGAGGCACGCCATCCTCCGATCGAGGAGCGCCTCCGACTGTTCGTGGCGGACCGCGGTGGCCTCGCACGCCTGCCGGCGCATGTCGACCCAGCCCTGCGCGTAGGCGTCGAGCGCGCGCGCCACCGCGTCGCTCACGTCGGCGGCGTAGGACTTTCCGGTGGCCAGGAGCGCGCTGCGGACGTCGGCCTTCCGGCCCGCGTCCCAGATCCCGGCGAGCTTCGCCGCCGCGCCGCCGCAGGGCGGGGGCATCGCCAGCCAGCGGACCCCGAGGAGGATCCCGGCGGCGGCGGCCGCGCCGAGCGCCGCCAGGCCGCGCCGGCGCCACACCGGACCGCGGCGGAGGTCCGCGAGCAATGCCTCGATCGACGGGTAGCGCGCCGCCGGATCGAGCGCCAGCCCGCGCGCGAGGGTCCGGCGGAGCCAGCGCGGCAGCCGGGCAGCGGCCTCGCGCGGCGGCCCGCGCCTGACCTCGTCGAGGAAGCGCGACGCCGTCGCCACGGCGAACGGCCGCTCGCCGTGAAGCGCCTCCCACACGACGACGCAGAAGGAGAACTGGTCGGCGCGCGCGTCGACGCTACCGCCGAGCTGCTCCGGCGCCATGTACGCCGGCGTGCCGACGTGCGCGCCGGTCGCCGTGTAGCTCGCGCCGAGCGCGTCGCGGCGCGCGGCCGCGCGCTGCTCCTCGGATGCGGTCGTCGGCCGCGCCAGGCCGAAATCGGCGACGCGGACGCGCCCGTCCTTGCCGATGAGGATGTTGTCGGGCTTGAAATCGCGATGCACCAGCCCGGCGCGGTGCGCGGCCGCCAGCCCGTCGCCGGCGCGGCAGGCGACGTCGAGGATCTCTTTCGCGCCGCGGCGCTTCTCGGCGAGCCAGCTCCCCAGCGTGCCGCCGTCGACGTACTCCATGGCGATGACGAGGTGGTCGCGGTAGTTGCCGACCTCGTGGACCGCGACGACGTTGGGATGGGACAGGCGCGCCATCGCCATGGCCTCGCGCAGCATGCGGTCGTAGCTCTCGCTCTGGCTCCACCGCGCGCGAAGCTTCAGCGCCACCAGTCGGTCGAGCTTGATGTCGCGGGCGCGGTACACGACGCCCATCCCGCCGGCGCCGATGGCCTCCTCGACGCGATAGGTGCCCTCCACGATGTCGCCGGGGGCGAGGCGCGGCACCTGGGACGCGGGCGGACCGGCGTCCGCCGTCGTGCGCACCTCGTCGCGCCCGTCGGTGGGGCTGTCTACCGGGTCGCCGCCGCGGGGCATCGCCGTGTCATTTTGTCCTTAAACACCCCTGGATGGCCCGCCGGTGGCCCGGGTCGAGCCCGACGTTGGCGAAGAGGAGCCGGAGCTTGGCGCGTCCCTCGTCGCCCAGGCGCGCCATCGCGCCCGCCGGATCCGCCCCGCACAGCGCGGCCGCGGCAGCGGCGGCCGCGAGCGGCGCCGGGTCGAGCAGCACCAGGTCGGGAAGCTCCTCGCGCGGGGCGAGGCCGGCGGCGCCGGCGCGCACCTCGGGATCGGAGACGTGAAGGAGCAGCCCGGCGATCGTGGCGTCGCCCAGGTTGACCGCGCACTCCATCGCGTCGAGCCGGACGTCGACCGGCCCCGTCGCCAGCGCCGTGCGCCGGCAGGCCGCCCGCGCCGCGGCGACGACGTCGGGCTCGGGCTCGAGCTTGTCGCGGACGATCGGGTCGTCGGCGAGCGCGCGCGTCGTCCGCGCCAGCTCCGCTGCCGCGTCGGGGGCCGGCAGCCGGGCCGCGAGCGCGGGCACGCGCGCCCACGCCCCGGAGGCGACCCACGCGGCGATGAGCCAGCTCACTGTTGCTCCGTTCGCTCGCTCCGGCGCGCGGCTCCGCCTCGCTCGGCTGCGCCTCGCTCGAAGTCGCCTGACGCGCGCCTCCGCTCACTCACTGTTGCTCCGTTCGCTCGCTCCGGCGCGCGGCTCCGCCT
>DATFWE010000108.1:0-21062 GCA_035259575.1 Haliangiales bacterium
CGGGCTCCTCGGGCGGCAGGATCACCGGCGTGACCACGAACGGCTGCACCGTCGCGGTGGGTCGCGGCGCCGGCCGCGCGTCGGGCGGCGCGGGCGCGGCCCCGCCGCTGGTCAGCGCAAACGCCAGCGCCGCTCCGGCGGCGGCCGCGCCGGCGGTGAACGCGACCGCGCGCCACCGCCGGCGGGGGGGCGGCGGCGGCGTGGGCTCGGGGGCCACGGCGACGGGCGGCGCCGCCGCGGCGCGCTTGGTGGACGACAGCTCCTCGAACGCTGCGAACGTCACCGTCTCGGTCTTCTGCCCCGCCATCTCCTCCTCGAACGGCGCCATGTCGATCGCCATCATCTGGCGCAGGCCGTCGCGCTCGACGGCGACCTCCTCGGCGAACAGATCGCGCACGAACCCGGCAAGGCGATCGCCGGTCAGCGTGGGGCTGCGCTTGGCCAGCGCCGCCGACAGCTCGTCGCGCAGCTCGGCGGCGGTCTGGTGGCGCTTGTCGGGGTCGGGCGCGACCGCGCGGAGGACGACGTCGTCGAGCTGGCGCAGCGCCTGGTCGTTGTCGCCGGGGCGGGCGTGCTCGCCGCGGGCGACGATGCGCGCCATCTGGCGGTAGTCGGCGCCCTCGGGGAAGATGAACATGCGCTGGCCGGTCAGCAGCTCGTAGAGGAGGACGCCGGCGGCGTACACGTCGGTGCGGCGGTCGACGACGCCGCCGCGGATGAGCTGCTCGGGCGCCATGTAGCCGTACTTGCCGAACCCGATCTTGGGGTTGGTCGCGGCCACGCGCAGCGCGCTCTTGGCGATGCCGAAGTCGATGATCTTCACCTCGCCTTCGAATGAGCACAGGACGTTCGGCGGGGAGATGTCGCAGTGGACCAGATTGAGCGGGCGCCCGTCGTCGTCGCTGCGACGGTGCGCGTAGGCGAGCCCCGACGCGACCTCGCGCATCGTCCACAGGCTGAGGTCGATCGGCATGCGCATGCGCCGCTCGATCATGCGCGTGAGGATGCGGCGGAGGTCGCGCCCCTCGATGTACTCGAGCGCGAGGAAATATTCGCCCTCGACCTTGCCCACCTCCATGACCTGCGCGATGTTGGCGTGGCTGAGCTTGATCGCCACCTGCGCCTCGTCGATGAAGCGGCGCGTGAAGTCCTTGTCCGCCGCCAGGTGGGGGAGGATCTTCTTGATGACGCACACCTTCTCGAAGCCGGACAGTTGCCCCGACTTCGCGAGGAATATCTCCCCCATGCCGCCGCGGCTGATCCGTCGGAGCAGCACGTAGCGGCCGAAGACTTGGGGGAGCTTGGGCTCAGCGAGCAAGGCTTCCCTATACATACCCCAAGTGGTAGGGTGCCGTGTCGTCCTACATGGCGCGCGGGGCACTAGCTTGGCTCGGGGTGATGGTCGTCGGCTGCGGCTCCTCGGGCGGCGTCGAGATCGTCATCGACCTTCCCGCCGCAGCGCAGCTGTCGCCGATGGACGACCGGGTCGCGCGGCTGACGCTCGTCACCCGCGCGGGCGGTCGCGCTGCCCAGGTCGACAACATCGACGTCACCGCCTCGCCGATGCGGGGGAATAGCCTCGCATTCGGGGACGTGCCGATCGCGACGGGCGTCGAGCTGGACCTGCAGGCCACGTCGCCGTCGGGGAGGCTGCTCGGGTTCGGCCACGCCGGGCCGCTCGACGTCACGTCGGGCGACGCGGTGTCGGTGTCGATGAAGCTGCGCCGGCCGTTCGTCTACGTGGCCGGAGGCGCGGCGCTGTGGGCGTTCGACGCGACGGTGGAGCCGGGACAGCCCTACGCGCGGCCGGTGGCGGTGCCGCCGCAGCCGGCCGCGGTCGCGACCACGCCCGACGGCGGCGAGGTCGTCGTCGTCGCCCAGAACAAGCTCGCGCTGGTGTCGACGTCGACGCACGCGGCGGTGGGCGGCACGGCGGATCTCCAGACGGGCGCGATCGGCGTGGCGGTGTCGCGCGACGGGAAATGGGCGGCGGTGGCGCACGTGACGGGGATCTCGCTCGTCGATCTCGGCGCGCTGCGCGCCGGGAAGACGACCGCGGGGTTCGCCGCGATCTCCAACCCGGCCGCGGTGGCGGTCGGGCCGACCAAGGCGTACGTGCTCGTCAACCCGGCGCTGCCGACGAGCTGCCAGGCGCCGTCGGCGATCGTGCCGGTCCGGCTGGCGGCGACGCCGGTGCCGGAGCCGCGCATCCTGCTCGTGTCGGGCGCGCGCGATCTCGCGGTCGTGCCGAGCGGCCCGCGCGCCGGCTCGCTGATCGTGGCCGAGCCGTGCCAGAACGCGCTCGTCCTGGCCGGACCCGACGGGAGCGGGCAGACGCCGCTGCTCCAGGTGCCCCACGTGACGAGCGTCGCGGTGTCCGACCAGCGGGCCTGGGGCGCGGGCTGGAAGGGCGACGCGTCGGAGCTGTTCGTGGTGCTGGCGTCGGTCGGGTTCGACGGCGGGGCGCCGACGAGCCTGGACCTGGCGCCGAGCCAGGCGCTGGCGCAGTCGAACGACCTCACCGAGCCGGGGCAGGTGACCGAAGATCGTCTCGGCGCCGACGCCCTCGATCCCTACGCGCTGACGATCCTCCCCGGCGCGCGCCACGCGGCGCTCCTGCTCCACGGGGTGTTCCACGCCGACCAGGTGATCCGGACGGTGATCATCGGCAACACGATGGTCAACCAGATCATCCTGCCGCGCATCGACATGGAGACCTACGAGTACGTGCTCGTCGACGTCACCGCCGGGGCCGCCGCGCAGCGGCTGCGCACGCGCTGCACGATCGACTGGGAGCACAACGTGGCGGTGATCGACGACTGGTCCTGCGTCAGCTCGCCCGGGCAGGACGTGGCGGCGGAGACGTTCACGCCGCTCCACCAAGCGGTGATCTACGGAGGCGACTGACGTGCGCAGGCTTCTGGTTGCGCTTCTGGTGATGTGGTGCGGCGCGGCGGAGGCCGCGGCGCGGCGGTCGATCGCGGTGCTCGAGTTCCGCGGCGGCACGACCGCGGTGAAGAACGCGGCGGCGCGGCTCGCGACGATCCTGAAGCGGGCGACGTCCCGCCGCGTCGTCGACCCCGTCGAGGCGCGCCGCCTGGCCGGCGCGGGGCTCGACGCCGAGGTCGCCCGCTGCGGCGGCGACGCGCGCTGCATCGCCGGGCTGGGGAAGAAGATCGGCGTGGACGACGTGCTGCTGTGCGGCGTCTCGGACCTGGGCGACGTGATCGTCGCGCTGCAGCTCGTCGACGCGCACGAGGGCAAGGCGGTCGGTCGCGTGGCCGACTCGTTCCCGCCCGGGACGGAGCCCGACGAGGCGACGCTCGAGGCGTTCGTCAAGCGCGTCCTGCCGCCGGAGGACTTCCTGCGCTGGGGCACGCTGCGCATCTTCGCCAACGTCGAGGGCGCGGTCGTGTACGTGGGCGGCAAGCCCGAGGGGACGACGCCGATCGGGTCGATCGTCATCCCCGCGCCGGCCACCGTGGACGTGCGTCTGAGCAAGGAGGGCTACGAGGACTTCCGCGCCAGCATCGACATCCTGCCGGAGTCGTCGGTGGAGGTGCGCCCCATGCTGTCGCCCAAGGCGGGCGCGGCGTGGTACGAGAAGTGGTGGGTGTGGGCGATCGTCGGCGGGGTGGTCGCCGGCGCGGTGACGACCGCGGTGATCGTGTCGCAGCCGTCGCCGACGAGCGTGCCGGTGACGGTTCGGTTTTGAGACTGTTTGTTGCTTAGAGGTCAAGGAGCATCACGATCGCGTCCTCGCCCTCCTCGGCATAGTAGTTCGGTCGAATCCCGACCGAGCGAAAGCCGAAGCTCCGGTACAGCTTCAACGCGCCATGGTTTCCGCGCCGCACCTCGAGCGTGACGAAGCGCGAGCTCCGGCGGCGCGCGTACTCCACGACGTGCGCGATGAGCCGCGACGCGTGCCCCTTGCGCCGGTCGTCGGGGTGCACCGACACGTTGAGCACGTGCACCTCGTCGCGCACCAGCCAGTAGTTGATGAAGCCGATCACCCGGCTGCGCTTGTCGGTGCGCTCGCGCAGGACGTCCACGTGCGCCCACTCGCGGTCGAGCTCCTCGATGAACACCTGCCGCGCCCACGGGTGCTTGTAGCTGAGCCGCTCGATCTCCATGATCTCGTCGAGATCCGGCGGCCGCATGGGCACGATCTCGAGGCGCCGGGGGCGGGGATGGGTCGCCATGTCACGTCACCCCTGGGCGCGCGCCTCGCGCGCCGGCGCGGACACGGTGCCGGTCTCGACGTAGATGCGCTTCAGGTAGGGGAGCGCGGCCCGCAGGCGCGCCTCGCACTCGTCGACGGCGCGCGTGATGTCCTTGGTCGTCGCGTTGTCGTCGAACGCGACCTTCATCGCCACGATCACGTCGTCGGACGAGAAGTGCATGGTGCGCAGGTGGATGAGCTTGTGGATGCCCGGCGTCGACTCGACGATCGCCACGATCTTGTCCCGGTCCTCCGGCGTCACGGCCTCGCCGATGAGCAGGCTCTTGGTCTTGCGCGCGAGGTAGCTGGCCACCAACGCGAGGACGACGCCGACCCCGATCGACGCCAGCCCGTCCCACAGGACGTCCTTGGTGAGGCTGGTGAGCAGGACGCCGAAGAACGCCAGGGTGAGGCCGATGAGCGCGGCGCCGTCCTCGAACAGCACGACCACCACGACCGGGTCGCGCGCCTCGTTGAGCGTGCGCCACAGCCCGCGCCCCCGGCTCATGTGCTTGAACTCGCCGTAGGCGGCGTGCATGGAGAACAGCTCCAGGGCGATGGAGATGCCGAGGACGATGTACGCCCACAGCGGATTCCCCACCGTGGCGTGGCCGCGATCGGCGATCTTGTGCGCGCCCTCGTAGATCGAGAACGTGGCGCCGATGGTGAACAGGGACACCGCCACGATGAACGCCCAGAAGTAGCGCTCCGAGCCGTAGCCGAACTCGTGGCGCCGGTCCTCGGCGCGGTGCGAGCGGTTCAGGCCGACGAGGAGCAGGATCTGGTTGCCCATGTCGGCGGCGGAGTGCATCGCCTCGGCGAGCATCGCCGCCGATCCGCTGACGAGCGCCACCACGAATTTCGACGCGGCGATGCCTCCGTTGGCGAGGAGCGCCTTGATGACGACACCGGTCGACCCGCTGGCCATGTTCCGTCATCTTATCGGGTGCGCGGTGTAGGTCAAACCGAGTTCCCGATGACGCGCCACAGATCGTCGCTCCCGTCGCCGGTCGTGGCCGAGAACAGGATGGGCGCGCGCGGGAGCGCGAGCGCGCGCTGAACGGCGTGCGCCGCAGGGATGCGCTTGGATTTCGGGATCTTGTCGGCCTTGGTGAGGACCACCTGCGTCGCGCGATCGTGCTGGGCGAGCCATTGCAGGAACAAGACCTCGTCCTCCTCGGCGCCGCGGCGGACGTCGATGATCACGATGACGAGCCGCAGCGACGCGCGCGTCTGGAGGTAGCCATCCACGAGCGGCCCGAACGCGTCGCGCATGCTTTTCGGCACCTTGGCGTAGCCGTAGCCGGGAAAATCGACGAAATGGAGCGGCGGCCCCTTGGGCGGATCGACCGCGAACCAGTGGAGGAGCTGGGTGCGGCCGGGCGTGCCGGACGTGCGCGCGAGGCCTTTCACGCCGACCAGCGCGTTGAGGAGCGACGACTTTCCCACGTTGGAGCGGCCGGTGAACGCGATCTCGGGGCGATCTTCGGGCGGGAATCGCGCCGGCGCGGCGGCGGAGGTGACGTAGGCGGCGTGCCTGGCGCGCATGGCCGGCTGGGATAGTATCAGGCGGTGGCGCGAATCATCGGGCTCACCGGGGGGATCGCCAGCGGCAAGAGCACCGTCGCGCGCATGCTGGCGGAGCTGGGGGCGCCGGTCGTCGACGCCGACGCCCTCGCCCGCCGCGTCGTCGAGCCGGGGCAACCGGCGTTCGACGACATCGTCGCCGAGTACGGGCGGGACGTGCTCCTCCCCGACGGCGCGATCGATCGCAAGAAACTGGCCGACATCGTGTTCGGCGACGACGCCCGGCGCCGCCGCCTCAACGCCATCACCCACCCGCGCATCGCCGCGGCGTCGCGAGCCGAGGTAGCCGCGCACGCCGCCGCCGGCGCGAACGTCGTCATCTACGAGGCGGCCCTGCTGGTCGAGAACGGCATCCACCGTACCCTCGACGGCCTGATCGTCGTCGCCTGCTCGCCCGAGGAGCAGCTGCGGCGCCTGATGGCCCGCGACGGTCTGGACGAGGCGGCGGCCCGCGCGCGCATCGCGGCCCAGCTGCCGCTCGCGGAGAAGCTCGCCGCGGCCACGTTCGTGGTAGATACCTCGGGTCCGTTCGACGACACGCGCCGCCAGGTGGAGCGCGTGTGGCGGACGCTGACAGGAAACCCGCCATGACCTTGACCGACGAAGATCCGACCCCGCCCGAGACGGTGCTCGTGACGGGCTTTCCCTCGTTCACCGCCGCCCGGATGGTTAAGAAGGTGCTCGCCGCCGACGCCGGGGCGCGCGTCACCATGCTGACGCGCGAGAAGTTCGCCGAGGCCGCGAAGGCGCTGGCCGCCGGCCTCGCCGACGCCGAGCGCGACCGCCTGCGCATCCTCGTGGGGGACGTGTCCGACATGGACCTCGGGCTCGCCGGCGGCGAGGTGAAGCAGCTCGCCGCCGAGGTGACGACGATCCATCACCTGGCGGGCGTCTACTACCTGGGCGTGCCGCGCGAGCAGGCGGAGCGGGTGAACGTCCACGGGACGCAGAACGTCCTCGAGCTCGCCGGCGAATGCCGGCGGCTGCGGCGGCTGTGCCACTGGTCGACCGCCGCCGTCGCCGGCAAGCGCCGCGGCGTCATCCTCGAGGAAGAGCTAGACGAGGGGCAGGGCTTCCGCAACTTCTACGAGGAAACCAAGCACGAGGCGGAGAGGCTCGCGCGCGCCGCGGCGCGGCGCCTGCCGGTGACCATCTTCCGCCCGGGCGTCATGGTCGGCGACTCGCGCACCGGCGAGATCGATCGGTTCGACGGGCCGTACTGGCTCATGGTGCTCATCGTGCAGGGGCCGCTCGACCTCGGGCTCCCCCTGCCCGGCCGCGGCGTGGCGCCGCTGCACCTCGTGCCCGTCGACTTCGTCGTCGACGCGGCCTACGCCCTGTCGCTCGACGACCGCGCGGCCGGGCTCACGTTCCATCTCACCGACCCCTGCCCGTTCTCGGCGCGGCAGGTGTACGACCTGGTCGCCGAGCGGGCGCAGAAACGCCGCCCGCGCGGGTTCATCCCCAGCGGGCTGGCGCGCGCCGTCATGCGCACGCCGGGGATCGAGCGGCTGGCGCGCATGCCGCTCGCGTTCCTGCAGTCGTTCGACCATCTCGTCTTCTACAACTGCCGCAACGCGCTGGGGCTGCTGGAGGGGACGGGCATACGCTGCCCGTCGTTCGAGAGCTACGTCGACGCGCTCATCCGCTACGTGCGCGACGTGCACGCCGAGCGGCGGCGCAAGCTCGAGGACGATGTCTTCGACCCATTCGATTGACAGGGCGGCTGCGAGCCCTCGCCGCCCCCCGTCGTGCGGAGCCCGACGGGGCCCCCCGGATCACTTCTTCAGCGCCGCCAAGATGCGCATGCGCAGCGCGTTTAGCTTGATGAAGCCACTCGCGTCGCGCTGGTCGTAGACGTCCTCCTCCTCGAACGTCGCGATGTCGGCGCGGTAGAGCGAGCCCGGCGCCTTGCGGCCGATCACCGCGAGCGACCCCTTGTACAGCCTGAGCCGCGCGGTGCCGGTGACCGGACGCTGGATCGCGTCGACCATCGTCTGCAGCGCCACGCGCTCGGGAGCGAACCAGAAGCCGTTGTACACGAGGGCGGCGTAGCGCGGGATGAGGTCGTCGCGCAGGCGCATGGCCTCGCGGTCGAGCGTCAAGGACTCGACGGCGCGGTGGGCGCGGTGCAGCAGCGTGCCCCCGGGGGTCTCGTACACGCCGCGCGACTTCATGCCGACGTAGCGGTCCTCGACTAGGTCGACGCGGCCGACGCCGTGCTCCCCCGCCACGTGGTTGAGGTGCGCGAGCAGCTCCGCCGGCGCCATGCGCTTCCCGTCGACGGCGACGGGCGTGCCCTCCTCGAAGTCGATCTCGACCACGCGCGAGTGGTCCGGCGCCCGCTCCGGCGCGCGCGTGCGCTGGAACATCTCCGCGTCGGGCTCGCGCCACGGATCCTCGAGGATGCCGCCCTCGTACGACGTGTGGAACAGGTTGCGGTCCACGCTGTACGGCTTCTCCAGCGTGGCCTCGATGGGGATCCCCTTCTCCCGCGTGTAGGCGATGAGCTGGGAGCGCGAGCGGAACGACCACTCGCGCCACGGCGCCACGATCTTGATGTTGGGGTCGAAGTGGTAGGCGCTGAGCTCGAAGCGCACCTGGTCGTTTCCCTTGCCCGTCGCGCCGTGCGCGATCGCGTCCGCCCCCTCGGCGGCGACGGTCCGCATCATCCCTTCGGTGATGCACGGGCGCGCCAGCGACGTGCCGAGCAGATACTCCCCCTCGTAGACCGCCTGGGCGCGCAGCGCCGGAAACACGAAGTCGCGGACGAACGTCTGGCGCAGATCGTCGACGACGACCTTCGACGCGCCGGTGGCGAGCGCCTTGCGGCGGACCGCCTCGAGATCCTCCTCCTGGCCGATGTCGGCGCAGTAGGCGACGACCTCGCACTTGTAGGTCTCGGCGATCCAGCGAATGGCGACGGACGTGTCGAGGCCGCCCGAGTACGCGAGCACCATCTTTTTCATGGCCCGTACTCTAGCAGCTACCGCACTTCTAGCAGCTACCGCACTTCGATGACGCCCTTGCGCAGCAGGGCGGACAGGATCTGGTACGCCTCCATCCGCGGCATGCCTGCGACGTCGAGGATGTCCTCGAACGTGAGCATCCCGTCGATGCGCGACAGGAGGAACCCGGTGCGATGGTCGAGGTTCTGCGCCGAGATCTCGTGCAGGGGAATCGCGACGAGCGGCACCGCCTTGAGGTCGCCCAGGTGCCCCTCGTACACGCGATACAGGAGATCGCGGTGGCGATGGAGCAGGACCGGCGACACCAGCCCGTCGGGGTCGGCCGCCGATGCCATCTCCGCCGTCTCCACCGCCCCGCGGAAATCGCCGCGATCGGCCGACTCCTTCACCATACGCAGCAGCTCGCTCACCCGTCCCCGGACCTCCTCCTCCTTGAGCTTCTTGGCGAGGTCGCGGCCGGGTTGGAAGTCGCTGGTCCGGTCGGGGTCCCCGCGCGCGTCGTCGCGGTCGTCGCGCGTCTCGGCCCCGTCGTCGCCGTCGTCCGCCTGCCGCTCGATCGTCATCTCCTCGTACCCGATGTCGAGCGGGGTGGCGTAGAAGTCGCGCGTCGGCGCCTCGTCTGCGAACGACGGCGCGGTGAACGTCGCCTCGGGCGCCTCCTCCTCGCGCAGCGCGTAGCGCGGACCGGTGCGCGGCTCGTCCGGGTCGTCGTGGGAGTCGGACAGCCGCCCCTCCGGCGGCGGCAGATCGATCTCCAGCAGGGGCTCGAGCATGGGCGGCGCGGGCGCCTGCGGCGGCGCGGGGAGGCGGCCCGGACTCGTCGGCTCGCGCGGGGCTTCTTCGCGATAGTCGATGAACTCGATGTCCTCGTGGCTGAGCTCGCGGGTGGGCTCCTCGACGCCGGCCTGCTCCAGCCCCGCGTTCACCACCGACAGGGCGTCGTCGAGCGGCGCCGGTGCCGCGCGGCCAGGCTGGCTGATGACCTCCGCGAACGACTCCTCCTCGCCGGTGAGGTCGGAGATCCCCGCCTCGTCGGCGAGGCGCTGCGCCTCGCGGGCGGCGTCGAACTCGCGCGTCAGGGCGTCGAAGTTCTCCCGCACGTAATCGATGTACTCGCGTGCCCGCGCCAGCCCGGCGTCGAGCGTCAGCGCGTGCTCCCACTCGCAGATGGCGCCCAGGAGATCCCCGGCGAGGTACTTCTCCATGCCTCGCTCCATCACCGCCGCACCCCGGCCGGCGCCGGTCTTGGGATCATTCGCCTGCGCCACGCTACCTCATCCCTGGCCGGATCGGTTCACGGCACCTTCGCCTTGGACACGACACCCTTGAACATGTTGAGCGTGCGCGTGAGCGCCTCGGCCGACTCCACGATGCCGGGGATGTCCTTGGTGTTGATCGCGGTGCGCGCCTTGTCGATCACCGTGCGCGCCTTCTTCACCGCGTCCTGCCCGAAGTCCGAGCCGCTGATGATCTCGGACACCCGCGGGAACAGGTGCTCGATCTCGTCGAGGAGCCGCTCGGTCTGCTGGCGGTGTTTCTCGAACTCCTGACTCGACCGCACCTCCATCATGTAGTCGCGGTTGTCCTCGATCATGCGGCGGATCTCGTCCTCGGTGAGGCCGCTCGTCGCCGTCACGGTGATGGACTGCTCCAGCCCGGTCTCCAGGTCCTTGGCCTTCACGCTGACGATGCCGTCGGCGGAGATGTGGAACGTGACCTCGATCTCCACCTCGCCGCGCGGCGCGCGCCGCAGCCCGGTCAGGATGAACTCGCCGAGGAGCTCGTTCTCCTCGGCGCGATCGGACTCGCCCTGGAGGACCAGGATCTTCACCGACGTCTGGTTGTCCTTCACGGTGGTGAACACGTGCGACTTCGACGTCGGCACCGTCGTGTTCTGCTCGATGAGCTTGTGGAAGTAGCCGCCCACGATCATGATGCCCAGCGAGTGGGGCGTCACGTCGAGCAGGAGGACGTCGTTCTTCTCGTCGAGCAGCGCCGAGCCCTGGATGGCGGCGCCCAGGGCGACGACCTCGTCGGGATGGACGCCCTTGCACGGCTCCATGCCCATGAACTCGGCGACCAGCTCCTGGACGCGCGGCATGCGCGTCATGCCGCCTACGAGGATGACGTCCTGGATCTCCTTCTTGTCGATCTCCGCCTCCTCGAGCGTGCGCTTGCAGATGGCGACGGTGCGCTCGATGAGGTCGCCGGTCAGCTCCTCGAGCTTCTCCCGGGTGAGCGTGCGCTGCAGGTGGAGCGCCTCGTTCTTGCCGGTGGAGATGATGAACGGCAGGTTGATCTCGGTCTCGCGCAGCGCGCTGAGCTCGCACTTGGCCTTCTCGGCGACGTCCTTGAGCCGCTGCAGCGCCATCTTGTCCTTGCGCAGATCGATCCGGTGCTCCTTCTGGAAGCCGAACACGAGCCAGTCGATGATGCGCTTGTCGAAGTCCTCGCCGCCCAGGAAGGTGTCGCCGGCGGTGGAGATGACCTCGAAGACGCCGTTGCCGATGGCGAGGATCGAGATGTCGAACGTGCCGCCGCCGAGGTCGTAGACCGCGACCTTACGCTCGATGTTGCGCCCGAAGCCGTAGGCCAGCGCCGACGCGGTCGGCTCGTTGATGATGCGGATGACGTCGAGGCCGGAGATGCGCCCGGCGTCCTTGGTCGCCTGCCGCTGCGCGTCGTTGAAGTACGCGGGCACGGTGATGACCGCCTTCTGCACCTCCTCGCCCAGGTACTCCTCGGCGATGAGCTTCATCTCCTGCAGGATGTAGGCGGAGACCTCGGGGATGGAGAACACCTGGTCCCTGAGGACGATGCGCACGTCGTCGTGAGGGCCCTCGACGATGCGGAAGGGGGCGTTCTCCATGAACGCCTTGACCGGCGGCGAGGCCCACTTGCGCCCGATGAGGCGCTTGGCCGCGTAGACCGTGTTCTCGGCGTTGGTGATGGCCTGGCGCTTGGCGATGTGCCCCACCAGGCGCTTGCCGTTCTCGGCAATCGCCACCATCGAGGGGGTGGTCTTGTAGCCGCCCCGGTTCGGAATGACGACGGGCGTCCCGTCCTCCACGACGGCGACACAGCTGTTCGTCGTCCCCAGATCGATCCCGATGACCTTTTCAGCCATTCATTCTCCGACGGTGGCGCCTAGCCGCACGCACACGCGATAACTCGGGGAGACGCTACCACATTTCCCTTACGTTCTCAATTCTTACGTGGCCGGCGCACCCGCGTCGTATCGTCGGGTGTCAGAGAGCCGGCGCCCTTGTCTTCCTCCAAGCTGAGGAGGTACTCCTCTCGGCGGCCGTCATCCTCGAGCTGGTTGAAGGCCTTCGACACCATCTCGAAGATGTCGGCCAGCCGTCGCTGGTAGGTGCCGAGCCGCTTTCCGTAGTAGACGTCCGGGTGGAACACCTTGGAGAGCTTGAAGTAGGCGGCGCGGAGGCCGCGCCGGTCGACATCGCGCGGAACCTCGAGCAGGTCGAACAGCGTGCCCTCGTTGAGCTGCGCGTGCTTGACGAGGATGGCGCGCCGCTGCTCGGCGGTCAGGTCGTTGTCCTCGGCCAGGGAGGCGTCGTCGATTTTTTTCTCGGGTTTGGTCTCGCGTTTGGTCTCGGGTTTTGGCTCGGGCTTGGCGTCGCCTTTCGTTTCCGGCTTCAAAGGGTCGGTCGGCAGCCTGCCCGTCCCCGGACGCGCGACGGCGGGTGTCAAAATGCTCTTCACCGGCTTGGTGGGGGTCTCCCCCTTGAAGAAGATCGCCCCGGCGGCGCGCAGCTTCTGCAGCGTGGCCAGGGCGCGCGCCTCCCCGAGGCCGCAGATGAGGATGACCTCGTGGAGGGACGTCCGGCCGTCGATGCGCGTCAGCACGAAGTATTCCTCGGCGCTCAGCCCCTCCAACTCGGCCTGGGGATTCACCAGCGGAATGAGATCGTCCGTGCCGAGGCCGGCGAGCGCTTTCGCCACGGGAGTATTCTACCTCAGCGGGTCTTTCTCAGTGGGGCTTCAGCCTGTCGTCCCACGCATCGGCCTGCTTGGCCACGTTGCCGACCACGAAGCCGAGCTCGGGGGCCTGTAACCACCCTATGGGCAGGACCTGATTCACCCGCACCGAACCGTCGTTCTCCAGGGTGAAGAACGCGCCCAGCATGCCCTGGTTGGCGCGGAGGAGGTCGGCGAGGAAGCGCTCCCGGCCGTCCTGGGGCACGCCGTCGGCGACCTTGGCGGTGGCGACGACGAAATCGTGCGCCGCCACGACCTGGATCGTCGCCGACCCCTTCGCGAGCGTCCACACGTTGGGCGCGACGCGGGTCACGCGATCCTCGACGCCGAGCTCCGCGAACAGCTTCTCCACGATGGTCGCGGGGTTTTCCGACATGGTGGGACTCTAGCCCAAGTAGAGCTCGAGGATGGCCTTCTGCGTGTGGAGGCGGTTCTCGGCCTGGCGCCACACCGCCGACCGCGGCCCCTCGAGCACCGCCTCGCTGATCTCCTCGCCGCGATGCGCCGGCAGGCAGTGGAGGACGATCGCGCGCTCGGACGCGCGGCCGACCAGCGCGTCGTCGAGGCAGTAGCCGGCGAACGCGCGGCGGCGCGCCGATGCCTCCTTCTCCTGCCCCATCGACGCCCACACGTCGGTGGACAGGACGTCGGCGCCACGGGCGGCGACGGCCGGGTCGCGCGTCATGCGCACCGACGGGACGCGCGCGAGCGCGGCGGGGTCGGGGTCGTACCCCTCGGGGCACGCGACCGTGAGCGTCAGCCCCAGGATGCCGGCGGCGTCGATCCACGCGTTGGCCATGTTGTTGCCGTCGCCGATCCAGGCGAAGCGGACCGAGCGCAGGTCGCCCAGGAGCTCGAGCGTGGTGAACAGATCGGCCAGGACCTGGCACGGGTGCGACGCGTCGGTGAGGCCGTTGATGACCGGCACCGTCGAATAGCGGGCCAGCTCCTCCAGGCGGGCGTGGGCGAACGTGCGGATGACGATGCCGTGGCAGTAGCTCGACAGGACGCGCGCCGTGTCGGCGACGGGCTCGCCCCGCCCGATCTGCGACCCCTCCGGCGCCAGATACACCGCGTGCCCGCCCAGCTCCACCATGCCCACCTCGAACGACACGCGCGTGCGCGTCGACGGCTTCTCGAAGATCATGCCGAGGATCTTCCCCGGCAGGGTGTGGGTGCGCTGTCCGGCGGCGCGCGCCTCCTTGAGCGCGGCGGCGCGGCCGAGGAGGGCGTGGATCTCCCCCGCCGTCAGGTCGCGAAGGGTGAGGAGGTCGCGCTTCTTCATGACGGCATCGCGGCCAGCACGCCGTCGAGGACGCCCAGCGCCTCGTCGAGCTCGTGGCGCTTGACCATGAGCGCGGGCACGAAGCGCACGACGTTGGTCCCGGCGACCGACAGGAGAAGCCCCTTCTCGCGGCAGCGGGCGACGATGCCGGACGCGTCCTTCTTGACGAGGAGCCCGCGCAGGAGGCCGCGGCCGCGCGACTCGGTCGCGATGCCGGGGTGGCGCTCGACGAGGCGCAGGAGGCCGCGTCCGAGGTAGTCGCCGGCCTCGCGGCAGTTGGACAGCAGCCCCTCCTCCTCGATCACGTCGAGGACGCACAACGAGGCGGCGCAGGCGAGCGCGTTGCCCCCGAACGTCGACGCGTGGGTGACGGGCTCGCCGGGGAGCGGCAGGAGGCCCTTGGCCGCCTCCTCGGTGGCGAGGACCGCGCCGATGGGCACGCCGCCGGCGAGCCCCTTGGCCAGCGTCATCACGTCGGGGGTCACGCCCTCGTGCTCGTGGCCGAACCACTTGCCGGTGCGGCCGACGCCGGTCTGCACCTCGTCGAAGATCAGCATGACGCCGTGGGCGACGCAGGCCTCCTTCACCGCGGCGAGGTACCCGTCGGGCGGGACGACGATGCCGCCCTCGGCCTGGATCGGCTCGCAGATGAACGCGCAGGCGTCCCCGCCCGAGAGCGCGGCGCGCGCCGCGGCGGCGTCGCCGAACGGCACGAAGCGCACCGGCCCGAACATCGGCCCGAAGTTCTGCCGGTACTTCTCCTGGCCGGTGATCGATACGGTGGCGATGGTGCGGCCGTGGAACGACCCCTCGGTGGCGATGACGGCGATGCGCTCGGGACGGCGCGCCACCACCTGCTGGTAGCGGCGGGCGAGCTTGAGCGCGGCCTCGTTCGCCTCCCCGCCGGAGTTGCAGAAGAAGGCGCGGTCGGCGAAGCAGCGGCGCGTGAGCGCGTCGGCGAGGCGGATCTGCTTCTCGATGAAGTAGAGGTTCGACGCGTGGACGAGCCGACCCGCCTGCATGGCGATGGCGGCGGTGAGCTTGGGGTGGGCGTGGCCGAGGCAGCACACGGCGATCCCCGCCGTCATGTCGAGGTAGCGCTGGCCGCGGACGTCCCACAGCTCCACGCCCTCGCCGCGCGCCAGCACGACCGGCTGCTGCTTGTAGTTCTGGACGAGGTGATGCGCGGCGATGTCGAGGAGGTCTTCGTGTGTCGTCATGGTGTGAGCTCCGTGCCTACGCCACGGTCGGTGAAGATCTCGAGCAGAAGCGCGTGCTCGATGCGTCCGTCGATGATGTGGATCTTGCGCACGCCGGCGGCGAGCGCGGCAAGGGCCGATTCCACCTTCGGGATCATACCCCCGGTGATGGTGCCATCTGCCATCAGCTCGCGCGCCCGGGCGGCGGTCAGGCTGGGGAACAGGGATCCGTCCTTGCCCTTCACCCCGGGCACGTCGGTGAGGAGGACGAGCTTCTCGGCGGCGAGCGCGGTGGCGAGGCGCGCGGCAAACGGGTCGGCGTTGACGTTGAGGGTCTGCCCGTCGCGGGTCTGGGCGATGGGCGCGAGGACCGGGATGAAGTCGCCGGTCAGGCGCTCGAGCACCGTCGCGTCGACGGCGACGACGTCGCCGACGAGGCCGGGGTCCACCCCGCCGACCGAGGTGAGCCGCTCGGCGACGGCGAGCCCGCCGTCCTTGCCGGTGAGCCCGACCGCGCGCCCGCCGCGGCCCTGGATGACCCGGACGAGCTCCTTGTTGATCGCGCCGCCGAGGACCATCTCGACGACCTCCATGGTCTGGTCGTCGGTGATGCGCATCCCCTGCGCGAAGCGCGTCTCGATGCCCAGGCGGCCGAGCATGTTGCCGATCTGGGCCCCGCCGCCGTGGACGACGACCAGGCGCACGCCCACCCACGAAAGGAGGATCAGGTCGTCGGCGAACGCCTCGCGCAGGGCCGGGTCCTCCATCGCGCGCCCGCCGACCTTCACCACCACGGTGCGGCCGCGGAACTTGGATATGTAAGGAAGCGCCTCACACAGAACGCGGGCCTTCTGGATGAGCTCTTCCATCATCGCCTCCGCATAGGCGCGGAACTCTAGCATCACCAAGCGCACCGACCGAGGCCATTTGCGGCGCTGGCATCCTTTGGCAACGGTGCGCGTGTTTGTGCGTTTCTTTTGACTTTGCGGGCCATTGTGCAACCATGCCCCGGGTGCGACTCGCCTGGCTGCTCCTGTGTCTCGTACCGGCGGCAGCTGCGGCCGAAGAGAGCTCCTATTTCAGCTTCGCGTTCGGCGGCGGCGCGCTGGTGCCGCAGGGCGACATGAAGAATGACGTCGACCCCGGGCTCGACGTGTGGGGCCGGCTGGGATGGACGTCGACGAGCGGGCTCGGGCTCGTGCTCGGGTTCGACTGGGCGCCCCTGCGCAACGTCAACGACGGGCAGACGTCGCTGCTGCAGGCGACGGCGGAGCCGCGGTTCACGCTGGGCAAGGACGTGGTGCGGCTGTGGATCTCCGCCGGCGGCGGCGTGCTGGCGCAGAAGGGCGAATCGCCGCGGCCGACGGTGAACGGGGCGGGCGGGCTCGACCTGCACGTGTTCGGCAACGGCGGCTTCTCGCTGATCGGCTGTTACGCGCGCGGCATCTCGCACGCGGAGATCGATTATTTCTGCGTGTCGGCCGGGCTGGTGTTTACACTCTAGGGATGAGGTTTCCGATATTCGTCGCGGCGGGCCTCGCCGTGGCGCCGGCGCTGGCCGCCGGGAGCGACCTCGACGACCTCGGCCGCTGGGCCGCCGGCACCTGGCGGTGCCGGTCGCAGGCGGGCGATCAGGCCTACACGTTCACGCTGGCGTTCTCGTGGCAGCTCGACAAGAAGGTGGTGGTGGCGCGGCTCGACGGGCGGGCGGCGAAGGGGCCCCGAGCGAGCGAGCGCGGGCGAGGGAAGGGGCGCCCTGGGAGCGAGGCGCAGCCGAGCGACACGGCGCGCCGAGCCCGCGCGAGCGAGCGAGACGATGAAGACCGGGTGCGCTCGGTGAACGTGTACGGCTGGGACGGCAATCAGCTCACGAGCCTGTTCGTGAACAACCAGGGGGCGCGGGGGATGTCGACGTCGCCGGGGTGGGACGGGGACCGCCTGGTGTTCTCGGGGACGGTCGACATCGCCGGGTATCACACCGCGACCACCTCGACGCTGACGCGGCGGGGGAAGCGCGAGCTCGTCCTCTCCGCGCGGACCGGCGACTTCGCGGCCGAGACCAGCTGCAAGAAGTAGCCGCCCGTGGCCATCGGGCGGCTCTACCATCGGCTCCTCGCCGGCATCGCGTGCATCGCGTGGGTGTCGCTCGCGGTGCAGGTCGACGTGCTCATCGGGAGCCGCGGCCTCCTGCCCGTGGCAGAGATCGCCGGCAAGGCGTCGTTCTGGCGGCTGCCGACCGTCTTCGGCTTGTTCACGCCCGGCGACGGCGTGCTCGTCGGCGGGGCGTGGCTCGGCGCGGCGCTCGCGGCCGCGGCCGCCGTCGGCGTCTATCCGCGCGCGCTCATCGGCCTGTCGGCTCTCCTCTATCTAAGCTACGCGACTGCCTGCCGCGATTTTCTGTGGTTCCAGTGGGACAGCCTGCTCCTCGAGTGCGGCGCGCTGGCGGTGTTCCTGCCCCGCGACCGGAGCGAGAAGTGGATCTCGATCCTGTTTCGCCTCCTTCTGCTGAAGCTGTACTTCGAGTCCGGCATGGCCAAGTGGCAGTCGTACCTGCACGACTGGCAGGACGGCAGCGCGATGACCTACTACTACGAGACGGCGCCGCTGCCCACGCCGGTGGCGTGGCTCATGCACAGGCTCCCCGTCGGGTGGCACCATTTCGAGAGCTGGGCGACGCTGGCGCTCGAGCTCGGCGTGCCGTTCCTGGCGTTCGGCCCACGGCGCGTGCGCCTGGTCGCGTTCGTGCTGCTGACCGGGTTCCAGCTGATGAACCTGGCGACGGCGAACTACGGGTTCTTCGTGCTCCTGGCGCTGGCGCTGCACGTGTTCCTGCTCGACGACGACGCGCCGCGCCTGGGCCGGCCGAAGAAGCTCGTCCCGGCAGTCGTGATCTCGGCATGGGCCGGCCTGTCGCTCATCGGCGCCATCGGAACGTTCGGCGATCACGGATTTCTGCCCTCGGTGCGGGGGGCGGTGGAGCCGTTCCGGCTGGTCAACAACTATCATCTGTTCGGTCACATCACGCGCGAGCGCATCGAGCCGCAGTTCGAGACGACCGTCGACGGGCAGACGTGGGTAGAGCACGACCTTCGCCACAAGGCGGGCGATCTGCACCGCGCGCCGCCGATCGTCGCGCCGCACCAGCCGCGCGTGGACTTCCTGTTGTGGTTCTACGGCCTGTCGTACCGTCGGGGCGCGCCGGAGTACGTGGCGCATCTCGTCGATCGCATGTGCCACGACCCCGAGGCGGTGCAGCCGCTGTTCGCGTCGCCGCTCCCCGCGCACGCGCGCGCGGTGCGGATCGTATTCTTCCAGTACCACTTCGCGCCCTCGCCCTGGTGGACGCGCGCCGAGGTGGATACGCTCGGGCCGGTGGGATGCCAGTGAATGCGGTTACTGCAGCACGCCCGTCACCAGCACATACCCGCCGTCCTTGTCGCCGGTGGTGATCGACGCGCCGGCGATCTTACCGGCGGAGAGCGTCGGGATGGGCACCTTCGCGAGATAATCCCCCACCACGGTCACGAGGTTCGTTCCCACGAACGACCCGAGCTGCTCGACCTGGCCCTTGGCGAGCGGGTTGGGGCCGCTCACGCCGTCGTCGAGGATGTCGAGCCAGACGGTCGGGGTCTTCGAGACGAGATGCAGATGGTTGTCGGGGGTGAGCTCGCCGGAGAGGACGGCGTCGGCCGACACCGCGAGCTTGGTCACGACCGCGCCGGACTTGAAGAACGTGCAGAGCACGTCCCCCGCGGTCACGCGCACCCCGCCCCCGGCGGGCAACGCGATCACGACCGGAGGCAGCGCCAGCCGGAGCTCCACCCGGTCGAATAGATCGGCCGGCGCGGCGCCCTGCACCACGGGCAGGCTCTTGTCGAAGATCCCGGCCGCCCACAGCGACGCCAGGAGCTGGTTCGCCGCGTCGTCGGCGATCGCCACGCGGAACTGGCCGGCGGTCGCGGCGCCGTCGAACGTCGGCGCGGGGCGCGGGCTCGAGAGGTACACGAGACCGGTCCCGCCCATGTTCTCCACGTACACGTTCGTGTCGAGCGCCACCTGGCCCCCGTCGGGCGTGAACGTCAGGGCCTTGGGCCACACGCCCACGTGCACGACCTTTCCGTCGACGGTGAATGGCTCGGCGTGAGCGAGATTCGTGAACAGCGTCGCCAGGAGGTCGGGGACCTTGTTCTCGATCTCGTGCGCCACCACGCCGGCGAGCGCCGCGCCGAGCGGGGCGCGGAACAGGTTCACGACGGCGTCGGGGAGAAGGTTCTGGTCGATCGTGAAGTTGTCGAACGAGGCGGTCGCGTCGGACACATCGACGGAGACTGCGCCGGTCAACGCGACGATCCCCAGGCCCAGCGTCCCGGCCACGCGGAAGCGATCGGCGCGCACGGTCACGTCCGCCTCCCCGTCGCTGCACAGCGCGCTGTACTTCACGCGGACCTTCACCTCCACGTTGGACACCGCCCCCCACAGGTCCAGCCCGCCGGCGACGGGCGTGAGATCGATTTCCGACGCGCCCTTCTGCACGTTCAGCACGTCCACGCGCGCCTTCAGGCACGGGATGCCCACATCCACCACGGGGTTCGCCGACGCCACGGCGGCGTTGAGGTCGAGCCCGTCGATGGCCTCGGCCGCAACGGCCCCGACGAACCGGAACGCCCCGGCGGAAATCTGCGCGGTGAGCGCGTGCTGGACCGGCGTGTCGAGCGGCACGAGCGTCCCGCCCAGCACGGCGCGCGTGTCCGACGCGGTGTTCCCCGCCGCGTCGGCCGCGACGGTGCGGAGGAGCGTGATGCCGGCGCCCGCGGGCACGGTGGCCTCGAACCGGCCGTCCGCCCGCACGGTCGCGGGGCGGTCGTTGACGAGCACGCTCTTCACGCCGGACCCCGCGTCGGTCACCTTCCCGGTCACGGTCACGGTCGCGCCCGCGTCGAGGATCGCGCCCCGGCCGGGCGCGGTCACGCTCAGCACGGGCGGGTCCACGTCGCGGACGGGATCGTCCTTGAGGCCGCGATCGGCGCAGGCGGCCAGCGCGAGGGCGAACAGGGCTCGTCTCATTTTTGGTACCTCAGCTCCAGCCTGGTCTTCCCGCGCAGCCACACGCCGGGACCGGCCGGAGCGGCCGCGGCGCGGCCCTCCGAGCGGTCCAGCCACTCCGTCACGACGGGCTCCTCGCTCTCGGCCACGTCCACGTCGAGCACGTGCTCGCCCGCCGGCACCTTCACGCTCACCAGCACCGCCGCCACCCACCGGCGCGACCCGGGCGGATCGTCGACGAGCTTCGCCTCGACCCGATCCGCCGGCAGCGCCCGGCCGTCGAGCGTCAGCCGCAGCGTCGCCAGCGCCCGCGCGGCGTAGAGTGCCTTGAGCCTCTCGGCGCGCTCCGCCGGCTTCGCCGCGAGCGCCGCGGTCACCATGGCGTCGCGCACGCGCTCCAGCGGACGGTACGTGACGAGCACCGCCGCGCCGTCCTTCTCCGCCTGCACGACGATCACCCGGTCGCCCGGCACGTAGTGCGCCGACGCCGCGCCGGCCACGAGCAACATCAAGACCGCGCGCCTCATCGTTGCACCGCTCGCTCGCTCCGGCGCGCGGCTCCGCCTCGCTCGGCTGCGCCTCGCTCGAAGTCGCCTGGCGCGCGCCTCCGCTCGCTCACTGTTTGTTGCTCCGTTCGCTCGCTCCGGCGCGCGGCTCCGCCTCGCTCGGCTGCGCCTCGCTCGAAGTCGCCTGGCGCGCGCCTCCGCTCGCTCACTGTTTGTTGCTCCGTTCGCTCGCTCCGGCGCGCGGCTCCGCCT
>DATFWE010000109.1:0-4159 GCA_035259575.1 Haliangiales bacterium
GCCGCCGCCCCCGCCGCAGGCCGCGAAGCTAAGTATCAGCATAACCAGGCGTCGGCGCATGCGGCCATGGTACCACTGCGGGCATGCCCGACCTCGCGACCACCTGCGCCCACACCGTGCGCGCGCCCGAGCCGGACGCGCGTCCGTCCGTCGAGCCGCTGTACCAGACCTCGGTCTTCGAATTCGACACCATCGGCGAATCGATCCCCCCGCTCGTCGAGGGGAAGGGCTACGTCTACGCCCGCTACGGTATGCCCAACGCCCGCTCGCTGGAGCTGACGGTGGCGGCGCTGGAGGGCGCCGAGGACGCGATCGCGACGTCGAGCGGCATGGCGGCGGTCGCCGCGACCGTCCTCGCCGCCTGCTCCGCGCGCGATCGCGTGGTGGTGCAGGCCGACGCCTACGGCGGCACGATCGCGCTCGCGTTCCAGGATTTCGTGCGCCTCGGCATCGAGGTCGTCAAGGTCGACGCCTACGACCCGGCGGCGGTGGCGGCGGCGCTCCCCGCCAAGCTCGTTCTCGTGGAGACGATCTCCAACCCGCTCTGCCGCGAGGTCGACGCGCCGCGGCTGGCGGCGATCTGCCGCGAGAGGGGCGCGCTCCTGTGCGTCGACAATACGTTCGCGACGCCGATCATCGACCGCCCGATCGCAATGGGCGCGCCGCTCGTCCTCCACTCCGCCACCAAGTTCCTCGGCGGTCACCACGACCTGTGCGCCGGCGTCGTCGCGGGCCCGGCCGCGTTCATCACGACGGCGCGCGGGGTGGCCAAGCGCTTCGGCATGCAGGCGGCGCCGCTCGACGCGTGGCTGGCGTGTCGCGGTCTGCGCACGCTGGCGGTTCGCATGGAGCGGGCGCAGGCCAATGCGCGCGCGCTCGCGGCGCGCCTGCGCGCGGACCGGCGCGTCCGCGCCGTCCATTACCCCGGGCGCGGCGCGATGCTGTCGTTCGACGCGGGCGACGGGCCGATTGCCGAGCAGGTCGTGTCGCGCCTGCGCCTCGTGGCGCTCGCCCCGAGCCTCGGCGGCACGGCGACGACGGTGCACCACCCCGCCACCTCGTCGCACGTGATGCTGGCGCCCGACGTGCGCCGCGCCCTCGGCATCGGCGACGGGCTCCTGCGCGTCTCGGTCGGGATCGAGGCGGAGGCCGACGTGTGGGCCGACCTCGATCAGGCGCTCGGCGGCTGACGTTCCGTCAGCCCAGGATACCCTGCGGATCGAGGATCCGCTTCAGCGAGCCCAGGTACGGCTCGAGCGCCTCGTCGCGGCTCCCAACGAGGTGCCCGCCCGCGGCGACGATCGCCGCCTCGACGGGGGCACGCGCCGGCCCCACCGGGTCGGGCTCGTCGCCATCCAGCAGCGTCACGAACGCGCACCCGCCGTCGAGATCCAGCCGCGCGAGGTGCGTGCGTGCGGTGCGGCCGCTCGCGGCCGCCGCGGCGACGGCGGCGGCGCGCACCGCGGCGAGCCGCGACGGCACGGCCCACGCCTCGAGCGCCGGCGGCGGGGGCGGCTTCCCCGGTACGGCGTGGCCGTGCCGCCGCTTCCACCATATCTCGGCGAGCGCGGGTCCGAGCTGCGTCGCGCCGCGCTCGGCGGCGGCCGCGGCGACGACGTCGCGATCGGCCGCGGCGAGCTCCGAGGGCCCGTGCGCCGCCAAGACGAGCACCGCCTCCTCCGGCCCGGGGCCGGCGTAGCCGAGGTGCGCCCTTGCCTCGGCCGCATCGTAGATGCGCGCGGCGGCGGGGCGCGCGTCGCGGCGCAGCGCCTCGAACGTCGCCGCGAGCGCGGCGTCCACCGACGGGAACCGGTGGGCGTCGAGGAGACGCGTCTCCGGCCGGCGGTGGATGCGCAGCACGACGCCGGTCACGATGCCGAGCGCCCCCTCGCTGCCGAGGAACGCCCGCCCCAGATCGGGGCCGGTCGCGCGCCGCGGCGCCACGCGCGTGTGGACGGCGCGCCCGTCGGCGAGCACCGCCGAGACGCCCAGCACCGCGTCCTCGAGGATGCCGTGGCGCGGGGTGCTCTTGCCCGGCGTGCGCACCGACAGCATCCCGCCGAGCGTCGATCGCAGGACGGGCGGCGGGAAGTCGCCCAGCGTGAGCCCGCGCGGGTGGAGGAGCTCCTCGAACGCGAGGCCGGTGATCCCCGCCTGCACCTGCGCCACCAGCGACGTCTCGTCGAGGTAGACGACGTGATTCAGGCGCTTGAGATCGCAGACGATGCGCGGGCGCGCGTCGACAACCTTGGCGATGGGGCGACGGCGCGACGCGGTGCCCACCGGCACGACCGTGGCGCGCTCGGCGCCCGCCAGGCGCACCAGGTGCGCCACCTCGGCGGCGGAGCCGGGGCGGACCAGCCACGATCGGCCGCGCTCGCGCTCGCCCACCGACGCGAGGTCGCGGGTCGCCCGCGTGACGTTCGCCGCGCCGACGATCTCGGCGAGCTTGTCGGTCAGGTCGCGGTCCATTGTTTGCTGGGCAGCCCCAGCTTGCCGGGGTTCATGATCCCGTCGGGATCGAGCGTCTCCTTGAGCGCGTGGAACAGCGCCATCGACTCGCGATGCTCCTCCGCCATGTACGGTCCCTTGAGCAGCCCCACGCCGTGGTGGTGCGAGATCGTGCCGCCGGCGCGCGTGGCGGCGAGCAGGCCGTCACGCCACAGTGCGTCGTACTTCGCCTCGGCCGCCGCGCGCGTGGAGGCATGGCCGGCGAACGTGAAGTAGATCGAGCAGCCCTCCGGGTAGGCGTGGGAGAAGTGCGCCATGACGAACGCGTGTCGGAGGAGCGCCGCGCGCACGCCGTCGTAAAGGTCCATGAGGCGCTCCCAGGTCGACGCCACTTCCATGGTGTCCACGAACGCCCCCGCCTCGAAGATCTTGGACATGTTGTAGGACACGGCGTAGCGGCGCGCGAGCCAGTCCTTGCCCGGCTCCTCGCCGAGGTCCTTGCCGCCGGAGCGCTCGAGCTCGGCGAAGGTCACGCCGGCCTCGACGCGCGCGCGCGGCTCCGCCCCCTCGACGCCGACGATGAGCAGGCACCCGGGACGGAGGAGCTTCTGCGCGCCGAGCTCGACGAGCGCGTTGAGCGCGCGCGGGCGATCGAGCGCGCCGCCGAGGAGGCCGGCGAGCAGGCCCTTCTTGGGCGCGGGCGGCTCGAGCCCGGGGAGCGCGCCCGACGGACGCGCCTCCCTTGCCTTGTCGTGCGGGCGCAACGCCATCCACGAGTCGAACTCGTCGTACAGGCGGACGACCGCCGGCCGGAGCCCGCGCTGGAGCACGCGGCGGACGGCCTCCAGCCCCGCGGGGATGCGGGCGAACGAGAACCCGCGCACGTGCCGCGCCTGCGGCGCGCGCCGGATGCGCAGCCGACCGCTGGTGAGCACCGCCAGCGTCCCTTCGCTGCCGACGAGCAGCTGCGTCCAGTCGGGGCCGGCCTGGACGCGCCCGTACCGTCCGGTCGTCACGATGTCCCCGCGCCCGGTGACGGCGGTGACGCCGAGCACCATGTCCTCGATCTTGCCGTAGCGCGTCGACATCTGCCCGCCCGAGCGCGCCGCCAGCCAGCCGCCGAGCGTGGAGCAATAGATCGAGGAGGGGAAATGCCCCAGCGTGAGGCCCCTGGCGGCCAGGGCGCGCTCCAGCCGCTCGCCGTTGATCCCGCACTCGGCCTCGACGACGAGATCGTTCTCGTCGACGGCGAGGATGCGGTCCATGCGCTTGAGGTCGACGGTGATGCCGCCGTGGAGGGGCAGCGCGCCGCCGCATACGCCCGAGCCGGCGCCGTAGGGCACGACCGGGACCCGCCGCGCGCGCGCCAGCCGGACGATCGCGGCCACTTCCTCGGCGGTCTGCGGCCACACCACGACGTCGGGGGGATGCTCCGCGACGGCGCCCTCGCGCACGGCCAAAAGGACGCGCGGCCACATGTCGCGCGCGTAGGCGCGGCGGTCGACGTCGCGGGCGGAGGCACGGCCGTCGCCCACGATCTCGCTCAGCGCCGCGCGAAGCGCGTCCCGATCCACGGCGGGCACGATACCATGTCCGGCATGACCGAAACGCTGGCCGTCCTCGGGGCGGGCACCATGGGCGCGGGCATCGCCCACGTCGCCGCGCTCGCCGGATTCGACGTCTCCCTCTACGACGTGAGCGAGGCGGC
>DATFWE010000110.1:0-25893 GCA_035259575.1 Haliangiales bacterium
CCGCCGCTTCGTGGCCGTCAACGCCGACCGGATGTACGCGTGGCAGCTCAACTGGCGCGGCGAGAACTTCTACTCCGGCGGCGAGATCTGGAACCCGCCGTTCGAGGACATGAAGACCGTGTTCGTGGACGTCGACACCACCAAGTTCTCGAGCTGGCTGAAGCCGCAGGTCGGATCCGGCAAGAGCTACTTCCTCATCACCGAGATCGAGCGCGTGAAGAAGCTCCGGGAGCTCCTCATGGGCCTGGCCCCCGACGCGAGGTTGGAGGAGGTCGACCGGTCCAACAACAAGTACGGAATGGTAAAATTTTCCCTGTAGTTACAAGATAGAGCTTGCACACGTATTACGTCGTGTTATCTTGTGACACGTCGTGACTGGCAAGGAGCCCAAGGAGCGAATCCTCCACACGCGGATCCCCGCGGGGCTGGAGGAGCAGATCAAGCGCCTCGCGGAACGGCTGCGCGTCCCGGTGTCGAACCTGGTGCGCAACATGCTCGAGGACGCGATCGACGTGACGAAGCGAATGCGCGATCGGTTCGAGGGAACCGACGACGTGTACGGCTGGCAGGACCTCACGCTCAACATCGCCGTGCCGTGCTCGAAATGCCAGCGGCAGCTCGCGCGCGGGGAGCGGGCCCACGTGGGCCTCACCCATCACCCGCGCGACAGCAAGGTTTTCATCTGTTCGACGTGCTTGGACAAGAAGGAGTGACCGACATGGATGCGAAGACCGAGATCGAAAGGCTTTGGAAGGACGTCCAGGACAGCGCGCGCGAGTTCGCGCACTACAGCCTGCAGATGTCGTCGAAGGCGCTCGACTACACCGCGCAGCGCCTGCGCACCCTCGAGGAGACGCTGAAGGCCAAGGCCGAGAAGCTCGCCCCGGAGAAGCCGGCCGAGCCCGCGGCTCCGGCGCCCGGGGAAGAGAAGAAGGCCTAGCCTTATAATCGCCCGGTGCCGCCGGGCGAGGTCATCGACGACCGGTTCGAGATCGAGCGGCCGGCCGCGCCCGGAAACCTGGGCGCAGTCTACCGGGCGCTCGACCGCCGCACCGACGGGCACGCGGCGATCAAGATCGTCGCGGCGACCGACGCCGGCGACCTCGAGCGCTTCGCCCGCGAGGCGGACGCGCTCGCGGCGCTGTGCCGGCCGGAGATCGTCCGCACGCTGGCGCACGGCCGCACCGCCGCCGGCGATCCGTACCTGGCGATGGAGTGGCTCGAGGGCGAGGACCTCGGCGCCCGCCTCGCCAACGGCGACCTGAGCATGGAGGAGAGCCTGCGCGTCGCCGAGCAGGCCGCGGCCGCGCTCGCCGCCGCGCACGCGCGCGGCGTCGTCCACGGCGGCGTCGACGCGTCGTCCTTGTTCCTCGTCGATTTCCGCGCCGACGCGGTGAAGCTCATCGGCTTCCGCCCCGGGCGTCCGGCCCGCGACGCGCGCGACGACGTGCGCGCGCTCGGCGCGGTCCTGGCCCGCTGCCTCGTCGAGCGCCCCGCGGGGATCGACGATCTCCTCGCCCGCATGCTGGCGCCGGATCCCGAGCGCCGCCCCGACGCGGCCGCCGTGCTCGCCGCGCTGTCCCCGCGCGTGCGCGCCACCGCGCTCGCCGCCACGCTGCCCGTCGCCGTCCCGACCGCCCCGACCGAGCCCGCCGACCTCACCGGCCGCACGCTGGGCGACTTCGTCGTCAGGGAGCCGATCGGCGAGGGCGGCTTCGGCGCCGTCTACCGCGCGGAGCAGCCCGTTCTAGGCCGCGAGGCGGTGATCAAGGTCCTCCACGGCAAGCTGCGCACGCGCGAGCACTACGCCCACCGTTTCCTGCGCGAGGCGCGGCTCGCCTCCAAGCTCGACCACCCCTACGCGGCGCACGTCTACGCGTTCGGCGTCGAGCCCGACGGCCAGATGTGGATCGCAATGGAGCTCGTGCGCGGGACGCCGCTCGACCAGCTCCTCGTCGCCCAGGGCCCGATCCCGCTCGAGCGCTTCGTCCCGCTCCTCGACCGCATCTGCGAGGTCGTCCACAGCGCGCACGAGGCAGGCATCGTGCATCGCGACCTCAAGCCGGCCAACGTGATGGTGATCGCGCGCGCCGGCCGCCTCTTGCCCAAGCTCCTCGACTTCGGCATCGCCAAGCTGCACGACGACCGGTCCACGCCCGCGGCCGCCGCTGTGGCACCGGCGGCGATCCGCAGCGGCGCCGGCGAGCTCACCGAGGACGGCGTCGCCCTGGGCTCTCCGTCGTACATGGCGCCCGAGCAGTGGAGCGAGGCTGCCGCGGCCGACGCGCGCGCCGATCTGTACGCGCTGGGGGTCCTCGCCTTCGAATGCCTCACCGGCCACACCCCGTTCGGGCACGGGGATCGCCGGCCGGGCGGGCGCCCGCGCGATCGCGTGCCGCCGTCCCTCGGCCCGCAGCTCCCGCGGGCGCTCGACGCGGTGATGGCCAAGGCGATGGCCGGGGACCCGGCCGACCGCTACCCCGACGCGCTCGCCTTCGCGTCGGCGTTCCGCGACGCGTCCGGCTTCACCGCCGACGCCGAGACGCTCCCCAAGCTCGACGACGCGCTCCTCCGGAGCGCCGTCACCGGCGCGCCGCAGCCGATCGCCGAGGCGGTGGCCGCGCTCGACGCCGCGCGCAACCCGCACCAGGCGCGCGAGGCCCTGTGGGAGGTGGTGCACGTCGTCGTCCGCTGGCTCGGGATGTGCGCGCTCGCCTGTCGCACCCGCGTGGGCCCGGGGGGCGCCGGCGATTCGCGCGCGGTGGCGGAGATGCTGCGGTCGCTGCGCCGCAAAGATCTCGACGAGAACAAGTGGCTGGAGCTCACGCGCGAGCTGGTGCGGCCGTTCGCGCTGCGGCAGGACGCCTACCCCATCCCCGAGCTCGTCGCGCTGTTCTTCGCCCGCGGCCCGCTCGCGCCGGGCGCCGGCGGCGACAGCGGGCTCGCCGATCCGCTGCTGCGGCTCGCGGGCCCGCGCGAGGGCCAGGCGGCCGGCTCGCGCTCGCAGGAGGACCGGGTGCGCGACGAGCTCGTCCGCCTGCTTCCCGAGCTGGCGCTCGCGCTGCGCGCCGTGGCGTTCCTGTGGGACTACCGCCTGGTCGTGCCGCGCGGCGCGGGCGCCGAGGTGTGGATGGGAATCCGACGGACTCGGCGCGCGTCGATCGCGCTCGTGGGCCCGCCGCCCCCCGAGGGGCAGCCGGTCCTCGCCGACTGCGACGGTCGCCCGACGCTCGCGCTGTCGCCGATCGTGCAGGTCGCGCCGCCGGCCCCAGGCGCGCCGGAGGAGCTGTTCCTGTTCGAGGGGCGCGGGCGCGTCGGCGCTCGCCTCGTGGCGATGCCGCACGCGTACGAGCGCCAGGACGAGGAGGTGTGGGAGTGGTTCCGCCGGAACCTAGCCGCCGACGCCGCCGTCGCCGCCGAGATCGCCGCCGCCGAGGTCGCGCCCTACCGGGGCCTCGCGTCGTACACGCGCGACGATGCGCCGCTGTTCTTCGGGCGCGAGCGGCAGGTGGAGGCGTTCGTCAACCGGCTGCGCGCCCAGCCGCTCCTCGCCGTGGTCGGCCCGTCCGGCGCCGGAAAGACATCGTTCGTCCAGGCCGGCGTCGTCCCCGCGCTCGCCGACTGGCGCGCGATCGTGGTGCGACCCGGAACCTGGCCCATCGCGGCGCTGGCGGCGCGCCTGACCGACGCGGACGTCCCCGCGGCGCCGGCGCATCCCGATGCGCTCGGCGCGGCGCTGCGCGCGGCCGCCGCCGCCCCGCGCGCCCCCATCCTTCTCGTCGTCGATCAGCTCGAGGAGCTGTTCACGCTGTGCCGGGATCCCGCCGAGCGGCGCCTCTACGCCGAATCGCTGGCGCGCGCCGCGCGCTCCGCCGACGATCGCGTGCGCGTGGTGCTGACACTGCGCGACGATTTCCTCGTGCGCGCGGCCGAGCTGCTTCCGGACCGCCTGGCCCAGGGGCTCCAGCTGCTGACGACCCCGGCGCCGGACGATCTCCTGCGCATCCTCGTCGAGCCGGCGCGCCGCGCCGGCTACGAGTTCGACGATCGCGATCTGCCCGCGCGCATGGTCCAGGCGGTCGCCGACCAGCCCGGGGCGCTGGCGCTGCTGTCGTTCACCGCCCGCCAGCTGTGGGACGTGCGAGACCGCCATTTCAAGCAGCTCCGGCGCAAGGCCTACGACGCCATGGGCGGGGTGGGCGGCGCGCTGGCCCGGCACGCCGAGGAGACGCTGGCCGGGCTGACCGCGGAGGAGCAGCGCACCGTGCGCGAGGCGTTCCGCCACCTGGTCACCGCCGAGGGGACGCGGGCGACGTTGACCCGCGTCGAGCTGCGCCAGGTGCTCGACGGCAACGCCGCCGCCGACGCCGTGGTGGAGAAGCTCATCGCGGCGCGCCTCCTGGTCGCGTCGGAAGACGATCGCGTCGAGGTGGTGCACGAGGCGCTGCTGTCGGCGTGGCCGCGGCTCGTCGCGTGGCGCCGCGACGACGCCGAGGGGGCGCGCCTGCGCGATGGGCTGCGCGCCGCCGCGCGACAGTGGGACGAGCGCGGCCGGCCGCGGGGCCTTTTGTGGCGCCGGGAGGCGCTGGCGGAGTACCGGCTGTGGCGCGCGCGCTATCCCGGCGCGCTGACCGAGACGGAGGAGGCGTTCGGCCGGGCGAGCCTGCGCGACGCGGCCCGCGGGCGGCGGACCGTGCGCGGCGCCGCGATCGCGATCGTCGTGGCGCTGGGCGCGGGCGTGGTGATCCTGATCTCGGCCAACCGGCGCGCCAACGAGAGCGCGACCGCGCTCCACGAGCGCCTCGTCGACGCCCACGAGGAGGAGGGGCGGCAGGCGTTCCTCGCCGGGGACGCCGAGCGCGCGCTCGTCTACCTGGACGATGCGCACGAGCACGGGCGCGACACCGTCGCCATGCGCTACATGGTCGCGCGCGCGGAGGAGGCGGTGCCGCCCCGCCCGCCCACGCTCCGGCACGGGGACCGCGTGTGGGCGGCCGCGTTCAGCCCCGACGGCGCGCGCGTGCTGACGGGGAGCGCCGACAAGACGGCCAGGCTGTGGGACGCCGCCACGGGCGCGCCGGCGCTTCAGCTCTCCCACGGCGACGCCGTCTATGGCGTGGCGTTCGCCCCCGACGGGAACGTGCTCGCCACCGCGAGCTGGGATGGGGCGGCCCGCCTCTGGGACGCGCAGTCCGGCGCCCTGCGCCACCGGCTCGAGCACGCGGGGAGGGTGTACCAGGTGAGCTTCAGCGCCGACGCGAAGCGGCTGGTCAGCGCGAGCCGCGACGCCACAGCGAAGATGTGGGACGTGTCCTCGGGAGCCCTGCTCCTCACTCTGCCGCACCCCGGTCCCGTCGACTCTGCCGAATTCAGCCCCGACGGCGAGAGCATCCTCACCGCGTGCCGGGATGGAGCCGTCCGCACGTGGGGCGCGCGCGACGGCAGGCCGATGGCCGCGCTCCGTGCGGCCGGCGGCAAGCTCGCCGTCGCCTCGTTCGGGCCGGACGGCGCGCGCATCGTCACCGTCCAGGAAAACGTGCCGGCCGCGATCGTGTGGGACGCGGCGACCGGGCGCGAGCTCGCCTCCCTCGTCCATCCGCGGGAGGTCCTGGACGCGCGCTGGGGTCCCCGGGGTGAGCTCGTCACCGCGTGCGGCGACGGCCGGGCGCGCATCTGGGACGTCGCCGCGGCGAAGGTCGCGAGGATCCTCGAAGGCCACCAGGGCGCTGCCTACGCGGCCGCGTTCGTCCCCGACGGCAGAAAGGTCGTGACGTTCGGCGAGGACAACACCGTCCGCGTGTGGGACGCGAACGCCGGCAAGTCGATCGCCGCGTACGAGGCCGGCGAGGTCAGGCGGCCGTTCGTCGTCGATCCGACGGGCGCGCTCATCCTCGTCGGCAACGTCCAGTCGGCGCAGATCCGGCGCATGCCCGACGAGAGGCTGCACCGCACGTTCCGCGCGCACGCCGGCGAGGCGTGGACGTGCGCGTTCAGCGCCGACGACGCCCGGATCCTCACCACCGGCGACGACGGCGCGTTGCGCGTGTGGGACGCTCGCACCGGCGCGGTGGTGGCGGAGATGAGCTTCGATCGCCCGCCGCGCACCGCCGCCTTCAGCCCCGACGGAAGGCGCGCGGTGGTCGGGTTCTGGACGATCGTGGGCGGGTCCGAGACGGCGCCGGCGCTGGCCGTCGTCGATCTCGACGCCCGGACCCGGGTCCTCGACCTCACCGGCCACACCGGCGACGTCACCTATGCGGAGTTCAGCCACGACGGGGCGCGCATCGTGTCGGCGAGCAAGGACGGGTCGGCGCGGATCTGGGACGCGCGTTCGGGCGGGCTCGTGCTCACATTGTCCCCGGGCGACGCCCTGTCGGTCGCCCGGTTCAGCCCGGACGATCTGCGGGTGATCACCGGCGGCGCCGGCGCGGCGGCGCGCATCTGGGACGCGCGCGACGGCCGTCCTCTCGTCGCGCTCGAGGGCCGGGAGCCGGCGATCGAGCTCGCCGCCTTCAGCCCAGATGGGGCGCGGGCGCTGACCGGCGGCAACGACAAGACCGCGATCGTCTGGGACGCGGCGACGGGGCGAAGGGTCGAATCGCTCCTCGGCCACAAGAGTGGTCTGCACTGGGGAGACTTCAGCCCCGACGGCGCGCTGGCGGTGACGACGGCGCAGGACGGGGCCAGAATCTGGGACGTGGCCAGCGGCCGCCTTCTGCACGTCCTACCCCATGCCGGCGGCGTGGGCGGGGCGGCGTTCTCTCACGACGGCCGGAGCCTGGTGGTCGTGAGCGACGACGGGACCGCGGACGTCTGGGCGACGGGCCTCGACGGGCTCGAAGCCCTGGACCGTTTCGTCCGCTGCCGGGTCCCCTTTCGCCTCGAGGGCGAGCGCCTCGTTCCCGCGGCGGCGAGCTGCGACTGACACAGTTTCCAGTTCGTTCACAACGTGCGCGAGCTGTGGCTGCGGCGGCCACAAGCGCGGGGCTTGCGCAAGCGATAAGGGGCCGATCTGATGGGCCGAACGCAGGGGATGCGCCGCGGGGACTCGCCCGGCATGTCGGCTGCATCACCGAGCTTCATGAAGACGACGAAACAGAAGAAGCTGAGGGTGGCGCGGGAGACGATTCGGGTGCTTCAGGACCGCCAGCTGGGGGCGGTGGCGGGCGGGAATTCGGCGCTCGGCGGGTATTGCTATCGGACCGACGCGACGGTCGTGAATTGCTGTCCGACGACGCATTGACCCCGTGGCGCCCTCTCGTCGACGGGGACGAGCGCGCGCGGGCGCTGACGGTCGCTCGAGAGGTCTGTGAGGAAGCGGCGGCTCGCTGGGTCGATGCGTCGCCGCACCCGACACTCCTCGGCCAGGCCGCGTACGCGCTCCTGTTTCACTATGCGTGGCGCGCCGGGATCGGCGATTGGCGGGCGCAGTCGGACGCGTGCATCGAGCGGGCCTGCGCCGCGGTCGCCGGGGTCGGGTTGGGGACCTCGTTGTTCGGCGGGTTTCCCGGCATCGCGTGGGTGATCCAGCACGTCTCCGGCGCACCGCCCGAAGAGGGCGACGCGCTCGAGGACGTCGACCAGCTCCTGTGCGAGCACGTCGCGCGCGCGCCGTTCCCCGGGACGTCGGAGGAGCTCTTCGGCATCGGCATGTATGCGCTGGAGCGCATGCCGTCCCCCGCGGCGCGGCGGATGCTGGAGCACATCGTCGCTCGCCTCGCCGAGATGGCCGACCGCTTTGCCGATGGTGTGGCCTGGACGACGCGGTCGGAGGGGCGGACCGTCCACAGCCTCGGGGCGGCGCACGGCGTCCCGGGGATCCTCGCGTTCCTCGGCGGCGCCGCGGCATGGCGGATCGCCGGCGCGGAGCCGTTGCTGGCCGAGGGGAGCGCGTGGTTGTGGAACCAGCGCGACCCGAACGCCGCGATCCAGTTTTCCTACTGGCTCGAGGACGGACGACCCGCGAATCGCAGGTGGCCGTCGTGGTGCACCGGCGACCCCGGCGTGGCCGGCGCGATGCTCGCCGCCGGCGGTTCTAGCGCCGACCGGGCGCGGGCCGTCGAGCTCGGTCTGCGCGCGATCGCGTGGACGCCCGCGCGGTGCGCCGCGCTCGCGGGGGACGAGCTCCTGCGCTGGCTCGGCGACCCCGAGCTGGTTCCGGCCTGGACCGGCAATCCTTTCCTGTGCCACGGCGCCGCGGGGCGCCTGCACATCTACGTGCGCATGTGGCAGGCCACCGGCGACGAGCGATTCGCCCGCGCCGCGAGGGAGTGGCTGGCGGAGACGCTCGGGTTGCGCCGCCCGGGGCGGCGGTGCGCCGGCTTCTCGAGGGGGCTTGGCGATGGGATGGACTGGGCCGAGACCGGTCTCGTGTACGGCGCGGCGGGCGTGGCGCTGGCGCTGCTCGCGGCGGCGTCGTCCGTCGAGCCGCGGTGGGATCGGCTGTTGATGCTGTCGGTGGCGCGGGAGAATCCGGCGGCGTAGCAACGCTCGACGAACAGCGTGGCGGCCCCGCCCACTGCCGCGGCCAGGCGGTTCACCGCCTCAGGTATCACAGCCCGAGCTCCATCCCCTCCCGGCGCGCCCAGCGCGCGAGTACCTTCTTGACGACGCGCAGATAGCCGCGCGGGAACGCGCGGCGGGCGCGCCAGATCCAGCGCCCGTCGGCCATGGGCACGACGTGGAGCTCGTTGCGGTCGACCGCGTCGAGCGCCACCCGCGCCACGTCGCGCGCGCTCATCTTGGCGGCGTCGATCGCCCGGCGCGCGATGTCGCGCCCACGGCCGTCGCCGCGCGCCGACTCGATGATGCTCGTCTTGAAGAACGTCGGGCACAGCACGGTCACGCCCACGCCGTCGCCCTCGAGCTCGAGGCGGAGCGTCTCCGACAGCGCCACGACCGCCGCCTTGGACGCGTTGTACGGCGCCATGAACGGCAAGTACGCCAGCCCCGCGCACGACGCCACGTTCAGGATGTGTCCGGCGCGCCGCGCGCGCAGCCGCGGAACGAACGCGTGGCAGCCGTGAACCACGCCCCACAGGTTCACGCCGATGAGCCACTCCCAGTCGGCGATGGGCACGTCGCCCACCCGGCCGACGGTCGCCACCCCGGCGTTGTTGACGACGAGGTCCACCCCGCCCAGGCGCCGATCCGCCTCGTCGGCGAGCGCCTCGACGTCGGCCAGCCGCGACACGTCGCAGCGCACCGCCTCCGCGCGGCACGCCGCGGCGGTGGCGCGCGCCGCCGCCTCGTCGATGTCGCTCGCCAGCACCCGCGCCCCGCGGGCGCCGAGCTCCTCGCACAGGGCGCGACCCAGACCCGAGCCCGCACCCGTCACCACCGCACGGGTGGGTCTCGGTAAGGACATGTCTACATCATAGATCCGGCGCGCGCGTGGCGCGTTGCAATACGATGCTAAAATCGGGAGAGGGCCACCATGAGCGACCGAGCGACGGCGCGGAGTTGGGCGACCTGGGAGCGAGGCGCAGCCGAGCGACCCGGAGCCCCGCGCCGTCGCGAGGGAGCGGTGCGACCATGACCGACGTCCGGCGGATTCACGCGCTCCTCGGTAAGGTTCGGCGGCGGCTCCGGCTCCAGCAAGCCCTGGAGTGGGGGACCACGGCGGCGATCCCCGGCGTCGCCGCGGCGCTGATCGTCCTTTGGCTCGGGCGCATGGAGATCATCTCGGCCCCCGCCGCGCGCGCCGCCTCGCTCGGCGTCGCCGCGGCCGTCGCGCTCGCGGCCGCGCTCGGCGCGCTCCGCCGCTTCCCGACCGCGCTCCTCGCCAGTCGCCTCGATCGCGCCTCCGGGCTCGCCGACCGCCTGGGCACCGCCGTGGACTTCGCCGCGCGCCTCGCCCGGCCCCCCGTCCTCCACCCCGAGACCGTCGCGCTCATGGAGGCCGCGATCGCCGACGGCCTGCGCGCCGCGCCCCGCGCCAACGTCCGCGCCGCCGCGCCGTTCCGCGTGCCGCGCGACCTGCGCGCCCTCGGCGCGTTCGCGGCGGTGGGCGCGCTCGTCTGCTTGCTCCGTTTCGGCCCGGAGCCGCGCCCCGCCGTCCGCGCCGCCGTGCCGCCGGGTCCCGCGCCCAGCGAGCAGACGGAGGCGCTCGATCACGACGACGTGCAGTACCAGCGCGACATCGTCGACGACATGCACCGTGTCGCCGCCGAGACGGGCGACACGGCGCTGGAGGAGATGGCCAAGAAGCTCGACGAGCTCCTCGACAAGGCCGAGAAGGGGGAGATCTCGAAGCTCGAGATGCTCGCGAAGATGGACGCGTTGGAGCAGGCGTACCAGCAGGGCGCCGCGACCGACGCCGATAGCGACGCCCTCATGAGCCAGCTCAAGGAGCAGGGGAAAGAGCTGGCCAAGCACGAGCCAACCAAGAAGCTCGGCGAAGCGCTGCAGAAGGGCGACCTCGACGCCGCGCGCAAGGAGATGGAAGGGCTGGCCGACAAGCTGGAGAAGGGCGCGCTCAAGCCCGAGGAGCAGAAAAAGCTCGCCGACGCGCTCGAGAAGGCGGCCGAGAAGCAGCGCGAGGCGGCGAAGAAACAGGACGCCAAGGAAGCCGAAGCCCTGAAAAAAGAGATCGCCCGGCTGGAGAAGAAGCTCCAGAAGGATCCCCGGAACGAAGAGCTCAAGCGGACCCTGGCCCAAGAGAAACGCAAGCTGGACAAGCTCCAGCGCAAGCCCGAGCGCCCCGACGAGCAGCGCCCCCTCGATCGCCTGACGCGCAACCTGGAAAGGGCGGCCGAGAACCTCAAGCGCAAGGACGACGAGGACAAGCTGCGCAAGTGGGCCGACGAGATGCGTAAGCAGGAGAACAAGCACAAGGAGCTGGCGCAGAAGCAGGAAGCCAAGGAAGACGCTGAGCAAAAGCAGAAGATCGACCAGCAGAAAGACGAGGTCCGCCGCCTCGAGGACAAGCTCAAGAAAGAGCCCGGGAACGAGGAGCTCAAGCGCACCCTCGCGAAGCAGCAGCGCGAGCTGGAGAAGCTCGAGCGCGAGCAGCGCGACAAGCAGGAGAGCCGGCCGGGGCGGGTGCTCGAGCGCCTCGCGCGCGCCACCGAGAAGGCCGCCGAGAGCCTGAAGCAGAAGAACGACGAGCAGCAGCGCCAGCAGTCGGCGCAGAACATGCGCCGCGCCGCCGACGAGACGCGCAAGGCGCAGGACCAGATGCGCCAGCAGCAGAACCAGAAGCGAATGAAGTCCCAGCTCGCCGACCTGAAGGACGCCATCCGCCGGGCCAAGCCCCGTCCCCAGGGCCGCGGCGGCCGGCAGACGGCGCGCGGCGACGGCCGGTCGGAGCGGATCAAGGAATGGGAGCGCCGCGCCGGGGGGCACAAGGGCGACGCCGAATCGTGGCGCCCGCAGGGGAACGCCGCGGACAAGATGCCGTGGCTGAGGAAGGACCAGCAGCAGAGCGGCAAGCAGTGGGGCGACGAGCACGACCCCAACGTCACCGGCGACCCGACCAAGCTCGCCGACGCCAAGTTCAAGGAGGACCAGCTCGAGGGGCAGAAGGGCAAGGGCCCGTCGCGCCGCGCCACCATCATCACGTCGGCGAAGCGGGGGTTCGCCTCGGAGTCGTACTCGAAGGTCTACGCCGACTACCAGAAAGTGATCGAGCAGGTGATGAACCTGGAGAAGGTCCCGCCGGGATACCGCTACTACATCAAGCGTTACTTCGAGCGCATCCGCCCCCACACGGATTGAGGAAGACATGACCAACGTCGCGCTGATGAACCAGAACGTCGACGCCCAGATCGACGCGTTCCGCAAGGACGTGACCGATCTCGGCGCCGAGATCGCCAAGATGATCGTCGGCCACGAGGACATCGTGGAGGGCGTGGTGACCGCCGTGCTCGCCGGCGGTCACGCCCTGCTCGAGGGCGTCCCCGGGCTGGGCAAGACGATGCTGGTGCGCACGCTGGCCGAGTGCATCGACGCCACGTTCGCCCGCATCCAGTTCACCCCCGACCTCATGCCGGCCGACATTCTCGGCACGAACATGATCATCGAGGACGAGCGGGGGCAGAAGATGTTCTCGTTCTCGCGCGGACCGATCTTCGCCAACATCGTCCTCGCCGACGAGATCAACCGCGCCACGCCCAAGACGCAGTCGGCGCTCCTCGAGGCGATGCAGGAGCACTCGGTCACGCTGGCCAAGACCACGTACCAGCTCGACCCGCCGTTCTTCGTCCTGGCGACGCAGAACCCGCTCGAGATGGAGGGGACCTACCCGCTCCCCGAGGCCCAGCTCGATCGCTTCCTGTTCAAGCTCAAGGTCCGCTTCCCCGGCCGCGAGGCGCTCCACGTGATCCTCGATCGCACGACCGGCGAGGACGTGCCCCACCCCGCCCGCGTCGTGACCAAGCCGCGCCTGCTCGAGATGCGCGAGCTGGTGCGGCGCGTGCCCGTGGCGCGCAACGTCCAGGACTACGCGGTGCGCGTCCTCCAGGCGACGCACCCCGAGGAATCTGAGGCGACGCCGATGGCGAAGAAGTACGTCCGCTACGGCAGCTCCCCGCGCGGCGCGCAGGCGCTGCTCCTCGGCGCCAAGATCCGCGCCCTGCTCCAGGGGCGCTACGCCGTCGCGGTGGACGACATCCGCGCCGTCGCCGCGCCGGCGCTGCGCCACCGTTTGATCCTGAACTTCGAGGGGGAGGCCGAGGGCATCGCCACCGACGCGGTGGTGGACGAGATCCTCGCCAAGGTACCGGAGACGAGATAATCGTGCCGCTGGCCGCGCCCCCACAGCGAGCGAGCGACGCCGAGGAAACTGGCGCCCCTGGAGCGAGGCGCAGCCAAGCGACCCGGCGCCCCGAGGCGTCGCGAGCGAGCGGTGCGACGGTGGAGCGGGAGCGCCTCTTCAGCGACGAGTTCCTGAAGAAGCTCGAGTACCTCTACCTGGTGTCGAAGAAGGTGTTCGCCGGGCGCGTCCGCGCCGAGCGGCGCACGCGCAAGACCGGGGCGGGCATCGAGTTCGCCGACCACCGCGACTACACCCTGGGCGACGACGTCCGCTACATCGACTGGAACCTCTACGGCCGGCTCGACAAGCTGCTCCTGCGTCTGTTCGAGGAGGAGGAGGACCTCTCCATCTACATGCTCCTCGACTGCTCGCGCTCGATGCTCATCGGCGACCCGCCCAAGCTCGACTACGCCATGAAGGTCGTGGCGGCGCTGTGCTACGTCGGGCTCGCCAACCTCGACCGCGTGTCGATCGTCCCCTTTTCCGACGTCGTGCACGAGCGCCTCCCGCCGGCGCGCGGCAAGGGGCGCATCTTCAAGGTGTTCGACTTCCTCCGCGGCGTCGAGCCGGGCGGGCTCACCCGCCTGGGCGCGTCGCTCACCCAGTTCGTCCACCAGACCAAGCGCCGCGGCATGGTCGTCGTGGTGTCCGACTTCTACGACCCGATCGGGTTCGAGGAGGGACTGAACGTCGTCCGCTACCACAAGTTCGACCCGTTCGTGATCCAGATCTTCGACCGCAAGGAGGCCGACCCGCCGCTCCACGGCGATCTCACGCTCCTCGACTGCGAGACGGGGGAGCCCAAGGAAGTCACCATCTCGGCGTCGATCCTCGAGGACTACCGGCGCGAGCACGAGCGCTACTGCAAGGAGCTCGAGGGGTTCTGCACCGCCCGCGCGGTGCCGTTCTTCCGCACGTCGACCGAGCACCCATTCGACGATCTGATCCTGCGCATCTTCCGGGCGGGGGGGTTCCTCAAGTGAGCGTAACGTTTCCCCTCACGCCGCAGACGCTGGCGTGGCTCGCCGCCGGCCTGGGCGGGCTCGTCGTCGTCGCCTACGTCCTGAAGCTGCGCCGGCGCCGGCAGGAGATCCCGTTCTCCAAACTGTGGCAGCGCGTGCTGCGCGAGCGGGACAGCTCGACCTGGTGGCGGCGCCTGAAGCGGCTGGTGAGCCTCGCGCTGCAACTCGCGTTCCTGGCGCTCCTCCTGGGCGCGGCGCTCGACCCGCAGATCGGCGAGGCGCGCACGTCGGGGCGGAACGTGGTGGTGATCCTCGACGCGTCGGCCTCGATGAAGGTGCGCGAGGGGGATACGACGCGCATCGAGCTCGCCAAGCGCGAGGCGCGCAAGCTCCTCCGCGGCCTGGGCGGCGCCGACGCAGCGCTCCTGCTCAAGATGGACGCGCAGGCCACCGCGCTCACGCGCTTCGAGACCGACGCCGCGCGCCTGCTCGCGCTCGTCGATCGCGTGCTGCCCACCGACACCGCCGCCGACCTGCCGCGCGCGCTGGCCGCCGCCGCCGACGCGCTGCGCGGGCGCAGCGACCCGATGATCGTGATCGTCGGCGACGGCGCGTACCGCGGGGCGCAGAAGGAGATCGTCTGGCAGCCGGCGCCCGGCCGGCTGGACGTGGTGGATCTGTCGGGGATCGACGTCCGCTTCGTCCCCGTCGGCGAGGTCGACCGCAACGTCGGCATCGTCGCGTTCAACGTGCGCCGCTACTTCCAGAACAAGCTGTCGTACGAGATGCTCGTCGAGGTCGAGAACCTCGGCCCCGACCCCGTCACCGAGAAGCTCAGCCTGTACTCCGGCGCGGAGGCGATCGACACGCGCACGCTGTCCCTCGCGCCGGGCGAGCGCCAGCGGCAGATCTACCCCGACCTCGGCGGCGGCGACGAGCGCACGCTGCGCGCCCACATCGAGCCGGCCTCCGGTCCGCCCGACGCGTTCCCGCTCGACGACACCGCGTGGGCGCTCCTGCCCGAGCGCAAGAAGCAGAAGGCGCTGGTCGTCACCGCCGACAACCTCTACCTCGAGGCGGCGCTCCTCCTCGACGCCAACCTCACGGTGGACAAGCTCCGCCCCGCCGCCTGGACGCCGGGCGCCGAAACGGGCTACGACGCGGTCGTCTTCGACGGGTTCACGCCCGCGGCGCCGCCGTCGGTTCCCGCGCTGTACTTCCACCCCACGGGCGTCCCCGTCGCGACGCGCGGCGAGATCGTCCGTCCGGACATCACCGAGCTCGCCGAGCACCCGGTGACGCGCTGGGTGACGCTCGTCGACGTCAACATCGACAAGGCGAGCGTGCTCGTGCCCGGCGACGGGGACGCGATCCTGGCCAAGTCGGTGCGCGAGCCGATCGCCGTCGCCGGCACGCGCGGGGGAACGAAGTTCGTCGCGTTCGGGTTCGCGCTCGACGGCACCGACCTCATGCTGCGCGTCGCGTTCCCGGTCCTGCTCATGAACGTGCTCGACTGGTTCGCCGGGGACGACGCGGAGCTCCTCACCACCTACAAGACCGGGCGGGTGTGGCCCATCCCGGCGGGGCAGGAGACCGGCGAGGTCACCGTCGACGGCCCGGCGGGCGCGTTCCGCGCGCCGGTGCAGGACGGACGGGCGCGGGTCTTCGGCGCGTACGCGGGAGTGTACAAGGTGGAGCGCGCCGAGGGCGGGCTGGGCGTAGCGGCCAACCTGGCCGATCCGCTCGAGTCGAACATCAAGCCCGAGCGGAAGCTCGTCCTCGGCGGCCGGGCGATCGAGGCGCCGCCCGCGTTCCATCCGTCGCTGTCGCGCTCGATCTGGGTCTACCTGGTCCTCGCGGCGCTCCTCCTGTCCGCGGTCGAGTGGGTCACCTACCACCGGCGGGTCACGGTATGAGCGAGCGCGCGCCGGCGAGGATCGAGGCGCCCCTGGAGCGAGGCGCAGCCGAGCGACCCGGCGCCCCGAGCCGGCGCGCGCGAGCGGTGCAACAATGAAGGCGCCGGCCAAGCGCGCCCTCGTCTCGGCGGCGATCGCGGCGGCGGCGGCCGCCGCGCTGTTCGCCGCGATCCGCATCGCGCTCGCCGGCCGCGACACCCTCGCGGTGCACGCGTTCGGCCGCGACATCACGTTCCTCGAGCCGGACTGGCTGGGGCTCGCGGCCGTCGTGCCGTTCGTGTTCTGGGCCCTCGGCGTGTCGCTGTCGGATCTGTCCCGACCGCAGCAGATCCTCATGGGCGCGGTCCGCTCGCTCCTGTTCGTGGGCGCCGCCGCGGCGCTGGCGCGCCCCAGCACGGTCATCGACGCCACCAAGATCGCCACCGTCGTCCTCGTCGACGTGTCCGACTCCGTGTCCGACAAGCAGCTCGCCGCGGCGCAGGCGTACGTCGACGCCGCCTGGCGGGCGCGCGCCGCCGACGACGCGATGTACGTGGTGAGCTTCGCCGAGCGGCCGCTGCTCGTCCCCGCCGACGGCTCGACGCCCCCGCGCGTGGCCCGCCACGAGGGCCACGGCGCCGGCACGGACATCCAGGCGGCGCTGCAGCTCGCGTACGGGCTGTACCCGCCGGGCACGCTGCCGCGCGCGGTGATTCTCTCCGACGGCATCCAGACCGACGGCGACCTCCTCGCCGAGGCCTACAAGGCGAAGGACTTCGGCGTGAAGGTGTCGTGGAATACGTTCCCCGAGGACCCGCACCAGGAGATCCGCGCCGTCGCGGTGCACCTCCCCGACGGGATCAAGGTCGGCGCGCCGTTCTCGGCGGTGGCCGAGGTGTGGTCGACGCAGACGGAGGAGGTCGTCCTCTCGCTCTACCAGGACGACTTTCCCAACGGCCTCGAGCCGTCGAAGACGGTCGTGCTCCACGAGGGCCAGAACCGCATCCCGTTCAAGACCGAGGCCAAGGGCGCCGGATTCGTCACCTACACCCTGCGGGTCACCGTGAAGGACCCCAAGCACGACGAGAACAAGCTCAACAACGTCACCGTCGCGTCGGCGCCGGTCAAGGGGCGGCCGCGCATCCTCTATATCGAGGGCGAGGCCGACCGCGATCCGTCGGTGGCGAGCTACCTCAAGCGCGCGCTCGACCGCGAGAACATCGACGTCGAGGTGCGCGGCCCGCGCGGCGCGCCCGGGTCGCCCAAGGAGCTGGAGACCTACGACCTGGTGCTCCTGTCGGATCTGTCGGCCGTGTTCCTCGGCTCGTCGCAGATGGCGGCGCTCGAGGCCTACGTGCGCGACATGGGCGGCGGATTCATCATGGCCGGCGGCCAGGATTCGTTCGGCTCGGGCGGGTACCAGGGCACGCGCATCGAGAAGATCCTGCCGGTGCGCTTCGACAGCGAGAAGGAGATCAACCAGCCGTCGGTGGCGCTGGTCCTCGTCATCGACCGCTCCGGGTCGATGCAGGGGGAGAAGCTCGAGATGGCCAAGGAGTCGGCGCGGGCCACCGCGGAGGTGCTCGACCCGTCCGACCTCCTGTCCGTCATCGCGTTCGACAACACGCCGATGACGATCGTGAGGCTGCAGCGCGCGTCCAACCGCCTGCGCATCTCGACGGACATAGCCAAACTCCACCCCGGCGGGGGCACGAACATCCTGCCCGCGCTGCAGGAGGCGTTCTCGGTCCTCGGACCGGTCAACGCCAAGGTGAAGCACGTCATCCTGCTCACCGACGGGCAGGCGGCCGCCGAGGGCATCCCCGAGCTCGTCGACGACATGCGCCAGAGCCGCATCACCGTGTCGTGCGTCGGCATCGGCGACGCCGACCGGAACATGCTGGCGATGATCTCCGAACACGGCGAGGGCAAGCTGTACATGGCCGAGAACGCCAGCGAGCTGCCCAAGATCTTCGTCAAGGAGACGAGCGAGGTGCAGAAGTCGTCGCTCGTCGAGGATCTGGTGACGGTGCACGTGGTGAAGCGGGTGGAGATGATCGAGGGCACCGGCGTCGACGCGTCGCCGCCGCTGCGCGGCTACGTCACCACCAAGCCCAAGGACACGGCCGAGGTCGTGCTCGTGTCGGATCGCGCCGAGCCGCTGCTCGCCCGCTGGCGCGTCGGGCTGGGGCAGGTCGTCGCCTGGACCAGCGACGTGAAGAACCGCTGGGCCAAGGGGTGGCTCACCTGGCCGGGGTACGCCAAGTTCTGGGCGCAGGTGGTGCGCACGACGATGCGCCACCGCCAGTACGAGAGCTACGACCTGCGCGCCGAGGTCGTCTCGGGGCGCGCCCGCGTCGTCGTCGACGCCGTCGGGCCCGACGACCGGTTCGTGAACGCCATGGACACCACGTTGGAGATCATCGACCCGCGCGACGCCAAGGTGAAGCGCAGCCTGCCGATGAACCAGACCGCGGCCGGGCGCTACGAGGCCGAGTTCCCGGTGGACCGCTACGGCTCGTACCTGCTCAAGGCGGTGCACCGGCGCGACGGGCGCGTGGTGGCCGAATCGCTCGGGGCGGTGGCGCTCCCCTACCCGGCGGAATACCTGCGCGCCACGCCCGATCCGGAGCCGCTGCGCCAGGCGGCGCTCGTCACCGGCGGCCTTGCCTCCCCAGCGCCAGCGCAGCTGTTCGCGCGCACCGGGGAGAAGATCGAGACCCACCGCGAGCTGTGGCCGTTCGTGCTGCTTGCCGTCGCTTGCCTGTTCTTGTGTGACGTTTATCTCCGTCGCGTGCGCCTGTTCGGCTACCGTCCGCTACGGTTCTGATAGGCTTGGCGTATGCGCTGGTTCGCCTTGCTGGGGCTTGTGTCCGCGTGCCCGTCGCCCAGCCCCGGGACGCCGGACGCGGGCTTTCGGGACGTGTCGCTCGACCCCACCAACGCCACCGGCTACCAGTTCCAGACGCCCGTCTACACCGTCCCCGAGGGGAAGGAGTATCAGGACTGCTGGTTCGTCGCGATGCCCGACCTCAACGCCGGGCAGGACTATTACATGGATCGCTTCCGCCTCGGCGCGCTGCCGGGCACGCACCACGTCAACGTCTTCCGCGTGAAGACGATCGTCCACCTCGACGGCGCGCCCGGGACGATGGTCCACGGCGAGGACCCCAGGACCGACGAGTGCTTCAAGAGCGGCAACTGGTCCGACTGGCCGCTCGTCGTCAACAGCCAGCAGTCCGACGCCGCGAACCCCTACTACGACTGGCACCTCCCCGGCAACGTGGCGCACCGGTTCTCCCCCGGCGAGAAGCTCATGGTCCAGGTCCACTACGTGAACGCGTCCACGCAGGACACGCCCGCGAACGCGCACGTCGTGCTCGACATGTACCGCTCGCAGGCGGCGGCGCCCGTCGAGCTCGGCACGCTGTTCGCGACCGAGCAGTCGATCCGCATCTGCCAGTCGAACCCCAACCCGACGTTCCATGGGACGTGCCTGTTCAACTCCGGCGGCACGAACATCGTCGCCGCCAACGGCCATTTCCATTCGCGCGGGGTGAGCTTCTCGGTGTACCAGTGGGACGGCGTGTCGACGACCCAGCCGCCGCCCGCGAGCATGTTCTATTCGTCGGACCACTGGGACCACCCCGACATGCACATCTACTCGCCGGTCCTGAACGACGCGACGGGGGGCGTGTGGTGGACGTGCGAGTTCCAGTGGATGCCGCCGGACCCCGCCGCCGGCGGGTGCGACGCGGTCAACGCGCGCGACCCGTCGACCGTCAAGGACTGCTGCTACACCTTCGGCCCCGTCGTGGAGACGAGCGAGCATTGCAACCTGTTCCTCTACTACTACCCGAAGGTCGCGGCGAGCGACATCACTTGCTTCTGAGGCTCCTGCTGGTGCTGCTGCTGGCGGGGTGCCCCTCGCCCGCCAACACGACCTGCTCGGGTCCCGTCGGCGAGGCGGGACAGCCCGTCGCGCTCGGCGTCGTGCTGCGCGGCGCCGACGGCACGACGACCGTGGCGGCGGACGGCGCCGCGGCGGCGCTCATCCAGCCGCCGCAGGGGGGCAAGGTGATCCTTGCGGGCGTGCGCGCCAGGAACCTCGACACGTGCGGGGTGAACCTGATCGCGGCCGTGCGCGACCTGTGCACCAACCGCGTGCAGCTCGAGGGGCGGCCGGTGAACCTGATCGTCGCCGACGACGGCTGGGCGTATCCCGCGGCGCCCGCCGAGCTCGACAACTTCGCCAATATCGGCGTGTGCCCGAACGTCAGCGGCGTGCGGAACCTCTACGGCGAGCCCTACCGCGTCGAGGTGAGCGTCACCGACAAGAACGGCAAGCAGGGGAGCGCGTCGGTGATGGTGGTGCCGTTCTGCGCCGAGCCCGAGCACGCGCTCGATTGCGCGTGCACCTGCGCCGCCCGCTACGTGCTCGGCTCGAGCTGCGCCGCGCGGCCCGACGCCGGGCCGGGGGGCTGTCCGCCCGGGGACGCCGGGGTGAGGGATTGAGCGAGCGAGCGACGCCGAGGAAGGAGGCGCCCCTGGAGCGAGGCGCAGCCGAGCGACCTGGCGCCCCGAGGCGTCGCGAGCGAGCGGCGCAACGATTGAGGGTCGGTCTACTCTTGGCCATGCTGTCCGCCTGCCCATCGCCCGAGTGCGCGGACGGATGGAAGCCGGTGCTCGGCGCGCTCGACCGCAGCGTGCTGTCGATCTTCGCCCGCGGGGGCGACACGTTCCTCGTCGGCGGCGGGCTGGGCGCAGGGGGCGCGCTCGCGCTCCGCTGGGACGGCGCGACGACGAGCGAGATCGCGACGGGGCGCGCCGAGACGCTGTGGTGGGTGTGGGGGACGGGCGCCGATGTATGGATGGTCGGCGAGCGGGGCTTGATCCTGCGCGGCGACGGCCGGACGTTCGGGCCGATGGCGAGCGACGTGGACGCCACGCTCTACGGCGTGTGGGGTACCGGCGCGGACGACGTGTGGATCGTCGGCGGAAATCCGGGGCAAGGGAGCGCCGCCGCCAACGACGTGGTGCTGCACTGGAGCGGCGGGACGCTGGCGCCCGCCGGACCACCCCGGCGCGGGCTCGCGTTCTTCAAGGTGTGGGGCGCCGGCGGCGAGATGTGGGTCGCGGGGGAAGGCGGCGCGCTGTGGCGCCGCGCCGGGGGCGCGTGGGAGGACCGGCGGCTGCCGACGTCGTCGTCGATCACGACCGTGCACGGCTGCGGCGCGAACGACGTGTGGGCCGTCGTGGGGCAGAGCGTGTGGCATTACGATGGAGCCTGGACGTCGGTCCACGACACGCTGTCCATCGCCAACGGCGTGGCGTGCGGCGCGGCGGGCGTGCTCGTCGTCGGCAACGGCGGGCTCAAGCTGCGCTACGTCGGCGGCGTCTGGCACGACGACACCGGCGTCGAGCCGTTCGGCACCGACTTCCACGCGGCGTGGGTCGCGCCCGGCGGGCAGATGTGGGCGGGCGGCGGCAACTTCAACACGCCGCCGCCGGTCGACCGCAAGGGCGTCGTCGGCGTCTACGGCTGTCCGGCGCCGTGACGCGGATCGGGGCTCGCGTGCGTTATGATGCGAGCGCATGATCGTGCTCAGCGAGGCCTCGGCCCAGCTCCCGCCGTCGCGGACCGCGCTCGACGTGAGCGCGGCGACGGAGGCGGCGAAGCTGGTCGGCTGTCGCGTGTACTACATGCACCCGGGGCAGGAGCCCAACCTGAGCGTCGCCGCCAACGCGACGCGCGCGCTCGCCTCGGTGCCGAACCAGGCGGTGGAGCTGCCCGCGGTGTGGGTCGGGTTCACCCCGACGGTGGAGTGGTACGCCGCGATCTACGCCGAGGCGGAGAAGAAACGCATCCGCCTGTTGAACACGCCGGACGAGCACCGCACCGCCACCGAGCTCGATCGCCACTACCCGCGCATCTGGGACCTCACGCCCGAGAGCGTCGTGCTGACCGATCCGCGCCAGGCCGACGAGGCGGTGGCGCGGCTCGGTCTGCCGGTGTTCGTCAAGGGCGCGGTCAAGTCGCGCAAGGAGCTCGGCTACCGGGCGTGCGTCGCGACGACCGCGGACGAGTTGCGCCGCATGGTGCGCGACACCATCGCCGTCGAGGTGCGCTCGCGCGGCAAGGCGGTCGTGCGCAAGCTGGCGCCGATTCGCCACGTCCACGTGTCGCCGACCGGATTCCCCGTCGGGCGCGAGTTCCGCGTGTTCCGCTACCGCGAGTCGCTGCTCGACCACGGCTACTACTGGGAGGCCGACGACGCGCAGGCCGAGCTCAGCGGGCCCGAGGAGCGGGCCGTGCTGGCGCTGGCGGCCGAGGCGGCGCTCCGCCTCGCGGTGCCCTTCGTGGCGATCGACATCGCCCAGCTGGCGGATGGAACCTGGACGGTGATCGAGGCATCCGACGCGCAGTTCGCGGGGCCGTGTCAGATCCCGCTCTTGCGCCTGTGGAACCGCATCCGCGCCATCGCGCCGGGCCGGCCCTGATTCGCGTCGCGCCCGCGCTATGCTCTCCCCGCTTGCGCCGCGCGGCCGCCTTGCTGGTCCTTGTCGCCGCATCCTCCGGCCGCGCGGACGAGCCGGCCGTCCCGAAATCCTCCAACGACGGCTTCTACCTCACGCTCGGCCCGGTCGGCGGCGCCACCCGCATCGAGGGCGGCTGGTTCAGCGCGTTCGGTCTGGAGGCTTCGTTCGTCCGCCTCACCGAGGAGCAGATACCTGCCCTCGTGGGCGCCGCGTTCGGCGGCGCCTCCTACGCAGGCCGCCCGGGCGGCCGATATTGGCTCGAGGCCGAGGCCGCCCTCCGCGAACCTCTGCCCCTCGCCCTCGGCGTCGGCGTCGGGCCTTGCGCCGAGATCGGGCGGGCGATCCCCACCCGCCTGGGAATCCAGGGAACCCTTTGGATTTTCGCAGGCGTCTTGCCGTATGTCCGCGCGGGGACGCTCGCGGACGTCGGCGGCTTCGTCGAGGTGGGCGTCATGATCAAGGTGCCAGCCGTGCGATTCCCGTAGCTTTTCTGTTGACTTGGCCGCCCTCCTCGGATATCCCATGCAGGCTTCAAACGGGGCGTAGCGCAGCCTGGTAGCGCGTACGGTTCGGGACCGTAAAGTCGGAGGTTCAAATCCTCTCGCCCCGACCACACCTTAGGTAGAACGGGTTAGGGCGGATGGGATGGTCGGCTTCGGGAGTTCGGATTTGCCCGAATCGTTGGAACAAGCGCAGCCTTCGCCGCTGAACATTCTGGTCGTCGACGACGACAAGGATGTCTGCGAATACCTTCAAGATTTCTTGAGCGCCGACGGATACTCCGTCTCGGTCGTCAACGATCCGACGCAGGCGCTCGACGCGCTCAAGGAACACGAGTTCCACGTCGCGATCCTCGACCTCATGATGCCGAAGCTATCGGGCATCGACCTCCTGGGACAGATCCGCCACATGGACGATGACATCGCCATCATCATCCTCACCGGCTATCCCAGCCTCGAGAGTGCGACCGCATCGATCGAGCACGACGTGTCGGCCTATATCCGCAAGCCGTTCTCGATCGACGACTTTCGCGAGGCCATCGGCCGGATCGCCAAGAAAAAGGGCCTGGTCCTGCGGCGGGAGGACGAGCTCCACCTCACGATCGGTCGGACCATCCGCGAGCTGCGCAAACAGCGCGGCCTCACGCTGAAGCAGATGTCGCGCCGCACGAAGCTGTCGGTGTCGCTGCTGTCGCAGATCGAGCGGGCGGAGTCGTCGGCGTCGGTGTCGTCTTTGTTCAAGGTCGCGACCGCCCTCGACGTGAAGATCACCGACCTCTTCGGGCACTTCTGATCACTGCCAGCCCGACAGGTCAGTCTGCACGAACAGGTACACGGTGCGCAGGAACGCCAGCCGATCGTCCGGGCTGGTGAACCGCGCCAGGTGCTGGCGCAGCGCGATGCGCCCGTCGAGCCGGTTGTAGATGTCGCGCGGATAGTTTCCCAGCCGGAAAGCCTCGGGCACGACGCGCGCGTTCTTCGCCGCCACCGGGTGGCGCTCGTGGTACGGCAGCGCCCACGCCTCCATCATCTCCTCCGACAGCGCGGTGGCGCCGGCGCCGAGCACCTCGAACGCGTCGAGCCCGAGCGGGAACGCCTCGCGCGTGTTGCGTTTCCCCGGGTACCACTGGAACGTGCCGCGCGGCCAGGTGCACACGTCGACGATCTTGTCGCGCACCTGGCGCGACAGGTGGCGGAATACGTCGAGCGGCTTGAGCAGCCCGAGCCCCACCAGCGTGTCGCCGATCTTGCCGCCGAAGTGCGGCATCATCGCCAGCGCCATCGCCAGCTCCGCCGCCGAGATCACCTTCTGCGCCACCAGGTACTCGCCGAGGAGCTCCTTGGTTAGGTTCGAGGCGACGTACTCGGGCGCGCCGTTGGCGAAGTAGATCTCCTTCATCACCACCGAGTTGTCGACGACGAGCAGGCCCGTGGATTTGTCCACCGCGAGCCGGTAGAGCACGCGGATGGGCGGCAGGAACGCCAGATCGCCCTCCTCGTGCGGCCGTTCCGACGGGCGGACGACCTTGGGCGGTCCGGGGAGGGGGCCCTGCGGGCGCGTGTCGACGTTGCTGATGACCTCGAACGGCTCGGGCGACGGCGACGGCGCCGACGCCTTCTCGAACACCACGATCGGGCCGGACAGATCGGTCGCCGTCGCGACCGCGACCGCCGGCGCGGCCGGCGCCCCCGCGGCCATGATCGGGGCGGCCGGCGCGTGCGGCACGGGCACGACCACCGACGGCGGGATCGCCGTCGGCACCGACGATGCCGCCGCGGGCGCGGTCGGCGCGGTCTCCAGCGCGGGCTCGTCGATCACGATGGGGATCTCATCCGACGCCGTGCGCGGTCGCACGATCCTCGCCGGCGTGCCCGGCCGCACGGGCGGGGGCGACGATTCCTTGCGGATCTTCTCGGCGGTCTCGCGGGCGAGCCGCGCCTGATCCTGCACCGCCAGCTCCTTCGCCTTGGTCGCCGGGCCCACGAGCGTGCCCCGCCCGGCGTCGGGCGGCGCGCCCTGCGGCGGGCGGACGATCGGCCCCAGCCCCTCGACGAACGCCGCGAGCTCCGACGGCGTGACGCGCTGCCGCTTGGAGTACAGCCACTCGCCGAGGACATCGCGGAACACGCCCGCCGACGGGTAGCGATTCTTGAGCTCGCGCGCGAGACCGCGCAGCACGATCGCCTTGAGGTCGGGCTCGATGTGGCCGCCGTACTTGTCGAGGCGGTCGAGCTTGACGTCGCGGACCATGAGCAGCACGTCGAGCTCGTTCGGCGCGGTGAACAGGCGCCGGCCCATCAGCATCTCGGCGAGGAGGATCCCCACCGAGAACAGATCGCTGCGGCTGTCGAGCTCGGCGCCCACCACCTGCTCGGGGGACATGTAGCCGTACTTACCCTTGAGCATGCCGGCCTGGGTCTTGCCCTGGCGGTCGAGCGCGTGCGCGATGCCGAAATCGGCGAGCTTGACGTCGCCGCGGCGCGATATGAGCACGTTCGACGGCGAGATGTCGCGGTGGACGATCCCCAGCGGGCGGCCGTCGTCGTCGCGCGCCTGATGGGCATAGTCCAGCGCGTCGAGCACCTCGTGGGCGATGTGCACCGCGACGTGCGCCGGAAGCGGCTGCTTGCGCTGGGCGCAGGCCCTGAGGACGCCGAGCGCGTCCACCCCCTCGACGTACTCCATCGCGATGTAGAGATGGTCCTGGATCGTGCCGAGCTCCAGGACCTGCGCGATCTTGGGATGCTCGAGGCGCGCGGTGATCTTGGCCTCGTCGATGAACATCGACACGAAGTTCGCGTCCACCGCCAGGTGGGGCAGAATCTTCTTGATGACCACGGGTTTCTGGAACCCGTGGGCCCCCACGACGCGCGCCTTGAACAGCTCGGCCATGCCCCCGACAGCCAGGCGCTCCACGAGCTGGTAGCGGCCGAAGGCGACGGGGAAGTCAGTCACTGTTTCATCATACCATCAGCGAGGTTACCCGGGTCCGCCTTCGTCGCCGCCTGGGGCGCCGCCGCCGCGCCCTCCTCCTCCGCCGCCGGCAGGTCCGCGCCGCCGATCTCCCCGGTTTCGCGGCGGCCCGCCGCCCGACTCCAATCCCCGCACGTATTCGAGAAACGTCGCGCGATCCTCCATGATCGCGTGATAGCGCCCCCCTTGGCCTCCGCGGTACGGTCGGCGATCGCCTGGCCCGGCGCCGCCGGGACCGGCTCCGGGACCCGGACCGGCGGGAGCC
>DATFWE010000111.1:0-2545 GCA_035259575.1 Haliangiales bacterium
CATGGCGACCGTGCCGGCGCCGTAGGCCTCCTCGACGAAGCTCGTCTCCGTCGGGTGGCGGTGGAAAAAGTAGAACGTGGAGCCGACGCGGCAGATGCGCAGCCGCCCGGTTTGCGCCGCCCCGGGGGTATCGACGAGGTAAAGGGTCGACAGGCTGCCGCCGGCGTTGGGCCGGGTGGTCTTGGTTTCCCGGGCGATGGAGGAGACCTGGTGGCCCACGTTGTACATGATCCAGCGCTCGGCTCCAGGCGCCGTCGACGCGGGGTCGCGCACCACCAGGCCGGCGGCGCTGAACGAGCCGCGCGGGGGAAGGCTCATGTCGGTGCGGCGGCCGACGGCGACGTCGATCTCCGCGACGAAGTTGCCGGTGAGGGTCTTGGCGAGGAACGGTCCGTGCGCGTCGGAGTACCAGTGGGTGAACGGGACGGCGAGCGGGGTCATGGCCAGCTTGCCGCCCGAGACCGACAGGGTGTCGTGGAGCGCGGGAAACAGGTCGGCCAGGCGGTTCAGGGCGTCCGGCGAGTCGAACTCTTCATCGAGGGAGGTCGGTCCCGCATCGAGGGCGCCGGCGCGGGCGTCCGCGCTCGGCGGCGCGTCTGGCGTTTCCGCGGAAACGCCGCACGCCGAGATCGACGCCGCCAGCAGAGCGAGCCATCGCGCCATGGCGACGTATGCACAGCAGATCCCGTGCCGGCGTGTCCGCGAGCGAAATCAGGGCCTTGCGGGAGAACGTCCCCGGAGACCGTCCCAGTGGGGCGGGGTCAGGGCGCCCCGCGTGTCACGGCCAGCGCCCACGCCGCGCGCGCCAGGCCGTCGAGGTCGTCGCGGCCCCAGGTCCCCCGATCGTTGAGGCTGGCGACGAGCGCGGCGGGCAGCGCGGTGGCGCCGCAGCGGGCGCCGGCGATGGCGCCGGCCATCGCCGCGGTCGTGTCGACATCTCCGCCGACGGCGATGGCGGTGCACAGCGTCTCCCACGGATCGTCGGGGCTGCGCAGGAATGCGTACAGGCTCCAAAGGACGCTGCCGGTGACGAAGGGGGAGACTCCCGGCCACCCGTCGTTGAAATCTTTGCCGACGGCCGCGATCTCCGGCGCGGCCTCGTCGGGCGGCATGCGCAGCCATCCCGGGAGTCGCCGGATTCCGGCAGCGACCGTGCCGTCGGCTTCCGTGGCCCACGTCGCAATCTCGCCGGCGAATGACGCCGCATGGATCGCGCCGCCGCGCAGGGCCACCGCCACTGCCCCGGCGATCGCGATCGCTCCCGCCGAGCAGCGCGGATCGCGGTGGGTGATTTCGCCCTGCCGGCGCGCCGTATCGACGAGCGCCATCGGATCGTTCCAGAACATCAGTCCGACCGGGCCCGCGCGCATCGCGCTGCCGTTTCCGGCGGACGGCGCGGGCGTGCCCGCATCGTGCCACGGAACGCCACGGAGCAGGCGGCTGGCCGCTTCCTCCGTCGCCCGCCCGCGGCCGACGATGCGGTCCTCGGCGAATATCGCGGCGATCCGCCGCGCGTAGTCCGACGGGCAGAACCCGCGGCAATCGACGTAGCTCTGCAACAGCTCGCGCGCGAGCTGGGAGTCATCGGTGTATTGCCCGAACGGAAAACCGCCGCGGCCGATCTCCCCCGCGCGTCCTGCGCGGAGAAACCGCCGCACGTAGTCGCCACACACTTCCGGCGACTCGCCCTCGACGACGAACCCCAGCGCGTCCCCCAGGCACTGGCCGAGCAACGCGCCGGCGAACCGCTCGGGTTCCGGTTTCAAAGGGAGCCGCCTGGAAAGGTCGCCGTCACGTGCGAATCCACACGTCGTGCGCGTGATGCGTATCGAGATATTCGCGCACGGTCGCGATCTTCCCGTCGCGGAACGTCATGAGAAAGTGGTACTGCTGCCGGTACTGGCGGCCGTTGTGGAGATCTCCGCTCGACTCGACCTCCACGGCCGCGCGGTCGCCCTCGGCGACCGCGCCCAGGACGGTCATCTTCAACCCGTCCTTGAGCTGCGAGAGCATGCGATGGAACAACCTTCGCAGCCGGTCCTTGTCGTACGGGCCCGCAACCGGCGTGAGCTCGGGCTTACCCGGAATCCGCCAGGTCACGTCGTCGGTCATCAGGTCCAGAACGCCCGCGATGTCGCCGGCGCTGAAGCGTGCGAATAGCTCTGCGGCGATTTCCTTGTTCGTCACGGGTCAGATGCTAGCAGCCCGACGCAGCTTCATCGACCGGTTGACCTGACGAACTGACCGGTCGAACCGTCAGTCGCCCATTCCGCTGACGAGCTCGATGGGCAAGGCGCCGCGCAGCGTCTGCAGCATGACGCAGCGCCCCTCGGCCGCGGCGATCAGGCTGTCGGTGTCGTCGGGGCCCAGCCGCAGCTGGACCTCGACCCGCATGGATTGGAATCCCACCATCACGCCCCTCTCGCCGCGGGCGCCGCGGACGTCGACATCGCCGGTCACGATCACGGCGAGCCGCCCGATGGCGATGCTCCTCTCGCGGGCGATCTCCCTGATGGTCGCGTCGAAGCTGGCGGCGACCGCGGCA
>DATFWE010000112.1:0-5019 GCA_035259575.1 Haliangiales bacterium
GTTCTTCTTCTTCGTCCTCGCCGGCGAGGATCCCATCGACCACGTCCAGCGCAAGGCGCTCGCCGCCCGCGACCTCCACCCGCTCGTCCGCCGCGTGACCCAGATCCACGTCACCGAGGAGGCGCGCCACGTCGCCTTCGCCAACGCGTTCCTCGCCGACCGCGTGCCGCGCCTGTCGCCGGCGCGCCGCGTCGCGCTCGCCGCCGCCATCCCGCTCATCCTCGCCTTCATGGCCCGTGTCATGCTCCGCCCGCAGGCAGACGTCGTAGCCGCGCACGCCATCCCCGAGCGCGTGCTCGTCGAGGCCTACTCCCTCGCGAGCCCGCTGTATCGGCGACAGGTCATCGACTCCCTCGCCGGCATCCGCGAGCTGTGCCAGAAGCTCGGCCTCTACCATCCCGCCGTCTGGCGCGCGCTGAAAGTGGCCGCCTAGCATGCGCGCGGCGGCGCGGAAAGAAGCGACCCTGGAGCGAGGTGCAACCGAGCGACCTGGAGCGCCGCGCCGCCGCGCGCAGGCGGTGCAACAATGAGGATCGTGGTAACCGGCGGCGCCGGCCAGCTCGGCACCGCCGTCATCCGCCGTCTGCTGCAGAACCGCAAGCACACCGTCGTCTGCCTCGACACCCGGCCCCCGGTCGTGGTCCCCGCCGGCCGCATCCGCGCGGTCCGCGTCGACGTTCGCGACCAGACGATCCGCCGCCACCTCCACGGCGCCGACGCCCTCATCCACCTCGCGTTCGTGATGTCCGCGCCCCTGCCGCGCGCCGAGCTCCACGCCATCAACGTCGACGGCTCGCGGAACGTGTTCGAGGCCGCTGTCGAGGTCGGCATCCCCCACATCCTCTACTCCTCGTCCGTCGCCGCCTACGGGTTCGTCCCCGGCCACCCCAACCCGGTCGTCGAGGACAGCCCGCGCAAGAACCAGTCGTGGTTCGCCTACGCCTCCGCCAAGTACGAGGTCGAGGCCTTCCTCGACGAGCTCGAGCGCGGCCGTCCCGACGTCGCCGTCACCCGCTTCCGCCCGGGCATCCTCGTCGGCGCCCACATGGAGCACGCGCTCGGCCGCGCCCTGCGCGCCGGCGTCCTCCCCTACACCAGCCGCGCGCCGCTGCCGGTCGTGTGGGACGAGGACGTCGCCGATGCGTTCGCCCTCGCGCTCGACCGGCGCGTCGCCGGCGCGTTCAACCTCGTCGCCGACGAGCCGCTGTCGGCGCGGATGCTGGCGCGGGCCACGGGCCTGCGCAGCGTGCCGGCCCCCCGCCCGCTGCTCAAGCTCCTCAACGCGCTCGCCCGCGTCGCCGATTCCGGCTGGGTCGACGGCGCCGCCGTCGTTCCCGTGTTCTCCGCCGAGAAGGCCAAGCGCGAGCTCGGCTGGACCCCGCGCTGCCCCACCTCGCGCGCGGTGATCGAGCGTTTCCGGCAAGAGATCTCCCAGCGCCTCGACCCGCGCCTGCGCGCGTTCTTCGCCGCGGTCGCGCTCGTCGGCCGCTTCCGCGCGCCGCCCGACGAGGCCCGCGGCGTGCGCGCGCGCGTGCACCTCCATCTCGGCGGCCCGCGCGGCGGCGACCTCGGCATCCTCCTCGAGGACGGCCGCCTGCGCGTCGAGCGCGGCATCCCGCGCCCGCCGACGTCCATCGCCCGCGTGCCCGCCGAGACGTTCCTCGACTTCCTGCGCGGCAAGCAAAGCTTCTCCACCGCCCACATGACCGGTCACATCCAGATCGAGGGCGATCCGAGCGCCGCGATGCTGCTCCAGGGCATGGTCACGACGTTCCGGGCGCGGTTCGGCGGAAAAAACAAGGAGGCCAGCACCTCGCCGACGAGCGGAGGCGAGGGATAACGCGACCCTGGAGCGAGGCGCAGCCGAGCGACCCGGAGCGCCGAGCCGAAGCGAGGAGGCAAACGACAATGAAGTTCTCCCTCTTCTACGAGATGCAGATCGCCGGCCCCACCCGCGCGAGCGAGCCGCAGCTGTTCCGCGACTGCGTCGAGCAGGTGACGCTCGCCGACCAGCTCGGCTACCACTGCGTCTGGGAGGTGGAGCACCACGGCCTCTACGAGTACTCGCACTCGTCGGCGCCCGAGGTGTTCCTGTCGTTCGTCGCCGCGCGCACGCGCAACGTCCGCCTCGGCCACGGCGTGACGCTCCTGCCCCACCGCTACAACCACCCCATTCGCATCGCCGAGCGCATCGCCACGCTCGACATCCTCTCGGGCGGGCGCGTCAACTGGGGAACCGGCAAGTCGTCGTCGCTGGTCGAGCAGATCGCGTTCGAGAACGACCTCAAGACGCTCCACGACCAGTGGCTCGAGGCGGTGGAGATGATCCCGCGCATGTGGTCGTCAGACGTCTTCTCGCACGAGGGCCGCTTCTTCAAGATCCCGCCGACGCAGATCATCCCCAAGCCGGTGCAGCAGCCGCATCCGCCGATGTTCGCCGCCTGCTCCAAGCCGGAGTCCGCTGTCGGCGTTGGCCGCCTCGGTCTGGGCGCGCTCAACTTCGCGGTCGGCACCGACGACTACCTCCACCAGAAGGTCGAGGACTACCGCCGCGCGGTCGCCGGCGCCAAGCCGGTCGGCCGGCAGATCAACAACTGGTTCGCGTGCACGCCGGCGACGCTCGTCCTGGAGGACGACGTCGAGGCCTGCCGCCACGGCTTCCGCGGGGCGCGTTTCTTCGCCGAGAGCCTCGCCCGCTACTACCTCTCCGGCACCCGCCCGATCGGGCGCCTCGACGTCCCGCGCGACTTCATGAGCGACGCCGAGCTGCGCGACGCCAGGGCCGCGCGCGACCAGGGGTCGGGCGTGGGCGTCATCGTGGGCGACCCGGTTGCCGCCCGCGAGATCGTGTCGCGGTTCGCCGACGTCGGCGTGGACGAGCTCATCCTGGTGATGCAGATGGGCACCGTCCCCCACGAGCTCGTCATGCGGTCCATCCGCACGTTCGGCGAGGAGGTGATCCCGCACTTCTGAGGAACCCAACGCCCCGCCCGAGCGTCTGATCCTTCACATGTCCCCGTCCATGAAGCGTGCCCTCCCGCTCCTCCTGTGGGCGGCCTGCGCGGCCCGGCCCGTCGCGACCACCACGCCGCCCCCGCCCCCGCCCAAGGCCATCGAGCTCGAGCCCCTGCGCATCGACGTGGTGGAGACGGAAGAGGGTTTCAAATCGAAGAGTTACGACGCGGCAACACTCCTCGACGACGGCAACGACGCGCTCCTCCTCAAGCGGTACGATGAGGCGCTGGCGGCCTACGATCACCTGCTCGCGGATTTTCCCGACTCGAAGCTCGTGATTCCTGCCCTTTACAACTCGGCGCTCGCCCTCGAGGGCAAGGGCGAGTGGCTGCCGGCCGCCGATCGCTTCCGCCGCCTGGTCGCGCTGGCGCCGGCCGGATCTAAGGATGTGCTGGAGGCGCAGATGAAGCTCGGCGCGGCGCTCGCCGAGGGGCAGAGATTCGCGGAATCGGCCGACGTGTACCGCAAGGTGCTGGATCGCGACGACCTCCAACCTGCCGAAAGGATTGAGGCTCTGGCGCGTCTCGGCTTCGGTTTGGTCGAGACGCGCGAGCTCACGGCGGCCGAGGAGATCCTACGCTCGGCCATCGCCTACTTCCGCGAGGTCTCCGGGACGACGAACCTCGACAATACCTACTTCGTCGCGATGGCGCAGTTCTATTTGTCGGAGATCCCGCGCCGGCAGTTCGCGGCCATCCCGCTCCGCTACCCCGAGGCACAGCTCGCCAAGGACGTCGAACAGAAGAGCCAGCTCTTCCTCCTCGCCCGCGACCGCTTCGTGAAGACCGTCGATTTTCGGAGTGGTTACTGGGCGACGGCGGCGGTCTACCAGGTTGGCGCCATGTACAAGCAGTATTGGGATCAGTGGATGGCGGTGCCCATCCCGTCAGATCTCACCCCGGAGGAGAGTAAAGAGTATGTGAAGCAGGTCAACGAGCAGGAGTACCTGCGAAAGCTCCTTGAAAAGTCGATGCTTTTCCACGAGCGCAACGTGTCGTTCGCCCGCGAGAAGAACGTACAGAGCGAATGGAGCGACGCCTCGGCGAAAGAAGTCGAAATCGTCCGCGAGCTACTGGCGCGACAGATGCGCGGGGATTACATTTCGCCGGGCCCGGCGACCCAGGCGGCAGGCGCCGCGCCCAAGCAGGCCCCACCCACCTCGTACGTGCCGTCACGAATCGATCTCTAGACGCTTGACTTTGCAAGTCGAGGCGAGTATAAACTCGCGTTCCGTTACCAGGCAGCGCACAAAACCGTGAAAAGCTTCGTCATTTTGACTTGTTGCTGGCGTAGCTCAGCTGGTAGAGCAGCTGCCTTGTAAGCAGCAGGTCATCGGTTCGAATCCGATCGCCAGCTCTTGGAGGGCGCATAGAAGAACACGAGCAGAACAGCGCGGAGGGGTTCCCGAGTGGCCAAAGGGAGCAGACTGTAAATCTGCCGGCATTAGCCTTCGAAGGTTCGAATCCTTCCCCCTCCACACCATGCGGGTGTAGCTCAGTTGGTAGAGCTCCAGCCTTCCAAGCTGGATGTCGCGGGTTCGAATCCCGTCGCCCGCTCGGAAGCAGAGGGACGCGAGAGATGGAGTCGCCCACGTAGCTCAGTCGGTAGAGCGCGTCCTTGGTAAGGACGAGGTCACCAGTTCAATCCTGGTCGTGGGCTCGGAAGTAAAGCGATAAACGCGGAGGCGTCAGGAAAATGTCCAAGGAGAAATTCGTCCGCAACAAGCCGCACGTGAACATCGGGACCATCGGTCACGTGGACCATGGCAAGACGACGCTCACCGCAGCCATCACCAAGACCCAGGCGCAGAAGAAGCTGGCGCAGTTCATGGCCTACGACCAGATCGACAAGGCGCCGGAGGAACGCGAGCGCGGCATCACCATCGCGACGGCGCACGTCGAGTACGAGTCGGACAAGCGCCACTACGCGCACGTCGACTGCCCGGGTCACGCGGACTACATCAAGAACATGATCACCGGCGCGGCGCAGATGGACGGCGCCATC
>DATFWE010000113.1:0-7107 GCA_035259575.1 Haliangiales bacterium
CAGCTCGACCGCCACGTGCCCTCGCCGGGGGTGCCCGAGTTCAACCGCCGCTTCGCCTGGCTCATCGGCGTCGTGGCGACGGCGTTCCTGGTGCTCGCCGGCCGGCTGTGGCAGCTCCAGATCCTCCGCGGCGAGGCCTACTACCAGAAGGCGTCGGACAACTTCCGCGCCGAGCGGTTCCTCCCCGCGGTGCGGGGCAAGATCGAGGACCGCCGGGGGCGCATCCTCGTCGACAACCGCCCCTCGTTCAACGTGTACGCGTCGCCGCGCTACTTCACGCCCGAGGCGCGCGAGCGGCTCGTCCAGCTCCTCGGCCTGCCGCCGGGCGACGCCGAGGCGCTGCGCGAGAAGGTGCGCAAGAGCCGCGCGCAGGAGGTGCTCGTCCTCGAGGACATCGGGCGCGACCAGCTGGCGCTCGTCGCGCAGGCGCAGTCCGAGCTCCCCGGCGTGGCGGTGCACGACGTCCCCCACCGCAACTACCTCTACGGCACGCTCGCGGCGCACGTGCTGGGCTACATGAACCAGGTCTCGGACGTCGAGCTCGAGGCGCGGCGCGCCGACGGGTACGACGAGGGCGACTACGTCGGCCGCTACGGCATCGAGAAGGCGTGGGAGAACTACCTGCGCGGCAAGCGCGGCCGCGAGCTCTACGTCGTCGACGCCAGGGGGCGGCGCAAGGAGGACAAGGAGGTCGAGGCGCTCATCGACGGGCCCAAGTTCGTGGCGCCCGTCGCGGGGCACGACATCGTGCTCACGCTCGACGCCGACCTCCAGCGCGCGGCGGAGAAGGCGTTCGCGTCCCATCCGTCGGGCGGCGCCGCGGTCGTGGACGTGGCGACCGGTCGCATCCTCGCGCTCGTGTCCAAGCCCGCGTTCGACCCCAACGTGATGACCGGCCACCTCACGCGCGCCGAGGAGGCGGCGATGGAGGCCGACCCGCACAAGCCGTTCCTCGACAAGACGCTGCGCCAGCACTACTACCCCGGCTCGACGTTCAAGTTCGTGACCGCGCTGGCGGCGCTCGACGAGAACGCGATCACGCCCGACGACCGGGCCTTCTGCGGCGGCGGGCTCGAGGTGGGCAAGCGCGTGTTCCATTGCACCAAGGACCACGGCACGGTGAACCTGCAGCAGGCGCTGACGCAGTCGTGCAACGTGTTCTTCTGGCGCCTGGCGGAGAAGATCGGCCTCGACCGGATCGCGCGCGTGGCCGAGGACTTCGGCTTCGGCGTCCCCACTGGCCTCGGCATGAACGGCGACGTGGCCGGGTTCGTCCCGTCGAAGTCGTTCTACGACGGGCGCGGCGGCTTCCGCATCGGCTACGCGCTCAACACCGCGATCGGCCAGGGCGACACGGTGGTGACCGTGCTCCAGCTCGCGCTCGCGTACGCCGCGCTCGCCAACGGCGGCAACCTGTGGGTTCCCCAGATCGTCGAGAAGGTCGTCACCGCGTCGGGCAGGACCGTCGCCGAGTATCCGCCGACGCTGCGCCGCCGCGTCAAGGTGTCGCTGCGGGCGCTGGAGATCGTCGGGCGGGGGCTGTGGGGCGTGGTGAACGACAAGACCGGCACCGCGTACTCGATGCGCCGGGCCGGGCTGGCGGTGGCCGGGAAGACCGGCACCGCGCAGATCCACAGGCTCGTCCGCGACGACAGGGGGAAGGGATGGGATCCCGACCGCGACCACGCCTGGTTCGCCGGTTACTTCCCCGCCGAGCGGCCGGAGATCGCGGTCGTCGTCCTCGTCGAGCACGGCGGCCACGGCGGCCAGGTGGCGGCGCCCGTCGCGATGGAGATCATCGAGGGCTACCGCAAGGCCAGCGGCGCCAAGGGCGAGCCGGTCGGCTCGTCGACGGAAGCAGAAACCGGAGAAGACGGCCCCTAGTGAGCGAGCGGCGGCGCACAGAGGGCGACTTCGAGCGAGGCGCAGCCGAGCGAGGCGGAGCCGTGCGCCGCCGCGAGCGAACGGTGCAAAGATGACGTTCTGGCGCCGCCTCCGCGTCCGCGTCGACGGGCCGCTCCTCCTCACCATCCTGGCCATCGGCGCCATCGGCATCGTCAACCTGTACTCCGCCACGCGCGCGGCCCGCCCCGGGATGTTCGAGGGGCAGGTGCGCATCATGGGGCTGGGCCTCGTCCTCTTCTGCGTGTTCTCCGCGATCGACTACCGGGTGTGGATCCGCTGGGCGTGGATCCTCCTCGGGGTCGGCCTCGCCGGCGTGGTGGCGGTGCACCTCACCGGCTACGTGGTCAAGGGCTCGCGGCGGTGGATCGCGATCGGCTCGTTCTCGCTCCAGCCGAGCGAGTTCGTGAAGATCGCCGTCATCCTGGCGCTGGCGCGTGTCGTCCACGACCGCGGCTCCGAGGAGACGGGGTGGGTGTCGCTGGCCCTCCGCGCCTGCGCGTTCGCCGGGACGATCCTCCTCATCGCCTGGCAGCCGGATCTGGGGACGGCCGTGCTGGTGGCGCTCCTCTGCTTCTCCGTGCTGCTCCTCGCCGCACGCAAGCTGTGGCCCGTCGCGGTCGGCCTCGTCGCCCTCGGCGCCGCCGTGCCCCTGGTGTGGGCGTACTTTCTCAAGGACTACCAGAAAAAGCGGATCCTCACGTTCATGGATCCGTCGGCGGATCCGTCGGGCGCGGGGTGGCACGTGCGCCAGTCGATCTTCGCCATCGGCTCGGGGCGCCTGGGCGGCAAGGGCTATCTCCACGGCACGCAGAACCAGCTCAACTTCCTGCCCGAGCACTGGAGCGACTTCCCGTTCGCCGTGTGGGCCGAGGAGTGGGGCTTCGCCGGGGCGATGGTGCTGCTGTTCCTCTACCTGTTTCTCATCCTCTGGCTCATCAACATCGCGTCGCAGGCGCGCGACCGCTTCGGCGCGACCGTATGCGTCGGCGTCGCGGCGATGATCTTCTGGCAGGTGCTCGTGAACATCGCGATGGTCACCGGGCTCGCGCCGGTGGTGGGGGTCACGCTGCCGCTCGTGAGCCACGGCGGATCGAGCGTGCTCACGATCCTCATCGCGCTCGGCCTGGCGTCGAGCGTGTCGATGCGACGGTACGAGCACTAATCTACCGGCAAGCCCAGGCTGGCCACTTTTTGCACAGCAGAGCCGAAATGCCCCAATTGCCGGGCGACGGTTCACGCGTTTTCAGCCACTTGAGGGGGGCACGTGCGTTGCACACCAAGTCCCGGTCGGAGGGAGACCCATGGCGCGCCGATATGCGTTGCTCGTCGTCTTGGCTCTGGTGGGTTGCGGTTCCTCGTCGATCAACAGTTCGCGCGCGGACGCGCCGACCGGAGGAACGACCATCGACGCACCGCCGGGGTCGATGTACGACGCGGGCGCAGATGCGCCCGGCCTCTCCTCGCCGTGCCCGCCCTACCAGTCGTTCTGCGGCGGCCGCTGCATCGACACCGTGACCGATCCGATGAACTGCGGTCGCTGCGACAACGCCTGCACTGGCAGTCAGGTCTGCTCGGGCGGCGCGTGCACCGCGAGCTGCCTGCCCGGCCTCTCGCCGTGCGGCAACCGCTGCGTCAACCTCGGCACCGACAACCAGAACTGCGGCACGTGCGGCCATCCCTGCGGGCCCGGCGAGGGCTGCGCCGGCGGCAGCTGCGTGCCCGCCGTGATCCTGCCGCCTCCGGCCGCCTGCCAGAACGGCGGCCCGCCGATCGATGTCCCCGTCCCCGGCCAACCCGTGTGCGCCGGCAACCTCGCGCAACGCACGTTCCGGTGGGCGCTCTGCTCCTGCCGCAACGTCGTGGCGAGCAGCTTGTTGACGACCGACGCGTTCAACAGCGCCACCGGGCCGTACATGCCAGGCGGCAAGGGTGGCGCCGTCGGATTGAACGGCAGTCTCACCGGCTCGAGCGGGTTCAACATCGGCGGCACCGTGTGGGCGTCGGCGGCCGCCGGCGTCATTCTCAGCTCGGATGCGACGATCAGGCAGGAGCTTCACGTCGGCGGGCAGCTGACGACCGCGCGCGTCATGGTCGGCGAGGATGGTTTCGTCGTCGGGAACATCAACGGCGACGCCCTGACGTTCGACGGCGTCCTGCACCTGCGGCCGGGAGCCACCATCACCGGCAACGTCACGTACAAGAGCCTCGTGCGCGAGGCGGTGACCGTGCCCCCGCCCTGCGATTGCACGGCTGAGGACATCATTCCCGTCGCCGCGATCGTCGCGGCGCGCCGCACCAGCAACGACAACGCGTCCGTCGGCCTCGATCCCGCACTGTTCACCCGCGGCACCGCGCCGGCGCGGCTGGACCTCCCCTGCGGCAGCTACTACCTCGACGCAATCTCGATATCGAATCCGTTGACCATCGTCGCGCACGGGAATACGGCGCTCTACATCGGCGGGAACGTGTCCGCCAGCTCCGCCATCACGTTTACCCTCGATCCCACGGCGCAGTTCGATGTCTTCATCGGCGGGACCATGATCGCGAGCTCGGGGCTCACCCTGGGCTCACCGGCCTACCCGGCGTCGATGCGCACGTATGCCGGCGGAGCGCAGCCGCTCGACATCAGCAGCGGCGCGGCCATCGCGGGCAACTTCTACGACGCGGCTGCCCTGTTGCGCTGGAGCGCAGAGGTGGCCGCCTACGGCGCGGTGTTCGCGGGCGACTTCAACGCCTCCGCGGATGTGACGATCCACTACGATCGCGAGGTCACGGAGGTCGGCCGGATCTGCCCGCCGACGCCGACCATGTGCACCTCGTGCACCGACTGCAACAACCAGGCATGCATCAACGGAACCTGCGGCATGTGCACCGACAGCTCGCAGTGCTGCCCGCCGCTCCAGTGCATCAACGGCACCTGCCAGGTGTCGCAATGCCCGGTCTACGCCGACCCCTGCGCCCCCGGCAACGTGTGCCCGATCGGGTTCGCGTGCGTGATGGGCTGCTGCCTGAAGTACATCCCCTAGCGCGGTTCGCCCCTCTCGCGCGGCGTTCGCCCCGCGCGCCTGGCCCGCGCCTGCCGGCCGCGCGATCGTCGCGCGCATGAAGGCAACGATCCTCCTCGCCCTCGTCACGTCCGCCGCGCCGGTCGTCGCCGCCCCCGAGCTGTTCGGCGGCCTCGCCCCCGGACCCCACGCCGTGGGGTTCCGCCAGATCGAGCGCCTCGACCACGCGCGCCCCTACTACACGCCGCGCAAGCTCGACGGACGGCCGCGCGAGGGCGAGCACGCCCGCCCCATCCGCATCAGCGTGTGGTACCCCGCACAGCCCGGCGCCGGCACGCCGCTCACCGTCGGCGACTACGCGCGCCTCATGGGCGTCGAGGATCGCCTCGGCCCGGTCACCCCGGAGCGCGCCAAGATCGGCGAGGCCGCGTTCTTCGCGTTCCCGCTCCTGCGCGATCTCGAGGCCGGACAGCGCAAACGCCTCCTCGCCCTCCCCGGCATCGCCCGCCGCGACGCCCAGCCCGCGCGCGGCAAGTTTCCCGTCGTCCTCTACAGCCTCGGCTCGGCCGCGACCGGCAACGTCACGCCCGAGCTCCTCGCCAGCCACGGCTACATCGTCGCCCAGGCGCCGCGCCTGGGCGTCTACGCGGGCCTGCCGCCCGACGGCCGCGACCTCGTCGACGACCTCAGCAAGCTCGCCGATCTGGATCAGGTGGTGAACGCCCTCGCCGCCGTCCCCGAGGCCGACGTGACCAACATGGCGGCGATCGGCTTCTCCGCGGGCGGGGTCTGGGCGCTCCAGACGGCGATGAGGAACGCGCACGTTCGCGCGGTCGTCTCGCTCGACACGATCATGCTGTTCGACGATCCGTTCGGGCGGATCTGGCGCCAGGCGCCGCAGTTCAACGTCCAGGCGGTGCGCATCCCGGTCATGCACCTCATCCGCAAGGAGTGGGTGCCGCGCGAGAACGCCGGGCACTGGCAGGCGCTCGTGCGCGCCGATCGGCTGAGCCTGCGCTTCGACGATCCCGCGCTCGACCATCTCGACTTTCAGTCGTCGGGCTTCGCCCAGACACTCGTCGGCGGCCGCCCCGACAAGGCCAAGGCCGTGCGGGCGACGTTCGACCTGTGGAACCGCTACACCCTCGCCTTTCTCGACGCCCACCTGCGCGATCAAGAGAGCGCGCGCCGCTTCCTCGCCCGCACGCCGGAGGAGAACGGCGCCGCGCCCGGAACGGTGGTCGCGACGCGCCTGCCCGCCGAACGCCCCCTTCCCATCACCGGCGCCGAGTTCTTCAACGCCATCGCCGACGCGGGCTCGGCCGAGGCCGTCGCGGCGGTCCGCCGCCTGGCCGCGACGGCCGGCCGGCCCCAGCTTGCCGAGCTCGACCTGGTCCAGGCCGGCTACTCCCTGCTCCTGTCGGGACACGAGAAGGATTCGGTCCCCATCTTCGAGCTCCTCGTCGAGCTGTACCCCGCCTCGGCCAACGCGAGCGACAGCCTCGCCGACGCCTGCCTCGCCGTCGGCGACCGCGAGCGGGCGCGCGCCTTCACCGACAAGGCCAAGACCCTGCTCGACGCCGACAAGGAGATGCCGGCGGAGCGGCGGGCCAACATCCAGAAGAGCATCGACGACAAGCGCGCCCAGCTAAAATGACGGGGGTGTCCCGTCGCGCCTTCGCCGTCGTGCTCCTCGCGTCCACCGTCGGCGGGCTCTACTTCGCCACGCAGGTGCAGCTCGCCTACCCCGAACCGGTGCGGTCGTCGTGGGGCCGCGCCCTCGTCACCAATCTCGTGTTTTACTGGCTGTGGGGCGCCGCGGTGCCGCTCGTCTGGCGCCTGGCCCGCCGGTTCCCCCTCGACCACGCGGGGTGGCGTCGCAGCCTGCCGGCGCACCTCGCGATCGCCGTGCCGCTGACCGTGTTCCAGATCCTCGTCACCCAGCTCGTCGCGGGCTCGCTGTTCGGCTGGAAGCACGGCTTCGTCTCCTTCCTCGTCGACGGCGTGAAGGTGAATTTCCACTCCAGCTACCCGACGTACTGGGTGATCCTCCTCGCGGTGACCGCCTGGCGCGCCGCCGCGCTGCAGGCGCGTCTCGCCGAGGCGCGGCTCGAGGCGCTGCGCGTCCAGCTCCAGCCCCACTTTCTGTTCAACACCCTGAACTCGGTGAGCTCGCTCATGTACCGCGACCTCGAGG
>DATFWE010000114.1:0-11018 GCA_035259575.1 Haliangiales bacterium
CCCGCCGAGGCAGATATCCCGGAGATGCCCGAGATCGTGATGCTGGAGGAAGATGCCTCCCCGCCGCCGGCGCCCCGCCCGAAGCGGCCCACGATCCCGCCCCCGATCCCGCGGGACGCGCACGTGCACGCACCGGAGGACATGACGCCCACGACGGCGTGGAAGCCGACGCCCCCGCCGCGCGCGGGAAGGCGCGTGCTGCTCATCGCGGGGGTCATTCTCGTGTTGGGGGTGGGAGCTGCGGTGGCGATCGGGCAGATGTCGGGGTCGGCGTCGAAGCGGGCGGCGGATGGGGGGGCGGCCGCGCTCGCGGTCGCGCCGACGCCAACGGCGCCGGACGCTGAGGTCGTCGCGGTTGCGCCGACGCCGACGCCAACGCCAACGCCGACGCTAACGCCAACGGCGACGCCAACGCCAACGCCGACGCCAACGCCAACGCCGCCGGATGCGCCCCCGCCGCCGATCCCTGTGCCCGCGCCTGCGCCCGAGCCCGGCGGCAAGCTCGTGGTGACGTCCGTGCCTGCGGGGGCGTTCGTCTATCTCGACGGTGCGGAGAAGGGCACGACCCCGGTCGAGCTTCCCCCGTCGGGCGATCGTCACAGGCTCGCGCTCCTCCTTCCCGGGCACAAGCTGTACAAGGCCGATGTGCTGGGAGGCGGCAACATCGATGTGCGCCTCGAGCAGGTGGCGGCGCCCAAGGGACCGGCGGGCATCAAGGTCGTGTGCAAGAGCAGGAACCGCTTCTACGTCGTGGTCGACGGCGTCGACACCGGGATGCTGTGCCCGACCGAGCGCATCGGCGTCACGCTCGGCGCCCACACCGTCGAGGTCTACGACGCGGTGAGCGACGCCGCGTCCACCCACGCGGTCGAGGTGCGCGAGACGCACAACAGCTTGCGGGTGAAGCTCGAGGAGTGACTACTCCGCCAGCAGGCGGTGGATGATCTGGACGCAGGCCGAGCCCTCGCCGACCGCCGCCGCCACCCGCTTGACGCTCCGCGATCGCGCGTCCCCCACCGCGAACACCCCGGGCAGGCTGGTCTCGAACTGGTACGGCTCGCGTGCCAGCGGCCAGCGGGCGCGGCGGAGCTTGTCCTCGTCGAGGGCGACGTCGGTCTCGACGAACCCGTGCTCGTCGAGCGCGACGCAGCCTTGGAGCCAGCGCGTGTTGGGGTCGGCGCCGGTCATCATGAACACGTGGCGGGCGGGGAGCGTCTCCCGCGCGCCGCGCGCCGCGTCGACGCAGGTGACGCGCTCGAGCGCCCGCTCCCCCTCGAGCTCGACGATCTGGGTGCGGGTGCGGAGCGCGAGGTTCGACGTCTCCTCGATGCGGCGGACGAGGTAGCGCGACATCGTCTCCGCCAGCCCTGGCCCGCGTACGAGCATGTGCACGCGCTGGGCGCAGCCGGACAGGAACACCGCCGCCTGGCCGGCCGAGTTCGCGCCGCCCACGACGACCACCTCCTCGTCGGAGCAGAGCTTCGCCTCGAGCTGGGTCGCCGCGTAGTACACGCCCGAGCCCTCGAACCGGCCGAGGTTCGCGATGTCCGGCTTGCGGTATTTAGCGCCGGTGGCGATGACGATCGTCCGCGTCTGGAGCGCGATGCCGCCGGCGAGCTCGACGCGATACGGCCGGCGATCGCAGCGGACGCCCGCCGCGGTGCGCGCGACGCTGATCTCGGCGCCGAACTTCTCGGCCTGCACGAAGGCGCGCCCCGTCAGCGCCAGGCCGGTGATCCCGGTGGGAAAGCCGAGGTAGTTCTCGATGCGCGAGCTGGTGCCGGCCTGCCCGCCGGGCGCCTCCGCCTCCACCACGACCACGTCGAGCCCCTCCGACGCCGCGTAGACGGCCGCGGCCAGGCCGGCCGGCCCGGCGCCGACTACGATGACGTCGCGCACGACCGTGTCGTCGACGCGGTTGAGGCCAAGCTCGCCGGCGACTTGCTCGATCGTCGGGCGCTTGAGGACCAGGCCCTTGGCGCCGACCACGACGGGGATGTCGTCCACGCCGACCTTGAAGTTTTCGAGCACCGCCTGGACGTTGCGCTCGAGCTCGACATCGATGTAGGCGTGGGGGAGGCCGTTGCGGGTCAGGAACTCCCGCAGGCGCAGCGTCGAGGCGCAGTAGCGCGAGCCGATGACGACCAGGTCGCCGCGCCCCTGGGTGAGGAGGAACGCCCGCCGCATGATGAAAGCGCGCAAAAGGATCTCGCTCAGCTCGGCGTCGAGCTGCACCAGCGCGACCAGGCGGGCGCGCTCGATCTCGAGGACGACGCCGGCGCCCCGCGCGCGCCCGGTCACGATGGCGCGATGGCCGGACAGCGTATCGACGTCGCCCGCGAACTGGGCCTGCTCGTGGACGACCACGATGTGCTCGCCCATCGGGCTGGGCAGCACGATCGCGATCGACCCCTCGAGCACCACGTAGAAGGGGAGATCGGTGGCGCCCTGCTCGAACAGGATCTCGCCGTCGGCCACGCGCCGCTCGCGCCCGAGCGGCCGCAGGCGGGCGAGCTGCTCCGGCGTGAGCCTGGGGAACGCGTCGTCCCGTCGGATGTCTGCCGTCATTGTTGCACCGCTCGCTCGCTCCGGCGCGGCGCTCCAGGTCGCTTGGCTGCACCTCGCTCCAGGGTCGCGGCCACCCGCGCCTCCGCTCGCTCGCTCATGGTGAAATCGCCTGCTCGTGGACAAAGCACCACACCCACGTCTCGCCCGCCTCGGCCGACGCGATGATGGGATGTTTCGTCTTGTGGAAATGCTTGGTCGCATGCTGGTTCGGCGACGAATCGCAGCAGCCGACGTGGCCGCACGTCAGGCAGACGCGCAGGTGCGCCCACTCGCCGCCGATCTCGAGGCAGTCCACGCACCCCGCGGCCGGGCGCTGGACGGTATCGACTTTCACTTCCGCGACGTGATCGCAAGGCATCTCGATCGCGACGGGCTCGGTCTTGCGCGACATGGTTCCTCCGGGGTTCGCGCAAGCATGACACGGCGCGCGGGGAACGCCCCTACCGCGCGTCCGCCGACGTGTGGTCGTGCACGATGCGCCACCCCGCGTCGAGGCGGGCCAGGACGACGCTGAAGATCCCGCCGCCGGCCTGCGGCGTGCCGGTCAGGCGCCAGCGGCCGAGCACGACCGCGCCGTCGGCGCCGAGGGGCTGGACGGACAGGATCTCGAACGCGAGCTCGCCCATGCTCGCGCGGTCGGCGCCGTAGCGCTGCCGGTACGCGGCGCGCGCCTCCTCCCAGCCGCGCCGGATCTTGCCGCCGGAGGTGAACACCAGCTCCGGAGTCCGCGCGTAGCCGTCCATGTAGCCGTCGAGGTCGCCGCGGTTCCACGCGGCGCGCTGGCGCTCGAGCACGGCCTCCACGGCGACGCGATCGGCGGCGGTGAACGCGTGCCCGCACGCCGCGACGACCACCAGGATGAACGCCTGCTTCACTGTCGAATCACTTGTTGTCGTCGTCGTCGCCGCCCGCGGCCTCCCCGCCGCGTGGGTCGAGACCGTACTTGCGCATGAGCTCGCGCAGGTGCTTGCGGTCGATCTGCGCCTCGCGCGCCGCAGCCGACAGGTTCATCTTGTGGCGGCGCATGAGGTCCACAATGTACTCGCGCTCGAACAGCTCCACCAGCTGTCCCTTCGCCTCCTTGAACGGCAGATCGGTGCGGATGCCGAGCGCGGGCGACGCCTTCTCCCCGGCGAACGCCTCCTCCAGGTTCAGCGTCGCCCCGCGCGACAGCACGCAGGCGCGCTCGAGCACGTTGCGCAGCTCGCGCACGTTCCCCGGCCAGGAGTGGCGCTGTACGCGCTCGATGTCCTCGCGCGATACGCTGAGGTTCTTCCCGGCCGCGAACTGCTTGACGAAGTGGTCGACGAGGATGGGGATGTCCCCGCCGCGCTCGCGCAGCGGCGGCAGGGTCACGCGGATGACCGCGAGGCGGTAATACAGGTCCTCGCGGAACGTCTTGGCGACGATCTCCTGGCGCAGGTCGCGGTTGGTCGCGGCGACGATGCGCACGTCGACCTTCTCGTAGGTGTTGGAGCCGACGCGCCGCACCGCCTTCTTGTCGAGCGCGCGCAGGAGCGTCGGCTGCAGCTCGAGCGGCAGCTCGCCGACCTCGTCGAGGAAGATCGTCCCCCCGTTGCCCTCGGCGAACGCGCCCTTGCGATCGGCGATGGCGCCGGTGAACGACCCCTTGATGTGGCCGAACAGCGCGCTCTCGATGAGCTCGCGCGGCACCGCGCCGGCATCGAACACCACGAACGGCCCCTTGGCGCGCCCCGAGTGGTTGTGGATCTCCTCCGCGACGAGCTCCTTGCCGGTGCCGGTCTCGCCCTCGATCAGGACGGTCGCGTCGGTCGGGGCCACGTCCTCCAGCAGCGCGAACAGCCGCCGCATCTTCACGTCGCGCCCGACGAGCGAGCCGTAGGAGATGTCCTCCGACACCGCGGGCTCGACCGCCTCCTCCTCGGGGAGGTACTTGACGACGGTGCGCCCCACCTTGATCTCGGTGCCATATCCGACGGTGATTTCCTTGAACCGGGACCCCTGGATGAAGCTGCCGTTGGTCGAGCCCAGGTCGCGCAGCACCACGTCGTCGCGCTCGCGCTGGGCGATGAGGTGCTTGCGCGACACCGTCTTGTCGGTGAGGACCAGATCGCAGCTCGGCGCCGAGCCCATGGAGATGGGGTGATCGCGCAGGTGCACGCTCTCGCCCCGGTCGGGCCCGTGGATGACGACGAACGTGCCCCCCTTGATCTGCCGCGTGAACGCCGGCGAATCCTCCATCAAGCTGGTCACGCTGGTCTTGGGAAATTCTGTCGTCACCGCGAGCCTAGCCCCATACATTAACACTCACGGCGAGGTGACGGCGATCTCGGCGACGGCGCCCGATTTCACGGTGACCGGCACGGACACGGGTTTGCCGCCGCCCGGCGGCACGAGGTCGAGCGTGACGTCTCCCGGCGGCAGCCACAGCGGCTCGTCGCCGCCCGTGGCATAGCCGATCGGCTTCCCGCCGATCGCGACGTTCGCCGCGATAGAGGTGGTGAGGCGCACGGCGCCCCACGACGCCGGGGCCCGGGGGCGCAGCTTGGCCTTCTGCGGCGCGGCGTCGGGGCCGACGACGAGCGCCGTCCACGGCAGGTAGCCTTCCTTCTCCAGGCGGAGGCGCGCGGCCTGCCCGCCCGGCCGCTCGAGCGTGCACGGCGCCATGCAGCGCGGCTGCCCGTCGAGGAGCACGCGCGCCCCGGGCGGATCCGACTCCACCGCCAGCTTGATCGGCGGCGGCGGTTTCGGCGGCGCCGGGGCGGCGGCCGGCCGCGGCGCCGGCGGCGGCGGCGCGTTGGCGCGCACGACCAGGACGGCGGCCACGACCGCGCCGGCCATCACGGCGATCGCCGCCGCGCGGCGCGGCCAGATGCGACGCTTCACCACCGGCGCGGCGGGGATGACCTGCGAGGATAGCACCGACGTCGTGTCCACGGCGCCGAGCCGCTGGGTGTCCCGCGTCGTCTCCCTGCGCGTGCGCGCCAGCGGCTGCGGGCCGGTGGTCTTGCCGGCGCCGAGCTCGTTGACCCACACCAGATCTTCCTCGATGGCGTCGCGCTCCGCCTCCGCCGCCGCGAGGAACGCCTCGAGGTCGGGATCGGTCAACGCGCGCTGCTGCTGCTTCTCGTTCTCGTAGACCTCGGTCCCCGACGGCAGCGACTCGCTGATGACGGTCGTGCGCCACTCGGCGACCGGACCGCACACGTCGACCAGATGGCGCGCGAGCTCGGGCGCGCTGAACGCCAGGCGGTGCTGGTTCGCGACCGCGATGAGCGCCTCCTGGAAGTCGACCGCGGTCTGGTAGCGGAAGTCGGGCTCGACGGCGAGCGCCTTCCACACGATCGTGTCGAGCTCGGCGGGAAGGCCCGGGACCTTCTCGCTCACCGCCGGGATGGGATGCGAGTACAGCTCGTCCGCGCTGGTGGTGATGCTCTGCGGCACGTGGAGCCGCTCGCCGGTGAGCATCTCGTACAGCGTCACGCCGACGGAGTAGAGGTCGGAGCGCGGCAGGAGCGGATCGCCGCGCGCCTGCTCCGGCGACATGTAGCCGACCTTGCCCTTGACCCGGTAGAAGATCGAGCGGTGGGTGGTGGCCTTGGCGATGCCGAAATCGGTGAGCTTCACCTCGCCGTTCCCGGAGACGAGGATGTTCGACGGCGACACGTCGCGGTGGATCAGGCCGATCGGGCGCCCGTCGAGGCCGCGCTTCCCGTGGGCGTAGGCGAGCGCCGACAGGGTCTCGCGCGCCACGTAGATGCCGGCGGCGGGGATGAACCGGCGGCGCCGGCGCTTGGAGCGCTTGAACAGCGTCCGCAGGTCGCCCCCGCGCACGTGCTCCATGACCATGAAATAGTCGTCGCCGGCGCGGACCAGGTCCATGGTGTGGACGATGTTGGCGTGGTCGAGCGTCGCGGCGAGGCGCGCCTCGCGCAGGAACAGCTCGATGAACTCGGGCTGGAGCGTGTATTCGGGGAGGAGCTGCTTCAGCACGACCTCCTTCTCGAAGCCGCCGGCGCCGATCTTCTTGCCCAGGTAGATCGCGCCCATGCCGCCCTCGGCGAGGTGCTCGAGGACGACGTAGCGGTCCATCGGGTTGTGGACGAGCCGCTCCGTCACCGCGGAAAGTGTACCATTTGCGCGTGGGTTCCTATCCCCTGAGGACGGTCGCGGAGCTGCGCCGGCGCGAGGAGGACGCGCGGCAAGCGGAGCTCCGCGCGGCCGGGGAGCGCGTCGCGGCGGCGCGCGAGCGGCTGGAGCGGGCGAACCAGCGCCTCGTCGAGGCCCGCTCGGCCTGGCGGGACGCGCGCGCGGGCGCGGGGGCGCGCGCGGCGGCCGGCGCATCGGCCGCGGACCTGGCCGCGGCCGACCGGTGGCTGGCGCGGCTGCGCGCCGCCGAGGACGACCGGCTGCGCGCGGTCCGCGCAGCGGAGGCGGCGCTCGACGCGGCGGAGCGCGCCGCGGCGGCGGCCCGCGACGCCCTGGCCGCCGCGCACCGCGCCCGCGAGGCCCTGGCGCGGCACGAAGAAGAGTGGCGAAAGTCACAGCGGCGCGAGGCGGAGCGACGGGAGGACTGACGACCGGGGACGGGGTATGATGCGCGCCGTGATTCGACGGGCGATGCGCGGCGCCCCCCTCACGATGGCGGTGATGACGACGATGTTGGCGCTCGCCGCCTGCGCCAAGTCTCCGCGCACGCGCTGCGAGCTCGCCTGCCGCGCCGAGGCCGAATGCGCGGAGAAGCTCGAGCTCACCGACAACGACTACAGCGAGTGCGCGCAGAGCTGCGCCGCGCTGGAGGGCGACTCGCGCGCCCACGCGCTGGTCGAGCAGCACCTCCAGTGCGTGGCTGCCGCGCGCTCGTGCGAGGAGATCCTCGCCTGCGCGCAGCGGACGCCGGCGCGGACCCGCGGCAAGCCGCGCTCGCCCCTCGACGTCGAGCGCACCGCCACGGGTCTGCGCGCCCGCGCCCGGCGCGACGTCGAGGTGTTCGCCGACGGCGGGGCCCTGGGCGCGTTCGCCGCCGGGCAGGAATTGGACGTGCCGCGCGGGACGACGCGGCTCGTCGTCCGCACCGGCGACGCCGTCTACACCGTACGCATCGCCGAGCCCGCGCCCCCGCGCGCCGCCCCGGCGGTGCGGCGGGTCGTGCTCGGTCCGTTCGGCGCCGCGGCGGAGGTCGATCCATGAGGCGCCGAGCGGAGCCGAGGACGAAGGCGACCCTGGAGCGAGGTGCAGCCGAGCGACCCGGAGCCCCGAGGCGGAGCGAGGCGCCGGTCAACAAAGAGCGCCGAGCGGAGCCGAGGACGAAGGCGACCCTGGAGCGAGGTGCAGCCGAGCGACCCGGAGCCCCGAGGCGGAGCGAGGCGCCGGTCAACAAAAGGCGGCGGGCGATGGTCGTCGCGGTCATCGCCGCCTGCAGCGCCGCCTGTAGCGGCGGCGGCGCGCCGAGCGGTCCGCCCGACGCTGCCGTCTCCGAGTGTGGGCTGCCCCTCCCCGGATCCCGCTGCGCCTCGGGGACGATGCTCGAGCGCTGCAACGGCAAGAACCGGGAGGAGATCGACTGCGCGGCGTCGGGCATGCTGTGCGGCACCGACCCGACGGCTGTGGACATGGCCGCCTGCGTGACGTGGGGGCAAAGCTGCGGCCTCGTCTCCAGCGTGGGGGTGTGCAACGGGGCCGTGCTCACCCGCTGCAACCGCAACGGGCAGCTCCGCGTCATCGACTGCGGCGAGCGCGGCGCGCGCTGCGCGTTCCAGACAGCGTCCCAGCGGAACGAGTGCACCGACGCGTGCCGCGACCGGAGCGTCGCCGCCGAGGGCTCGTGCACGGCGAACCTGCAGGGGATCACGCGCTGCGTCTACAAGGACGGCGCCTACGCCGTGGAGACCGATCCCTGCCCGGCCGGGTCGTTCTGCCGAGATCCGGGCGCGGACACGTTTAGCCCCAGCTGCTCGCCGCTGTGCACCGGCATCGCGCTCACCGGCCGTTGCGCCGGCGACACGCTCATGCGCTGCGACGGGACCCAGATCGTGACGACGGACTGCTCAGCGTCAGGCAAAGTGTGCGCCTGGTCCGACGTGCAGGGCTACACCTGCGCCCTGCCGGGGAGGGTGGGCGGCCGCGTGGTGAACGGGCGCATCACCTACGAGGACCGCGCCCCGGTCGACGGCCTCCTGGGGCAGCCGACGCCGCTGCCGGCGCGCGGCGCCGCGGTGGCGCTCATCACCGATGCCGACGGGCGGGCGATGGCCATGGCGACGACGAACGACCTCGGCGACTACACGATCCGCTACGACGCGCCCACGGGGGGCAAGCTGCGCATCCTCGCGGTGGCGGCGAATTTCACCGCCGCCCGCCCGCTCCGGGTGCTCCGCCCCGACGGGCTGCTCCACTCCCTCGCGACGCCGACGTTCGACGTCGCCGACTCCACGACCATGGACCTCCTCGTGACCGAGCGCTCGGGCGTCGCTGAGGCGTTCAACATCCTGGACGTCATGGTCACCGGTCAGGACATGGTGCGCAGTCGCGTCGGCGTCGCCACGCCGCGGCAGGTGACCGTCGTGTGGGGCATGGATTCCGCGATCGGCACGTTCACCGTCCCGGGCGGCACGATCTTCCTCCTCGGCGGCCTCGACTTGTCCGGCCACACGGTCGATGACGACGGCTACGACGACCCGGTGATGGCGCACGAGTTCGGCCACATCATCGAGTTCTTCTACGGCGCGACCAGCAACCCCGGGCTCGGCCACTCCCCGTTCGATCCGCTGGTGCCCACGCTCGCCTGGTCGGAGGGCTTCGCCGACTGGACGTCGAGCGCGCTGCGCGGCGATCCGGTGTACACCGACACCAACGGCCTGGGCGGGTTCTCGTTCGAGATCGACACGACCGTGACGCCCGCGAACCCGGCGCAGCCCATGACCCAGAACATCACGGAGAACACCGTCGCCGAGGTCCTGTGGGACCTCAGCGATGCGCCCACCCCCGACGACGATCCGGTCGCCGGCAAGCCCGACGACGTCCTCCGCGTCGAGCGCAACTACTTCGCCGGGCACCCCGGCGACCGGGGCTTCGCCGGGATCGACTTCGTCGACTTCCTCGACGGCTACTTCATCCTGAACGGCACGGCGAACTGCGCGGGCGTGCGCACCGTCGTCGCGTCGCGCAGCTTCCCCTACGACTTCGCGGGGCCCGCGCCCTGCAACTGAAGCGCGTCGCGCAGCCCGTCGCCGAGGAGGTTCAGGGCAAAGATCGTGAGCGCCATGATCGCGCCCGGGCCGGCGAGGATCCACGGGTAGACGACGATCTGCTGCGAGCCCTCGAGAATGAGCGTCCCCCAGCTCGCGCGCGGCGGCTGCACCCCCAGCCCGAGGAACGACAGGAACGCCTCGTACAGCATGACGGAGGGGCAAAGGAGCGTGGCGTAGACGAGGACGGGGCCGAGCGTATTGGGTACGATGTGGCGGACGAGCACGCGCGCCGGCGACGCGCCCAGCGCCCGCGCCGCGTCGACGAACTCGCGCCGGCGCAGGCCGAGCACCTGGCCGCGCACGATGCGGGCCATGGTGAGCCAGGAGATGCCGCCGAGGAGGAGCAGCAGCGCCGCGTCGCCCCGCGCGCCGAGGACGGCGCGCAGGACGATCACGAACGCGAGCGTGGGGAGGGCATAGAGGACGTCGACGATGCGCATGAGCACGTCGTCGACCGCGCCGCCGACGAAGCCGGACGCCGCGCCCCAGGCGACGCCGATCGCCGACGCGATGAGCGCGGCGGCGACGCCGACGACGAGCGCGATGCGGCCGCCCTCCATGGTGCGCACGAGCAGGTCGCGCCCCAGGATGTCGGTGCCGAGCCAGTGACGCCACGACGGGGGCGACGCGCCGAGGCGCGCGTCCTGGCTCACCCCATCGAGGCCGGCGGCGGAGGCGAGGAGCGGTCCGACGAACGCGAACAGCGCGACCAGGACGAGGAAGCCGGCGCAGGCGAGCGCGGGGCGGTTCAATCGGGAGATCTTCAACATGTGACGCCTCGCGTCGGCTCGGCGCTCCGGGTCGCTTGGCTGCGCCGCGCTCCAGGGTCGCGCCCATCCTCGCCTCCGCTCGGCGTCACGAGCGCGCCCTCGGATCGAGCCACGCGGTCGCGACGTCCACCGCGAGATTCGCGAGGAGGACGAGGAGGCAGTAGAAGACGGTCACGCCGAGGAGCACCGGCGCGTCGCGGTCCTGCACCGACGACACGAACGAGAAGCCGAGCCCGGGGATCTCGAAGATGCTCTCCACCACCACCGACCCCGTGACGAGGCCGGCGGTCGCCGGGCCGAGGTAAGTGAGGACGGGCACGATCGCGACGCGCAGCGCGTGGCGGCCGATCACCGCCGGCTCGCCCAACCCCTTGGCGCGCGCGGTGCGGACGTAATCCTGCGCGAGCGCGTCGACGAGACCGCCGCGGGTGAGGCGGGCGATCGCGCC
>DATFWE010000115.1:0-36644 GCA_035259575.1 Haliangiales bacterium
GCCGCCCGCCCCCGACGACACCCGGCGCAAAGCTCTGTTCGGCGCCGCGTGCGCCGCGATCACGATCAGCAGCCAGATTGCGGGCAAGGCGGCGCGCGACGCGATCTTCCTCGGTCAGTTCCACGTCACCAAGCTGCCGGCGCTGCTCGTCGCGTCGTCGATCCTGTCGATCTTCGCGGCCCTCGCCATCGCGCGCGCCATGACGCGCCGCCCGCCGACGCGCCTCATCCCGCTCATCAACGTGACCAGCGCGGCGCTGCTGCTCGTCGAGTGGTGGCTGCTCAAGCGCGTCCCCGGTCCCGCGGCGATCGCCGTCTACATCCACCAGGCCGTGCTGGGGGCGATCCTCGTGTCCGGGTTCTGGTCGGTCATCGGCGAGACGTTCGACCCGCGCAGCGCGCGCCGCGTGATGGGCACCGTCGGCGCCGGCGCGACGCTGGGCGGCATCATCGGCGCGATCATCGCCGAGCGCGCGGCCGTCCTCCTCGGCACCAACGCGGTCCTGCCCGTCCTGGCCGCGCTCCAGCTCATCGCGGCGTGGGGCCTGACGATGCTCTCCGACGCCACCGCGGCCCCCGCCCCAGCCGCGCCCGCGCCGGCGCCCTCCGCCGTCGCCGACACGCTGCGGAACCTGGTGCGCGTGTCGCTGCTCCAGCAGCTCGCGTCGCTGGTGGTGCTGGGCACCGTCGCCGCGGCGATGCTGGACTACGTATTCAAGGCGCGCGCGTCGTCGTCGTTCGTCGGCCCCGACCTGCTGCGCTTCTTCGCCGCGTTCTACGGCGGCGTCGGCATCGTCACCGCTCTGGTCCAGTGGACCGTCGGGCGCATCGCGCTCGAGCGCTGGGGCGTCGCGCGCACCATCGGCGCGCTGCCGGCGGCGGTGGCCGGCTTCGGCGCCGCGGCCCTGGCGATCCCCGGGCTGCCGACCACCGTGGCCGCGCGTGCCAGCGAGAGCGCGCTCCGAAACTCGCTCCACCGCCAGGCCTACGAGGCCCTGTACACGCCGCTGCCGCCGCAGGAGCGGCGATCGACGAAGACCGTCGTCGACGTGGGCGTCGAGCGCCTGGGCGACGCCCTGGGCGGGGCGCTGGTGGCGCTGGCGCTGCTCACCGGCGAGAGCGCCGTGGCGCTCCTCCTTTCCGGGGCGGTCGCGCTGTCGCTCGCCGGGGTGTGGGTCGCCAAGCGCGTGCAGGCGAGCTACGTAGAGGCGCTCGAGCGCGGCCTGCGCGCGCGCGCCATCGCCCTCGACCTCGACGAGGTCCGCGATCGCATCGGACGCACGCTCGTCGAGACGATGCACCGGGTGGTCCCGCTCGATTCCAGCGTGGCCGCGCTGCCTCGGCTGTCCGGGCCCCCGTCCGAGCCGCCGCCCGCGCGCCCGACGCCGGCCGAGCTCGATCCCGTGCTCGCGCGCGCGGCGTCCCTGCGCTCGGGCGACGCCGATCGCGTGCGCGCCGCGCTGGCGGCGCCCCCGCTCCCCGCGGCCCTGGTGGCGCAGGCGATCCCCCTCCTCGCCTGGGACGACGTCGCCGTCGATGCCACGCGGGCGCTGTCCGCGGTCGCGCCGCGCGTCGTCGGGCAGCTCGTCGATGCGCTCCTCGACCCCGACGAGGAGTTCGCGGTGCGGCGCCGGCTGCCGCGCGTGCTCGCCGCCGCGCACGGCCCCCGCGCCGCCCAGGGGCTCGGCATGGGCCTGGCCGACCGGCGCTTCGAGGTGCGATTCCGCTGCGCGCGGGCGCTGGCGCGCCTCCATCACCGCGAGCCCGAGCTCCCCATGGACGACGGGCCCGTCTTCGCCGCGGTGCAGCGCGAGCTCGCCGTGGACGAGCAGACGTGGAAGCACCTATCCGTCCTCGACGAGGAGCGCGACGTCGAGACCTCGGGCGAGACCGCGCTCGTCGACGACGTCCTGCGCGACCGCGCCAACCGCGGCCTCGAGCACGTGTTCACGCTGCTCACCCTGGTCCTGCCCGCCGAGCCGATCCGCATCGCGTTCCGCGCGCTCCACACCAACGACAAGGGCCTGCGCGGGACGGCGCTCGAGTACCTCGAGCAGGTCCTGCCCGCGCCGGTGCGCGAGAAGCTGTGGCCGCGCATCGAGGCCGAGGCCGCGCCCCCGACGGTGCCGCGCCCGCGCGCCCAGGTCGTGTCGGCCCTGCTCGAATCGCGCGCCGCCGTGAACATGAGCCTGGAAGCGCTCCGCCGCCCGACCTGACCGACGGGCGTGCCGTCGCGAAGTGTGCGACACTCCGGGGCGGAAAGGAGCCAGGCTTGGCCGTCCACGCGCAGCACATCGTCCGGCGCGACGCCGGCACGTCGACGACGAGCTCCGTGATGCGGACGACCGTCCCGCCCGAGACGCTCCTTTCGGGCGTGGGGCGGCTGCGCCTCCTCGCCTTCGTCCTCGGCGGGATCTACACGGTGGTCGCGATCCTGGGGTTCGCCCTGCCCGCGCTGGGCGTCAGCAAGCTGCCGGGAATCGGCGACGGGGAATTCATCATGTTCCTCCACGATGCCCACATCGTGCACGCGCTGGGCATCGGGCTCGCCGCGGCGATGATCGCGATCAGCTACTGGCGCGCGCTCGCGCCGGAGACAATCCTCGCCGTCGGGCTGGTGTTCCAGGTGCTCGGCTCGCTCGTGTTCTCGCTCGCCGACTACTTGCTCCCGTGGGCGCCGGATCAGATCCCCATGGGCGTGGCCCGCGCGACGCTGTGGATCATGGCGTTTCCGCTCGTCCCGTCGAACATCCGGCGGGCCGCGCTCGCCGCGTTCGCCAGCGCGGCCATGGGCCCCCTGGCCATGGGCATCGCCGTGGCGTCCGGCCGGCCGATGCTGCACCCGACCAGCGCGCTCGTGTTCTACGTGCCGCTGTTCGTGGCCGCGGGCGCCGCCACGGCGATCTCGGGCGTCCTGCACCGCCTCGCCTCCGATGTGTCCCACGCGCGCAAGCTCGGCAGCTACATCCTCCAGGAGAAGATCGCCCAGGGGGGCATGGGCGAGGTGTGGCGGGCCAAGCACGGCTCGCTCATCCGCCCGGCGGCGGTGAAGCTCATCCGGTCCGAGCTCCTGGGCGACAAGTCCACCGCGGAGATGAGCACGATCCTGCGCCGCTTCGAGCGCGAGGCGCAGGGCACGTCGCTCCTGACCTCGCCCCACACCGTGATCCTCTACGATTTCGGTCGCACCGGCGACGGCACGCTCTACTACGTCATGGAGCTCCTCACGGGCGTGGATCTGGAGGCCCTGATCCGGCGGTTCGGGCCCCTGCCGGCGGAGCGCGTGGCGCACATCCTGATGCAGGCCTGTCACTCCCTGGCCGACGCCCACCGAATCGGACTCGTCCATCGCGACATCAAACCTTCAAACCTGCAGCTCACGGTGCACGGCGGAGACTTCGATTTCGTGAAGGTGTTCGATTTCGGTCTGGCGAAGCGGAGCGGGGAGGCCAAGAGCACCCTGGCGACGGCCGATCACGTCATCACGGGCACGCCCGCGTACCTCGCGCCCGAGGGGGCCGGCGGGGGCAAGGACGTCGACTACCGCAGCGACCTGTACTCGCTCGGCTGCGTGGCGTACTGGCTGCTCACCGGGAAGCTCGTGTTCCAGGAGGAGACGCCGATGGCCATGATCCTCGCGCACGTGAAGAACGTCCCGGCGCCGCCGTCGCAGCGGGTCGAGCTGCCGATTCCCGAGGAAATGGATCGGCTCGTCCTCGACCTCCTCGCCAAGGATCCGGCGGCGCGGCCGGCCGGCGCGGCCGAGGTCGCGGCGCGCCTCGCCGCGATTTCGTTCCCCGAGCCGTGGACGCAGGAGCGGGCGGAGCGATGGTGGCGCACGCATCTGCCGCAGGAGGCCAAGGCGTGCCTGTGCGAGGGCGCGCCCACGGTGAACGAGCGGCCGCAGGTGGAGCCGCACCGGGCGGTGAGCTGACCCATGGCCGGGGAACGAGGGCGCCCCGACCCTCAGTCCGACGTCATGCTGTCCGACGTGATGCTGTCGGTCGTCGCGCCGACGCGCGCGGGCGAATCGGTGACGGCGATTCTGCTCACGCTCAACGTCTTCCTCCTCCTGTGCTCGTACTACCTGCTCAAGGTCGCGCGCGAGCCGCTCATCCTCCTCGGCGGCGGCGCGGAGGTGAAGAGCTACGCCGCCGCCGGCCAGGCGGGGCTGCTCATCCTCGTGTCGTATGCGTACGGCGCGATCGCGCGCACGGTCAATCGCGTCCGCCTCATCACCATCGTCATCCTGTTCTTCGTGACGAATCTCGTCGCGTTCTCCGCGCTCGCGGCGGCCCACGTCCCCATCGGCGTGCCGTTCTACCTGTGGGTCGGCTGCTTCAGCCTGACCGTCATCGCCCAGTTCTGGGCGTTCGCCGCCGACATCTACGACGAGGAGCGCGGCAAGCGCATGTTCCCCATCCTGGGCATCGGCAGCTCGGTGGGCGCCGTCGGCGGCTCGGCGCTGGCTCACTTCGCCGTGCCGCTGGGCCCGCCGGCCCTGCTGCTCCTGTCCGCGGCGATCCTCATCTTTTGCGTGGCGCTCACCATCGCCGTGCATCGGCGGGAGCTCCACCGGGGCAAGCGTGCCGCCGAGGCCGAGAAGCCGATCGGCGGCGAGTCCGGCTTCAAGCTGCTCCTGCGCGACAAATACCTCCTCCTCATCGGTGTGTTCATCGTCGTGTACAACTCGGTCAACACCACGGGCGAGTACGTCCTCGACCGCACGCTGCTCGCCGCCGTCTCCGGCGAGGCGTCGCCCGAGCAGTTCGTGGGGAATTTCAAGGCGGAGTACTTCGCCTGGGTCAACGCCATCGGCGTCGTCCTGCAGACGCTCGTCGTGTCGCGCGTCATCAAATATCTCGGCGTCCGCGGCGCGCTGTTCATCATGCCGCTGGTATCGCTGTTCTCCTACGGGATGATGGCGGTCGCCCCGGTCCTGTCGCTCATCTTCGTGGCCAAGATCGCCGAGAACAGCCTCGACTACTCGCTCAACAACACCAGCCGGCAGGCGCTGTGGCTGGTGACGACGCGCGACGCCAAGTACAAGGCCAAACAGGTCATCGACACGTTCCTCCAGCGCGCCGGCGACGTCACGAGCGCCGGCCTCGTCGCCGTGGGCGCCGCGGTCGGGCTGGGCACCAAGGGCTTCGCCCTCGCCAACGTCGGGGCGGTCCTCGCCTGGCTCGGCACGATGGTCCTGCTCACGCGCGAGCACAAGAAACGAGAAGGGCAGGTGACTGCATGAAGCGCATCCTCGGGCTGGCGCTCGTCGCCGCGTGCGCCTCGACCCCGCCCCGTTACCCCTTGCGCGAGCCGATGTGGCGCGACACCGACCTCGACTCGGCGCGCGTCGCCTGCCGCCCCGATCCCGACCCCGATAAGCCCGGCCACCGCCTGTGCCGTCCGGTGGAATACGAGTCGTCGTTCGCCTGGGACGGCTTCGACAACATGGTGACGCGCCCGTTCACCAAATGGTTCGCCGTCGATGTCAACGGCGAGGCGGTGAACGTCAACAGCTTCGACGAGACGCCCGACTCGGCCTGGTTCACCAACCGCATCGGGCGCGCGCCGATGACGCCCGAGGAGGTCGCGCGCGGGCCATGCGACGAGCCGCCCCTCCCCGTCGACGGGCCGGACGGCTCGTGGGTCATCGATCTCGGCAAGATGAACGGCGCGAACCCCGGCTTCCGCGTCCGCCTCCCCGACGGACGGCGCTACATGCTCAAGGCCGACGAGCCGGGCGAGGCCGAGCGCGCCACCGGCGCCACCGCCATCGCCACGCGCCTGTACTGGTCGGCCGGCTGGTGGGTGCCGTGCGATTCGGTAGTCTACGTGCGGCCGTCGATCTTTTCCCTCCGCCCCGGGCTGACGGTGACCGACAACACCGGCATGACCCGGCCGTTCGAGCTCAGCGCGCTGCACAAGCTCCTCGAGGGCGCGAACCATCGCGGCGAGCTGGTGCGCATGAGCGCGTCGCGCTGGCTGACCGGCCGCGCGCTGGGCCCGTTCCGCTACGAGGGGACCAAGGACGACGACCCGAATGACATCATCCCCCACGAGCACCGCCGCGACCTGCGCGGCGCGCGCGTCATCGCTTCCTGGCTCAATCACTTCGACGCGCGCGAGCAGAACTCGATGAACATCTGGCTGGCCGACGATCCCAAGGACTCGGACTCGTCGCCCGGCCTGGTGCGCCACTACTACCTCGACCTCGGCGACTGCTTCGGCAGCCAGTGGGACTGGGACGAGATGTCGCGCCGCCTCGGCTACGCCTACTACTTCGATTTCGGCTACTTCTTCGCCGACTGGTTCACGTTCGGCGTCATCCGCCGGCCGTGGGATCGCGCCGTTCGCACCCAGGAGGGGTGGATCTTCGGCTACTTCAGCGACGACTTCGACCCCGACGCGTGGCGCGCCGGCTATCCGAACCCGGCGTTCAACCACGCCGCCGAGCACGACAACGCGTGGGGCGCGCGGATCCTGGCACGCTTCACCGACGAGGCCGTCGCCAAGTCGATCGAGGTCGGCCAGTACACCGACCCGCGCCACGTCGCGTACCTCAACCGCACCCTGCGCGCGCGCCGCGACATCATCCTCCGCCGCTACTTCTCGGTGCTGTCCCCCGTAGCCGACCTGCGCGTCGACGGGAACGAGGTGTGCGGCGTGGATCTGGCCCGCCGGACCAAGGTGTTCCCCGACACCCAGTTCCGCTACGGCGCCGGCGCGTTCGCCGGCGCCCGCCGCGCCGCGCTGCCGGCAGGCCCGGTGGTGCGCACCGGCGACGCCGGCGAGGTGTGCGTCGTGCTGCCGCGAATCGCCGGCGACGGCGGCGCTCCGCCCGACGACGCGTCGCGCTACCTGGTCGTGTCGCTGGTGAACGGCCAGGGGTCAGGGCCCCTCATGATGCACCTTTACGATCTCGGACCCGCGAAGGGTTACAAGCTCGTCGGGCTGGAACGTCAGAAGCCGTAGGTGCTGCCGATCACGAAGCGGATCGACTCGAGCGAGGCCCCCTGGGCGAACGTCTCGGTGCCGGTGCCGATGAGCACCTGGAAGTTGTGGTCGGGCTCCCCGACGGTGCGGAATCCGAACGCGAACGACAGGCGCAGCTTATCGGCGGCGAAGCCTTCGTAGCCGGGGCCGAACACGTTGCCGCACTCGACCTGGAGCGTGCCGCCGAGCGCGACCCAGATCGGCCATTCATACCGGAGCGACGCCGCCACCGCGCTCTGGCCGTAGAGTCGATTCGTGCGCAGGCCCGGCATCGCGATGCCGGTCCCGCCGAACGCGATCAGCTCGGGGAACGGGACCTCCCCCGACAGCGGGGCGGCGAGCTCGGTGGTGAACGTCAGGCCGAGGATGCGCCAACGGCCGAAATCGAGGAACCCGCCCAGCGTGCCGCCGCCGCGGACCCAGTTGCCGCTGCCGCGCAGGTCCGTCGAGTGCTCGAATTCGAGGCGGAGGCGGACGCCGGTCTGCGAGTCCGGGCGCGGCGGCCGGCTGTCGAACAACGCCTCGATGCGCTCGGTCATCGCGGTGTACCCGTCGGGGAAGCCGGGCGGGGGCGTGGGGAGGTCGGACACGGGGATGCCGGTGCAGCAGCGCGGCTCCTTGAAGTCGTTGGTGTGGATGCCGAACGTGTCGATGATGCGGATGCCCCGCGTCACGTGCCAGTCGTAGCTGAGCGAGCCCCCGGCGCGCAGGAGGCCGTAGCGCGAGATGTCCGATTCGAGCGTGTTCGGGCCGATGCCGTAGAACGCGCGATCCGGCGCCAGGTTGACGTCGCCCTGGAGGACGAAGCGCGACCCGGCCTCGTCGGTGCGGAAGCGGTTGGCGACCGAGATGCCGAAGCCGTCGATCGTCCCCGTCCCGCGCACGCGCAGCGAATAGATGCCCGGGCCGTCGTAGAAGAAGTACACGCCGAAGATGGGGCGAAACCCGAGATCGACGAAGACCGTGGGCACGATCCCGAAGTTCTGGTTGCCGAACGTGAAGAAGGAGATGAGCTCCGACGGCCAGTTGCCCTTCTCGGCCGCGACGACGAGCAGGTGGAGGGGCTGGCGGATCGCGTACTCCGTCGCCAACCACACCGGGAACAGCGCGACGCGCGGGACCCAGGCGACGACCTCGACGGCGTCGGGTCCGGGCGGAGGCAGGCCGTCGTAGTCGGGCATCGCCCGCTTGGGAAGCGGGGGCTTCTGCGGCTGGCTCAGCAGGGGGTCGGTGTCTTGGCCCCACGCCGGCGTCGGCGCGAGCACGAGGAGGGCGACGAGCAAGGCGCGGACCATGCGCGCGGAGTATACCCTCGCGGCGAAAGTTCTGGACGGCGGGTCGCGCCGGCGCGATGAAGAGAGCGTCAGACTGGAGACGACGTGGCGCTCGAGCCGGTGTGGCGCGCAGGCTTCATCATGGTCGGCGAGTCCGTGGTGACGACCCATACTGATGAGATGCGCCCCGAGGCGGCGCGAATTCCGCGCTTGTGGCGGCGCTTCTTCTCCCTGCGGGGAGGGGCGTCCAAGGGGGTGCCGACGGCCATCTTCGACCGTTACGAGAGCGACCACCGCGGCGCGTTCCGGGTGACCCTGGCCGACGACACCCCCGAGAGCGGCACCCCGGTCGTGGTCCCCGATGGGCTCTACGTCCAGTTCGTGGCCGAGGGGCGGCGGCCGGCGGCGGTCGCCCGGACGTGGCAGGAAATCTGGGACCTCACCGAGGCGGGAGGGCTGCGGCGGGCGTTCACCGCCGACTACGAGCTCCACGTGTCGCCCACGCGCGCGGAGATCTACGTCGCGGTGGTCGCCTCCTCCCGCTGAGGCTTGGCCAGGAGCTTCATGATGTAGGGGAAGCCGACCTGGATCGTGTTCAGCTTCGGCGCGAGCTGCGACGCCAGCCCGAACAGGATGATCGACGCCCGCTCGACGTAGAACCAGCCCTCCGGGTATTCCACGCTCTTCATCAGCTCGCGCAGCTCGTTGCGCTTGAGACCGGGATCGGCGAGCTCGCGCGCCACCTCCGGCTTGATCCGGCCGAAGTCCTGGATGTTCAGGTTGAGCAGCTTCTGGAAGTACGCCCGCACGGTGCGATGGAGGAGCTCGCGATCGCCGTCGCGCGCGGCGAAGCCCATCGTCTCGATGCCGCGGATGACCTGGGCGTCGTCGCGCGCGAACAGGCCCTTGAGCACGTCGAGCATGCCGTCGATCAGGTTCGGCCGCGTCACCGACGCGGCGCCGAAATCGAGGATCACGAGCTTGGGCCCGGGCTGGACGAGGAAGTTCCCCGGGTGCGGGTCGCCCTGGAAGAACCCGTCGAGGAACAGCTGCTTGTAGAACGCCTCCACCAGCCGCTTGGCCACGGCGTAGGGGTCGATTCCCTGGGCGACGAGCTCGTCCTTGCGCGAGATCTTGGTGCCGTGCATGAACGTCATCGTCAGCACGCGCGCGCAGGTGAGCGGCCAATGGATGCGCGGGAACAGGACGTCGGGCTCGGCGGCGAAGTTCGCCGCCATCCGCTCGCAGCACTGCGCCTCGTGCACGTAGTTCGTCTCGCGGGCGAGCAGGTCCTGCAGCTGGTCGATGATGCGCTCGAGCGCCCGCACCGGCACGAAGATGGAGTAGAGCCGCATCGCCCAGCGGAGGAGGCGCAGGTCCACCTTGATGACCGCGTCGATGTTCGGGTAGAGGATCTTCACCGCCACCTCGTCCCCGTCGAGGAGGCGCGCGCGGTGGACCTGCCCCAGAGACGCGGCGGCCATCGGCTTGTCGTCGAACGAGGCGAACACCTCGCGCGGGCGCTTGCCCAGCGCGGCGACGAACGTGCGCTCGACCTCCCTCCACGGGTGGGGCGGCACCTGATCCTGCAGCCCCTCGAGCTCCTCGCCGTAGGCGCGCGGCAGGAACGTCCCCATGATCGACAGCACCTGCCCCATCTTGATGTAGACGCCGCGGAGGCGGAGGATGCCGCGGTAGAGACGGCGCGCGTTTCGGCGGTGGACGCGCCGCCAGCGCTCGCGCACCCACGCCCGCTCGGGGAACATCCGCCCGAGCAGCCACATGACGACGTAGCTGGCGAAGATCCGGGACAGGATCAGGCTCGCGCGGAACAGGCGGAAGGCGGGCCACATGGATCCTTGTAAGCATATACTGCCACGGAGATGGAGCTGCCCGATCGCGCGGCTGCTTGGTTCCGTGAGCTGCAGGAGCGGATCTCCGCCGCGTTGACCGCGGCCGACGGGGCCGCGCAGTTCCGCGAGGATGTGTGGACGCGCGAGGGGGGAGGCGGCGGGCGCAGCCGCGTCCTCGAGGCCGGCGACGTGTTCGAGAAGGCCGGCGTCAACTGGTCGGACGTGACGGGCGATCTGCCCGACGAGCTGGCGGAGAAGATGCCGGGGAGCGGGCGCGCGTTCCGCGCCACCGGCGTGTCGGTGGTGATCCATCCACGCTCGCCGATGATCCCCACGTCGCACGCGAACTTCCGCTGCCTGGTGAAGGGGGACGTCGCGTGGTTCGGGGGCGGCGCCGACCTCACGCCGTACTATCCCTACCGCGACGACGTGATCCTGTTTCACCGGGCGTGGCAGGACGTCTGCGACCGCCACGACGCGACGTACTACCCGCGGTTCAAGAAGTGGTGCGACGAGTATTTCTACCTGCCGCACCGGGGCGAGACGCGCGGCGTCGGCGGGATCTTCTTCGACTACCTGCGGCGCGACGACATCGAGGAGACGTTCGCGTTCGTGCGCGACGCGGGCGATACGTTCCTTCCGGCCTATCTCCCCATCGTCGAACGACGGCGCGGCGAGCCGTGGGGCGAGCCCGAGCGCGAGTTCCAGCTGTGGCGCCGCGGCCGGTACGTCGAGTTCAACCTCATCTACGATCGCGGGACGATCTTCGGCCTCAAGACCAACGGCCGCGCCGAGTCGATCCTCATGTCGTTGCCGCCGGTCGTGCGCTGGCGCTACGACCATCGGCCAGAGCCCGGAAGCCGCGAGGCAGAGCTTGTATCCTACCTTACCCCACAGGACTGGTTAGCAGCGCCATAGATTGTAGGTCCCTCTTGACGCGGGCCCCAGGGATGGGTATCGATCGCGGTATGGCGAAGAAGCAAACGCGGCGGAGCGTATCGATCAGCCGGGGCACGTACGAACGCCTCAAGGCGTACTGCGAGCTGAACGCGATTTCGATGAGCGAATTCGTGGAGATGCGGATCGGGGACTATCTCGGTCGGCGCGCGGGGAGCGTGGCGCGCGTGGCGGGACACGGCCAGGCCGACGATGCTGCGAGGAAGGCCGCGGACCACATTTTCACTTTTTGAAGTTTCGTTCGCTCGCGTCGGCGCGGGGGCTCCGGGTCGCTCGGCTGCCCCTCGCTCCAGGGTCGCCCGTGTCCGCGCCTCCGCTCGCTCACTTTCTGAAGTTTCGTTCGCTCGCGTCGGCGCGGGGGCTCCGGGTCGCTTGGCTGCCCCTCGCTCCAGGGTCGCCCGTGTCCGCGCCTCCGCTCGCTCACTTTTTGACATACTCGGCGGTCACGATCGTCTTGATCCCGCCGCGCACCGAAAAGTCTCCGATGACCTTGATGCGACGGGGCCGCAGCGCGGCCACCAGATCGTCGAGGATCTTGTTCGTGACCGCTTCGTGGAACGCGCCCTCGTCGCGGTAGCTCCAGAGATACAGCTTGAGCGACTTGAGCTCGACGCACAGGGCGTCGGGCACGTACTCGATCCGGATCGTGGCGAAGTCGGGCTGGCCCGTGAGCGGGCACACGCACGTGAACTCCGGGCACTCGAAGTGGATGACGTAATCGCGCTCCGGCTTGGGGTTGGCAAACGTCTCGACGTGCTTCGAAGGCGAAGACGGCATGGCCGTCGGTTACCACAACTTGACCCGCTTCGCACCTGGCCCTAGACTCGTTGCTGCGGTGCGTTGTTCCTCGTCCCGCCGGCCGTCTGGTGTCGATGCTCGAGGTGAGCAGCCGCCGAGACGCCCGCTACACGCCCGAAGAGGGCACATTGAACGTCCGACCCAGGGTTCGCCGGGGGCCCCCGTCGCCGGACCCCTATCGTCGGATGCCGGCATTCGCCGGGGGAGGTAAAGACTGCATGCGATACCCGAATGGCCTCTGGACGGAGGCAAGAAGGAACTGACCTCCCTCGAGAGGTGATGTACCGAGGGGGCCCGCCCGGGCCCCCTCGGCCTTTTTCGGCGATAATCGGCGGATGCGCTGGCTTTGCTTGATCTGGCTCGCGGGGGGATGCGGGACGAACGAGTTCATCTGCACCGCGCCGACCGATTGCATCAACTCCAAGGGGGGATTCGGGCGGTGCGTGGAGCGGCACTGCGCGTACCCGGATCCGAACTGCGGGTCGCAGTTTCGCTGGGACGACTCGGCCGGCCCGCAGGCGAAGCTGTGCGTGCCGCCGGATGCGCTCAAGCCGGACGCGGGGGTCGTGCCCGACGCGCACTAGCGCCCCTGCTTCACCCCGTACTTGTGCTGCAGCCGCTCCGCCTGCTCGTCGGTCGCCAGCACGAGCAGGGCGTCGTGCGCGTCGACGCGCGTCGACGCCGGCGGATGGGGCAGCACCTGGAACGACCCGCCGTCGCGCTTGGCCAGCGCGACCAGGAGCGGCCCGTCGATGTCGTTCAAGCGCGTGCGGATCTCGGCCACCGACAGCCCGCCCAGCTTGCCCGCCTCGTACTGCTGCAGGTCGTGGCTGCCCACCGTGCTCGACATGAGGTCCTCGATGAGATGCGCCACGTCCGGCTCGAACGCCGCGCTGGCGACGAGCCGTCCCGACAGCTCGTTGGGCGACGCCACGTAGGTCACGCCGCCGGCGATGAGCGTCTGGCGCAGCTCCTCGCGCTGCAGCGCCACCACCAGCCGCGCGTCCGGGTTCACCGCCTTGACGTTGAGGGTCGCGATGAGGTTCTTCGTGTCGTCGCTCATCGCGACGATCACCGCCTCCGCCTCCTGGATGTTCAACCGGTCGCGGAACAGCTCCTGCGACGGCTCGCCGTAGGTCACGAACAACACCGCGCCCGCCTTGTAGTCGCGCGCGTGGGTGAGCTCGTCGGCGGTCTCGCACAGGATCGCCACCGGGCGCTTGGCCGCGATGAGCTCGACGAGCGCGGCCCGCGCCATCGAGTTGAAGCCGCAGATGACGACGTGCCCCTTCATCCGTGTGCCGATGAGGCCGTTCTCCTCCATGCGCCTGACCTCCGTGACCACCTCGCTCACCGCGGTGATGAGCAGCCCGACGGTGGCGAGGGTGAACAAGATGAACGCGCCGGCCACCACGCGGCCGGCGTCGGTGATGGGGTAGACGTCGCCGTATCCGACGGTGGACATGGTGACGATGCAGAACCAGAACGCGTCGGACAGCCGCTCGAAATGGGTGTTCGGCAGGCCGCGCTCGAGGAAGTAGAGCGCCAGCGCGACGGCGACGAGCACGCCGAGGAAGGGCAGCCCGATGCGCCCGAGGCGCTTGCCGATGAGCCGCAGGGTGATGCGTGCCCGGCTGGCCCCTCGCTTGGCGATCACGGCCGTAGCTTATCATTGGTGCCCATGCTCCTCGAAGTCGAAGGCCTCACCGTCCGCTACGGGCGCCAGACCGCGCTCGAAGCGCTCACGCTCTCGGTCGACGCCGGCGAGATCGTCGGGCTGCTCGGCCCCAACGGCGCGGGCAAGAGCACCGCCCTTTTGGCCATCGCCGGGGCGATCCTGCCCGCGGCCGGGCGCGTCGCGGTCGACGGCGGCCGCGCCCGCGTGGGCCTCGCCGACCAACCCCCGTCGCTCTACGACTTCTTCTCCGTCGAGGAGCACCTCGCGTTCGTCGCCGAGGCGCGCGGGCACGCCGGCGACCCCGCGGCCCGGCGGTGGATCGACGCGCTCGGGCTGGGCAAGGTGTCGGGCAAGCTGTGCCGCGAGCTGTCGTTCGGCTACCGGCAGCGGGTCGGCCTGGCGGCGGCGCTGGTCGGCGACACGCGCCTGCTCCTCCTCGACGAGACGCTGAACGGGCTCGACCCCCACTCGTCCCGCCGCGCGCGCGACGTGCTCGCCGCCGCCGCCGGCGACGGCGCGGGCGTCGTCCTGTCCACGCATCTCCTCGGCGTGGCCGAGAAGCTGTGCACGCGCCTGTGCGTGCTCGACCGCGGCAAGCTGGTCAAGGACCTGCGCGGCGACGAGCTCGAGCGCGTGCGCGGGACGATCGACGACCTGTACCTGCAATGGGTGGAAGAATGAGTGAGCGAGCGGAGGCGCGGAGGCACGCGACCCTGGAGCGAGGCGCAGCCGAGCGACCTGGAGCGCCGCGCCGACGCGAGCGAGCGGTGCAACAGTGACGGCCCGGCGGCTCATCGCGTGGGACGGCCTCGCGCGGCGGCGGAGCGGCGCGCGCCGGCGCGCGCTCCTCCTGTTTTTCGCGGGCGGCGCGGCCGGCGCGATCGGCGCGGCGCTCGCCGGCGACGCGGCGCGGCGGGTGTGGATCGAGGCGGCGGTCGTCCTCGCCGCCGGCGTCGCGGCCGGCGGGCCGTGGCGCCTGTTCTGGCGGCGCGACGCGACGTTCCTCGGCCGCCTGCCTATCTCGGGATCGGCGCTCTACGCCCTGTCCCTGTGGGCCGCCGGGCGCGCCGCGGCCCTGGCCGGCGCGGCGCTGCTCCTGGCGGCGGCGCCGTTCGGGGCGGACGCGCCCCGCTTCTGCGCGTTCGCAGCGGCGGCGCTCGCCGCGGCCGCGCTCGCATCCGCCGCCGCGACCTGCGCCGCGGGTGCGCTCGTCGTCTCGCACCAGGCACAGGCGGCGATCAAGAGCCTCGCCGGCGGGCAGTCGGCCCCGCCGATCGTGTGGCTGTCGGTCCTCCCGGCGGCGGGCGCGTTCGGCGTCCTGTGGGCGGCGTGGCGGTCCGCCGCCTGGCTCGCGGGCGGCGCCGCGCCGGTCCCGCTCCTCGGTGCGCTCGCCGCCGCCGCCGCGCTCGCGCTCGCCGCGGCGCCCCTCGCGGCCCGCACGCTCTCCGCCGCGACGCGCGAGGTCGCCGCGATGGACGCGGTCAAGCTGGCCCACGTGGATCGGGTGAAGCCGAGCCCGTTCGAGCGCCTGTGGGGGCGCGCGACCCACGCCGGCCCGACCTACGCCAAGGACGTGGCGCTGATGCGGCGTCGCTATCCGGTCGTGTACCTCGCCGGTGGCCTCCTCATCCTCGCCATGTGGGCGGCGAGCGGCGACGCCGAGCTCGCCGCCGGCGGCGTCCTCCTCCTCGGCGCGCTGGTGCGCCTGCATGCGTGGCTCCTCGCCGGTCCGCCGACGGAGCTCCCGCGGTTCGTCCGCACCCTGCCGCGCGCCGGCGCGGTGCGGGGCAAGCGCCTCCACCTCGCCTGGCGCGCGCTCGCCACGATCGGCCTCGGCGTCGCGCCGGCGCTCGTGCGCACGCGCTCGTGGGCGCTCGCCGCGCTCGCCGCGGCCACGATCCTCGCCGCCGCCTGGCTACGGGATCCCGACGATCTTGTGCAGCTGGAGGGACAGACGCCACCGCGGGTGCCGTGACACGAGATCCACCGCGCGGCCGAGGTGGTGCGCGTAGCGCTCGTCCATGCAGGGCTGGAGGAAGAGCGCGCCGAACGGCCACGTCTCGTAGCGCTCGAGGTCGGCGTCGCCGACGGCGTCGTCGACGATGAGCTTGCACTCGTCGCCGCCGCGCAAGCGGAGCTCGAAGCGTCCCTCGTGAAACTGCGGCTTGGGGCTGACGGTGAGCCAGTCGACCGGCGCCGCCAGCTCGCGCGTGCCGTTCGTCTCCATGTGCACGCGGAAGCCGGCGGCGCGGAGCGCGGCGGCGAGCGGCTCGTCCCACTGCAGCGCCGGCTCTCCTCCGGTGACGACGACCATGCGCGTCGCGTGCGCGTCGAGCTCGACGAGGCGGGCGGCGATCTCATCGGCGCTCATGGTCGCCGCGCCCTCGGGGCGGAAATCGGTGTCGCACCAGGTGCACGCCAGGTTGCACACGGCGAAGCGGAGAAACACGCAGGGGCGGCCGGCGTGCGCGCCCTCGCCCTGGAGCGTGGGGCCGAAGATTTCTTTCACCCGGTACACGCGTGTAGAATGATGCCACTTTCCGTCGTGGAGTGCCCTTACTGCGGCAGTGATTCCCGCGTGCTGGACTCGCGGGGGGTGTCGGGCCAGGTCCGGCGCCGCCGGCAGTGTCTGTCCTGCGAGCGCCGCTTCACGACCTACGAGCGGCTCGCCGACCCCGAGATCCGGGTGGTGAAGCGCGACGGCGAGACCGAGGCGTTCGACCGCGAGAAGCTCCTGCGCGTGGTCGAGCGCGTCACGCGGGGGCGGCCGGCGACGGACAAGGACCGCCACGACCTGGTGCGCGGGCTGGAGGCCGAGCTCGTCGACGCGGGGGTCACCATGGTGTCGTCGGGGCAGATCGCCGACCGCCTGTTGGCGCGGCTGCGCGAGCTCGACGCCCTCGCCGCGCAGCGGCTGGCCACGAACTACCTCACCGACGACGGGCGGATCGTCACCCGCGCCGACGAGGCGACGACGCAGCTCCCCCTGGCGCTCGAGCCGCCGGCCCCGCCGCCGCGCCGGCCCGGCAAACGAAAGGCGTGATGCCCGAGACCATCTTCGCCCCCGACCTGTTCCGCGACCAGGTCGCCGTGGTGACGGGCGGCGGCACCGGTATCGGCCGGGCCACCGCGACGATGCTGGCGCGGCTGGGGGCGAAGGTGGCGATCGCGTCGCGCAAGCTCGATCACCTGGCGCCGACCGCGGCCGAGCTCGCCGCGATCGCCGGCGAGGCGCGCGTGCACCACGGGACGTGCGACATCCGCGAGCCGGGCGACGTCGCCGCCCTCGTCGGCGCCGTGCTGGAGAAGTTCGGCCGGATCGATCTGCTCGTCAACAACGCCGGCGGGCAGTTTCCGGCGCCGGCCGAGACGATCAGCCCCAAGGGGTGGGACGCGGTCGTGCGCAACAACCTGAACGGCACGTTCTACATGACGCGCGAGGTGGCGGCGCGGGCGATGATCCCGCAGCGCGGCGGCCGGATCGTCAACGTGATCGCGCAGATCTACCGCGGCTTCCCCGGCATGGCGCACACCGGCGCCGCCCGCGCCGGCGTCGAGAACCTCACCATGTCCCTCGCCGTGGAGTGGGCGCAGCACGGCATCAACGTCAATGCGGTGGCGCCCGGCGTGATCCAGTCGTCGGGGACGACGCGCTATCCGCCCGAGCTGCTCGAGGTGAGCAGGAAGGCGACGCCGCTCAAGCGGTTCGGCACGGAGGACGAGGTGGCGGAGGCCATCCTGTTCCTGCTCCGCGCCGGGTTCATCACCGGTGCGACCCTCTACATCGACGGGGGCGCGCGCCTGTGGGGAGACATGTGGCAGATCCCATGAACCAGATCGAGACCGACGGCACGATCCGCAAGGTGGGGAGCGCGGTCGGGTCGATCGATCCGGCTACCGGCGGCGGCGCGCCAGGGCGAGCAGGCCCAGCGCGAGCAGCCAGGCGCCGCCCGCCCCGCCGCCCACGTTGCAGCCGCCGCCCGCGCTCTCGGACACGGTGAAGACGAACGAGCTCGACGCGTCGTTCCCGGCCTCGTCGAAGACCGTGAGCACGACATGGTACTGCTTGCCCGCCTCCAGGCCGCCGAGCTCGAGCCGGGTGGTGCCTGCGGCGAGGTCCTGCTCGCTGACCTTGGTCTCCTGGAGCTCGCCGCCGGGGTGCTCCGGCTGGTGGAAGATCTCCACCTTCGCCGAGATCTTGCTCACCGGCGACACGTCGTCGGCGGCGGTCCACGCGAGCAGCGGCCGCGCCGTGTCGATGACGCTGCGGAGCTGGGTGGTGACGGTCAGCGTCGGGGCGATGCCGTCGGCGAGCACGTCGACCTGGACGCCGACGGGGTCCACGTTGCCGGCCAGGTCCATCGCCTGGACGAGCACGTGGTACGTCTTGGTCTTCCCGTCCTCGCCGACGGCGAACGTGTTCACGAACGTCGGAGCGCCCGCCTTGCCGTCCACCGTGGCGCGGTAGCGGAGAAGCTCGGTGGGCACGAGCGCGTCGGTGCCGGTCACCTTGATCTTCGCGTCTCCCGGACGCGCCGGGCCATTGGGCTTCGCCACCAGCGCCGTCGTGGGCGCGCCGACGTCGCCTGCCGGGGCGCGGAACAGATCGGCCTTGACCGTCACGAACGACGGCGTGGTCTGGACCCCGCGCAGGATGACGTACGTGTCGAGGATGCCGCCGAACACCGGCCCGGTGACGGGGATCTTGCCCAGGCCGCCGAGGACCTTGGGCAGGATCCGCGTCTCGAGGACGCGGCGCACGCGGTCGATGTCGAAGCCGTACTGGGTGAGCCCCAGGTGATCGTCGGCGGTCATCCTGTCGATCGACACCTTGTCGATCGCGACGACCACGGCGTTCTCCGACGGGTCGACCGACACCGACGCGGTGGCGGTGAGGTCGACGTCGAGGTGGAGATTTCCCGACGTCTGGTCGGGGTACGCGGCGCGGAGGTTCGCGCCGAGGCTCGTGACCTTGACGGTCAGCGTCCCCTCGTTCGCGTAGCCGGCCGACACGACCGGCGCCTGGGCGGCGGTGACATCGAGCGAGAACTTGGTGCCGGCGGGGATGCCGGGCATGTTCGCGAAGCCGGCGAGCTCGGGCGCGAGGTCGATGCCGTAGGAGGTGAACGTGCCCGGCGTGAGGCACAAATAGCCGCTGCGCCATACGTGGTAGAGGACGTCCTGGACGACGCCGAGGTTGACCGCCACGCCCACGTCGGTGCTGGGGCCTGCGCCGAGGTCGGGCGCCGGCCCGGGCGCCGCGCCCGGCTCGCCCGGCACGCTCGAGCCGAGGCAGGAGGCGGCGGGGTACGGCGAGGTGATGTCGATGTCGCCGCCGACGGTGATGCCGGTGGTCGCGAGGTCGAGGCCGGTGAGCTTGGCGGTGAACGAGAAGATCGCCGCCATCCCTTGGTAGCTCATGAACTTGCCGAGCGCGTCCTCGAGCATCGGGCCGACCTTGTTCTTGGCGATCTGCTCCACCGCCCACAGGCCGATCTTGAGGCCGACGTCCTTCACGCCGTTCAGGACGGCCGTGAGGAGCGCGTCGGGAGTGCAGCCCGAGAACTGGATGTCGACCTGGTCCGGGTCGAGCTGGAGGTCGACGTTCGCGAGCGCGACGTGCGGTTTGCCCGCGGCGTCGACGCTGGCGCTGAAATCGACGATGGCGCGCGCGCGGGTGAGCGTGAGGCTGTCCTGGCAGATCTCCTGTCCGAAGCAGGCGTAGATCTTGTTGAGCCGCGCCTCGCCGCTCGCCGTCGCCGACAGCGTGACGTCCACGCGCAGGACGCCCGGGCTCGGCAGGGACAGCTTGAAATCATCCACCGTCAAGTCGACGGTCGTATTCGTCTGCTCGACGTTCGCCGGCCCATCGAAGCACGACCACAGATCGACCGACAGCGGGTCGGGAGACAGGTGGTTCGGCACCAGCGACGGGGCCTGCCGCTCGATGAAAGCCAGCCCGGACGGGGAGATGCGAGCGACCACGGGAGCGCCCAGGGCGACCGCCGGGAGCAGCGCGGACAGGGTAGCGAGGCGGGCGAACCGAATCATGCGGGCCCGATGAAGCAAGGCCCACGCCAAGCATAAGTAGCTGATATAATTGAACGTTGGAGGCGAACTGGCGACCTGCGTGGCCAGGTCCACAGACCCCTGCGGTTGCCACCGTCCCAGGTCTTCCTTATGCTTCGCCCTGGGATGGCCAGGGTGCTTGTGGTGGACGACAGCGCGCTGTTCCTGGAGATGATGCTTTCTGCGCTGCGGGAAGCAGGCGTCGAGGCGATCGGGGCGCGCGATCTGGCCGAGCTGGAGAAGCAGCTCGATGCGCCCGCGTACGACCTGATCCTCATGGACGTGCAAATGCCGGAGGCGTTCGGCGACGATGTGGCCGGCGTCCTCCGCCACGCCCGCGGCGTGCCGACGCCGATCTATCTCATCTCGCACCTGCCCGAGGCGGAGCTCGCGCGGCGCGCGGCCGAGGCGCGCGTGGAGGGCTTCATCTCCAAGGCGCAGGGGCTCGACGCGCTGGTGGCGCGCGTCGGCCAGATCCTGGCGACGCCCGTCAGCCGAGCATGAGGCCGTCCTCGGCCGCCGCGGGAGGCGCGTCGACCGAGGTGATGCACCAGCGCCCGGCGCTCCACGCCGCCTTCAGCGTGTCGAGCGGGCCGAGCGCGCGCTCGGCGTCGCGGAACAGCGCCGCCAGGTCGGCGAGCCTCGCCTCGTCGAGCGCCATCCGCCGCGCCGCCGCCGCCGGCACCGGCACGCGCGCGACGCCGCCGCCCTCGCGCGCGATCGTCATCTGCGCCTTGCGGCCGAGGGCGCTCGTCACGACGCCGCCGTCGACGCGCCGCAGCGTGTGACGGTCGGGCACGACCAGCCCGGCCGCGAGCAGATCGCCGACGCCGAGCGACGCCAGGACGGTGAGGATGTCGCGGTCGCCCTCGCACCGCACGATCGCGCACGCGTCGGGGAGGAGGAACCTCTGCACGATGATGGCCACCGGCGCGCGCGTCGGCACGGTCGGACCGCCGGTTCCCCAGATGCGGCGCACCGCCTCCACGACCTCGGAGATGTCGGTGAGGTGGAGGTAGGTCTCGCGCTCGGGCCGGCCGCCGCGCGCCGGCCAGGTCGGCTCGCGCACGCCGTTGAGCGGCGAGCGGCGCACCGCGAACGATCCGCCGAGCGAGCCCAGCGCGTCGGACACCTCGACGTGGAGGTCGGGCGGCAGCTTGCCGGCGTCGAGCCAGCGATCGATGCCGTTGCCGGTGAGGCGCAGGTGAACCTTGCGACCCAGGGCGAAGCCGCGCGGAACCGGCACGCCCGCGGCCCGCAGCGTCGCGAGCGACGCCGCCCGCGCGCCTACCTCGCTCACGTCCACCCGCCCCTCCAACCAAATGATGTGCGCGGTCATGCGCCTCGCGGATCAGCGTATCACATGCCGTCCGGAGGTCACCCCAGGTCCAAGAGCTGGTCCATGGTGGCCTGATCCGCGGGTGGAAAGCGATAGTTGCCGAAATCCGCGGACGCGACCCAGCGGACGTCCTTGACCCGAACCGCGTGCGGCTCGCCGCCCGGCGGCAAACGGCAGGCATAAAGGGTCAAGTGCACTTGGTATTTCTCGTACTCGTGGTGGCGCTCGGCGAGCTTGCGCGCGACATCGACGTCGACGCCGAGGCGACCGTGCACCTCGCGCGCGAGCGCCGCCTCGTCGGTTTCGCCCTCTTCGACCTTTCCGCCGGGAAACTCCCACAGCCCGCCGAGCACCGCCTCGTCCCGCCTCTGGGTGATGAGATATTTGCCCTCCCGCTCGATGACGGCCGCCACGACCCGCACGATCCGGTTTGCCATGGTCCCTCATTATCGGTAGATCAAGGCCATGCCCGTCAAGCGCGTGAAACCGGCCGAGGCTGCGGCGCTCCTGCAGGAGGGGTGGAAGTACGTCGACGTGCGATCGGTGCCGGAGTTCGAGGCGGGTCACCCGGCCGGCGCGGTGAACGTGCCGCTCCTGCACCTCCAGCCCGGCGGGATGGTCCCCAACCCCGAGTTCCAGGGCGTCGTCGAGAAGGTGTTCGCGAAGGACGAGAAGCTCGTCATGGGTTGCCGTTCCGGGGCGCGCTCGATGCGCGCCGCGGAGCTCTTGGCGTCGTGGGGCTACGCGAACGTGGTCGACATGGCGGGGGGCTTCGAGGGCGAGCGCGATCTCTCCGGGCACCAGATCCCCGGGTGGCGCCCAAGCGGCCTCCCCGTCGAGATGGAAGCGCCCGGACGCGGCTGGGCGGACGTCAAGAAATAGCCCAGCCCGACCACTCGCTCGCACACCTGCCGCTGCCCTCGGGGCAGACAGCGACGCGATTCCCCGTCGGCGGCGAGCGCGCCGAACCTGGCGATTGCGATCATCGGCGTCCTCCTCGACCGGTCAGGCAGTTCGTGCTTCGCGGTCGATTCGGCAGTCTCGCTCATGGTACGGGCGGCTGCTCGTCCGCGGCATGGTTCGACGGCTTCGACGGTTATCCGCCGGCCCGCACCGACCCCGCCCCGGTCGTGCCGCCGAAAACCTGGCTCCTCGCGACGGGCTGGCGCGACCGAGCGGGCGGCGCGCTGCGCGCCGGGGAGGCGCCCGCGCGCGTCACTTGAGCTGCGGCCAGATGTCCCGCAGCCCGCCCACGACGAACTCGACCGCGATGGCGGTGAGCAGGAGCCCCATCACGCGCTCGAACACGTGGAGCATCGTGCGCGTGAGGAACCGGTCCGCCATCGTCGCGGCGCGCAGCACGATCCACGACAGAAGACACGTCAGCACGATCGCGAGGAACACGCCGATCGTCTGGCCCGGCCGCCAGTGCGCGCGCGTCATGAACACCATCACCGTCGCGATCGCGCCCGGCCCGGACAGCATGGGGATGGCCACCGGGACGATGGCGACGTCCTGCTTGGCGATGCCCTCCTCCTGCTCCTCGACGGTCGTGCGCACGCGCGACGGCTGGGCGCGCATCATGTCGAGCGCCATCACGAACAGCATCACCCCCCCGGCGATGCGGAACGCGCCGACCGAGATTCCGAGCAGGTTGAACAGCACGCCGCCCGTCAGCGCGAACAGCGTGAGGGTGACGAACGCCGCCATCGCCGCCCGGCGCGCGGTGCGGCGGCGCTCGTCGCGGGTCTCGTTCGCGGTGATGGCGAGGAAGATCGGCACCGCGGCGAAGGGATCCACCACGAAGAACACCGCCGAGAAGGCGAGGAGGCTGAACTCCAGGGCTTCGTGCACGCGCCCAGCGTAGCCGCGCCCGGCCCGGCGCGCTACTTGCCGCGCAGCGCCGCGAGCTTGGTCCGCTGATCGGGGGTGAGGACGTTGCGGATGCGGATGAGCATCCCCAGGTGCGCGCGCTTGATGTCGCGCTCCAGGTTCATCACGTGGTCGGCCTGGGCGAGCGTCTTGGTCTCGTCCACGCGCGCCTCGTCGAGGAGCTTGACGAGATCCTCCACCGCCGCCTGCATCTTCCACTGCAGCTCGACGACCTGCCCCTGGAGCTTCTGCACCTCGGCGACGATCGCCTGGCGCTGCTTGTCGTCGAGACCGATCTCCTTCTGGTGGCCCATGATGAGCTCGGGCGGGAACAGGCGGCTGCCGATGACGTCGGGCGGGGGCGGTTCCGCGCGCCCCGTCCGGGCCAGACACGCGAGCAGCAGGAATGCGACGAACATGAGCCTCATGGCCACGCCTCCTTGGGGTCGAAGCGGGGCGTCGTGCGGAGCAGGTCCGCCCCGGGAACGTCGAGCAGAAAGTCGAGCGGATAGGCGACCGCCGGCACGCGCAGGTCCGCCACCGAGGGGGGCGGCGCGGGCCGCGGCCGCAGCGCGATCCATGCCGCCGCGGCGGCGGCCGCGGCCGCGAACGCGACGGCCGGCACCCAGCGCCTCGGGGGCCGGGCCCGCGCGCGGATCTCGTGATACGGCGGAGGGTCGTCGCCGCCGTGGGCCTCGGCCATGAGCTGACGGAGCTCTTCGTCGGTCATGTGAGCAGCTCCTCCAGTCGGCGCTTGCCGCGATCGTAGTGCCGCCGGGCGCTGCCGAGCGACACCCCCATGACCCGCGCCGCCTCCTCGACGGTGAGGTCGTGGTAGAAGACCAGGTCGAGCACCTCGCGCTGGCGAACGGACAGGCGCGCGAGCGCCGCGCGCACGCGGGCGGCGCGCTCGCTCCCCTCGGCGACGCGCGCGGGATCCGGCGCGGGCGCGGGCTCGGGGGCGAAGCGGAGCCGCAGCGCGCGCAGGAAGCGCGCGCGCCGCCGGTCCGCCGCCGTCCGCCGGATGACCGCGTAGAGCCAGGTGCGCAGGCTGGCGCGCCCGTCGAAGCGGGCGCGTCCATCGAGGATCTTCTCGTACGTCATCTGCAGCACGTCCTCCGCCTCCGGGCGATCCCACCGGCACAGGCACAGCGCCCAACCGAACGCCGCCGGGTGCAGCGCGGCCAGGTCGCGTTCATTTGATTGTTGCACCGTTCGCTCGCGACGCCTCGGGGCGCCAGGTCGCTCGGCTGCGCCTTGCTCCAGGGGCGCCTCACTCCTCGGCGTCGCTCGCTCACTCATTCGGTCCCGGGCAAGTCGTCAACGCGCCCAGCGGGTCCCAGCACTCGGTCTCCGTCGCGCCGTCCGAGCTTCGCGCCTCGGCGCGGCCGGCCCCGCTCGCGACCCACCGCGACTGGATCGTCACCGCGCCCATTCCGTCCACCTCGGCGCCGAAGTCCATCCCGCCCGATCCGTCGCGCCCCACGGTGTAGGCGTAGGCCGCGCTGGTCGCGCCCGCGCGGATCTGGAGGCTCACCGCCGCGCGGTCCGGCGCGCGCTGGTAGCTTGCGGCCATGCCTCCATCCTGGTCGATTCCGCCGGCGGGGTCGAGGGCCCGCGCGGCCGTGAAGTCCATCGCGACCTCCCCGGCGTCGGCGGAGGCCGTCCCGGTCACCACCGGGCGGAAATCGGCCGAGCCGTCCTTGGGTCGCCCCTCGACGACGTAGCGCACCGCGTCCGGCGAGATCCGCGCCACGACCAGCCGGTAGACCGCCGGGGACAGCGGCTCGCGGATCGGCCCCCACACGGCCGTCCCGTCGCCCGCCGCCGCCGGCGGCTCGCGCGTGATGCGCCACACCAGATCGAGCGGCGCGGCCACCATCCCGTTGAGCTGCGCGCTCGTCCGGCGCGTCACCACGTAGAGCGGCGCGAGCGGCCGATCGGCCGCGCCAGCGCCGCCGCTGTCCCCGCCCGGCCCGCGGATCTGGAGCTCCTCGGTGCGGGGCACGTCGCGGAGCAGGTCGTCGGCCTCCGCTCCGCCGCAACCGGCGGCCACGATGCAACACAGCGCGATGTTCTTCATGGGACCCTCCGTTGTTGTTTCGTCGCGCTCGCGTCGGCTCGGCGCTCCAAGTCGCGCGGCTGCGCCTCGCTCCAGGGTCGCGTCACCCTCGCCTCCGCTCGCGCGACGCACCCTGTCAGTCGCGCGGCGGGCCGTCCTGTATGACGCGCCGGCTCTGGTATGCTGCCGGCCCATGCGACTCCACATCCGCGAGATCCACGTCGCCCCGAGCAAGGACGCGCTGAACGAGGAGTGGTTCGTGGTCGAAAACCCAGGCGACAAGCCGTTTTCCACCGCGGGCTGCACCGTGGCGGTCGGGCGGGGCAAGGGGCGCCTCCGCCCCATCGGGACCCTCGACCCCGGTTTCACGCTCGGCCCCAACGAGAAGATGCGCGTCATCACGGGCAACCCGGGGCGGAAGGCGCACGGCGTGGTCCCGGACGACGACGTGAAGAACTACCACCTGTTCCTGGCCGCGCCGCTCCTCCAGGGCGCCGGCTCGGTGCTCGTCGTGTCGCTCCACCAGCACGAGCTCGCCCGCGCGACGTTCGACCCCAAGGCGCCGGCCGGGGTCGCCTCGGGGCAGAACGGAGCGTGACGTGACCGAGACGCTGATCGCGCGCTTCTTCGCCAACGCCGACCGGCTCGGCTCGCACGTCACCCACTGGTTCTGCGCCGACGGACGCTGGGTCCCCGTCGGCTGGCGCTCGGCGGCGCAGCTCGTCCGCTCGTTCGCCAGCGGGCTGATCGACATGGGACACGAGAAGGGAAACGCGCTGGCGATCCTCTCCTCCACGCGGCGCGAGTGGCTCCTCGCCGACCTCGGCAACATGGCCGCCGGCGGCGTCACCGTCGGCGTCTACGCCACGATGACCGCGGAGCAGTCGCGCTACATCATCGCCCACAGCGACGCCCGCTTCCTCGTCGTGGAGAACGCGGCCCAGCTGGCCAAGATCGAGACGGTGCGCGCGGAGCTCCCCCGCCTGCTGTCGATCATCGTCATCGACGCGGACGGCGTGACCCGGCGGCCCGGGGTCACCACGCTCGCGGCGGTGCTCGAGCGCGGGCGCGCCGCCCGCCGCGACGTCGACGCGCGCGCCGACCGCCTCCAGCTCGACGACGCCGCGACGCTCATCTACACGTCGGGGACGACCGGTCCGCCCAAGGGGGCGATCATCCGCCACGGCAACATCGTCGCCGCGCTCACCTCGCTCGAGATCGTGCCCCACCACGCGAACGACAGCGGCTTCTCGTTCCTGCCCCTGGCGCACGCGCTGCAGCGCGCCGTCGACTACCAGGGCGCGTGGCGGGGAACGCCCGGCGCCTACGCGCGCTCGCTCGAGACCGTCGTCGAGGATCTGGCGGCGACGCGCCCCACCGTCATGGCCGCGGTGCCGCGCATCTTCGAGAAGGTGTTCCAGCGCGCGAACGAGCAGGCGGCGGCGGCGGGCGCGCGCAAGAAGAAGATCTTCGACTGGGCGGTCGCCGTCGGGCGCCAGGCGTCCGCGCTGGATCAGAAGAAGCAGCCCCATCCGCCGGCGCTGGCGCGCAAGCTCGCCGTGGCGCGCCTCCTCGTGTTCGCCCGGCTGCGCGAGCGGCTGGGCGGACGGGTGCGCCTGTTCGTCACCGGCGGCGCGCCGATCGCGCCCGAGATCCTCGAGTTCTTCCACGCCGCGGGGATCACGATCCTCGAGGGGTGGGGGATGACCGAGACGTTCGCCGCCGGGACGCTCAACCTCCCCGACGACTTCCGCTTCGGCTCGATCGGCAAGCCGATCCCCGCGGTCGAGCTGCGCCTCGACGACGACGGCGAGCTCCTGGTGCGCGGCCCGAACGTGTTCTCCGGCTACTACAAGGACGAGGAGGCGACGCGCGCCTCATTCACCCCCGACGGGTTCTTCCGCACCGGCGACATCTGCCGGCGCGACGGCGACGGCTTCTACTACATCATCGACCGCAAGAAGGACCTCATCATCACCGCGGCGGGCAAGAACATCGCGCCGCAGAACATCGAGAACCTCATCAAGAGCGATCCGCGCATCTCCCAGGTCGTGGCCGTCGGCGATCGCCGCCCGTACCTCGTCGCGCTGGTGGCGGTCGCGCCGGAGCTCGCGGGCCGGGGCGAGGCCGAGGTCACCGCGATGGTCGGCGACATCATCGCCCAGAAGAACCGCGAGCTCGCCAGCTACGAGCAGGTGAAGAAGTTCCGCCTCCTGCCGCGCGAGCTGACGCAGGAGGAGGGCGAGCTCACGCCCACGCTCAAGGTAAAGCGCAAGGTCGTGGGCGAGCGCTACGCCGCGCTGATCGAGAGCATGTACGCTTGAACCCGCACGTCGAGCTGGTCATCGTCCAGCTCTGCTTCACCGCGCTCGCGCTCGGGGCCAAGCTGGCGCTGGCCCGCGTGCCGCCCAATGCGCTCGTGCTCGCGCGCGTCGTCGGCGGCGCGATCGCGTTCTTCGCCATCGCGCGCGCGTGGGGCCGCGTGCGGGTGGCGCGCCGCGACGTCCCCGCGATCGTCGGCTGCGCCGTCCTCGGCGTGGTCATCAACCAGGTCCTGTTCATCAACGGCCTCGCCCGCACCACCGCCGTGAACGCCACGGTCATCGGCGCGACGATCCCGGTGTTCGTGGCGGCGCTGGCGATGGCCACCGGCCGCGAGCCGTTCCGCGGCCGTCGCGTCGCCGGCGTGGCGGTCGCGTTCGCCGGCACGCTCGCGCTCGTCGGCGCGGACCGCTTCGACCTCACCGACGCGCACGTGGTCGGGAACCTCATGGTGCTCGTCAACGCCATGTCCTACGCGGCGTTCTTGGTCTACGTGCGGCCGCTCGCGCTGCGCGTGCCGGCGATGACCCTGGTCGCGGCGCTGTTCGCCGCGGCGATCCCGTTCGTCCTCCCCCTCGGCGTCGCCGAGTGGACCGCGTTCGCGCCGGCGATGACCGGCCGCGACGGCGCGCTCGTGCTGCTGGTCGTGGCGGCGACCGTCCTGGCCTATGCGGTGAACCAGCACGCGATCGGCCGCGCCGACGCGTCAGTGGTGGCGCTCTACATCTACCTCCAGCCGATCCTCACCGCGCTCGGCGCCGTCGTGCTCCTCGGCGAGCGCCCCGGGCTGCGCACCGCCGTGTCGGCGGCGGTCATCCTCGTCGGCCTGGCGATCGCGACCCTCCGGCGGCCGGTCACCACTTGAACGTGCCGGGCCGCCCCGGGAGGCGATGGCGCATGCGGATCGCGCGCTGGCCGCCGTCGTAGGCGCCGTGGTTCTCGTCGAGGACCTCGAAGTGAAAGCTCTCGAACAGGCGGCGCGCCCCGTGGTTGCTGTCGGCGACGGTGAGCCGGATCTCGGGGACGGGGACGCGCTCGCCCGCCATCCGCGCCAGCTCGACGGCGTAGGCGAGCAGCGTCTTGCCGACGCCGCGGCGCTGGTGCGCGTCGTGGACGGCGATCGCGAGGAGGTCGGCCACGAGCTGCCCGCGGGCGAGGTCGTTCGGCGCGTAGAAGCCGACGAGGATGAACCCCCGGCGCTGGTTGTGGTCGTCGTCGACCTCGACGAAGGTCAGGACGCCCGGGTGGGCCATCCACGAGGGGATGATGACCCCGTAGTCCCCGAGCGGTCGATACACGGCGGCCGCGACGTCGCGGATCCAGTCGGCGTCTTCCGGGGCGGACGGGCGAATCACGCCGTTATTATGATGCGGCGGTGGCCTCGGGGGCGCGCTCCGCCATCGGCGGCGGGACGGCCGTCACCAGCTCGCGCAGCGTGTACTTGCCGGGCGAAACGCGGGCGAACTTGGACTCCTCGCCGCGCTTGATGATGTCCATGGCGAGGTCCCGCGCCACGACGGTGTCCGGGGTCTTGGACCGAGTGGGGAGGCGACCGCCGGCCAGCCGCACAATCTCCTTCACCACGATCGGGTCGCGGGCCTCCCGAAGAACCTCTTCGACGACGTTCAGTGTGCTCATCTATCGCACCTCCACCGAGGTGCGCGCATATAAGCACGGTCCCCCCCGTACGTCAAAGGGCAACTTTGTGGGCGGTTTCCTCACGTTTGCAGGAGCCGCACAGCGTGGGCTCCCGCATGAGACCGAGCTCCGTGCGGAGCTGGAGCTCCGGCGCCCAGTGGATCTCCGCGTTGCACTTGGAGCAGTGGAGGGTCTTGCCGTGATGCCCCTCCAGAAACCCGCGGCAGAAGGCGCAGACGTGGCTGGGCGGGTGCCCGGCGTGCCCGGTCTCCGCCGCCTGCAGCTGCGCGAACCGCGTCCACGTCCAGGTGCGCTTGCACCCCTCGGTTTTGCACTGGACCTCGCGATCGGCGAAGTCGTCGAGCTTCTTCTTGCACGTGTCGCACAGGCGGTGGGGCGGCGGCGCGTCCGGACCCTCGCCGTGCTTGATCCAGCGCTCGAGCTGCGCGCCGCGCTTGTAGACCCAGTTGTTGCGGCAGCCGGTGCGCTTGCACGGGACGGGGAAGTCTTTGAGGTGCGAGAACTTCGACTGGCAGCTGCCGCACATGCGCGCGGGCGCCGTCGTCTGCCCGGCGTTGCGCGACTCGAGCTGCTGCGCGCGCGTCCACAGCCACGTGCCGTTGCAGCCGTCGGTGCGGCAGGGCAGCGTCTGATCGGCGAGGCCCTTGAGCTCGCGCGCGCACTCGTCGCACATCCGCTCGGGCGGGCCGTGGTTGGCCGCCTTCGCCTCCACCTGCTGCCACTTGGTGTAGGTCCACGAGCGCGTGCAGCCCTTGACCTTGCACGGCCGTCTCTCGTCGGAGAATGCCTCGTACGCCTCATGGCACGCGTCGCACATGCGCGCCGGCGGATCGATCTCGTGCTCGGGCGTCGCGCCCGCCTGGAGCTGCGCGCGCCCCGACCACGTCCACGTGCCCGCGCAGCCCTTGACGCGGCACGGGACCTGCCGATCGGCGATGTCCTTCGCCTTGGCGCGGCACGCCTCGCACATGCCGCGCGGCGGCGACGGATCGCCGGCGCCGCTGTGCTTGAGGATCGCCTCGAGCTGTGCGAGGCGCGTCCACGGAAACGTACCCGCGCAGCCCGCCGTCTGGCACGCGACCTCGCGATCCTCGAGCGTCTGTGACCGCGCGTGGCAGAGGTCGCACATGCGCTGCGGGGGTGTCATCTGCCCCGACGAGAACGACTTCATCTGGTCGGATGCGCGCCACAGCCACGTGCGCGGGCAACCTCGCACGCGACAAGGCACCTTCTTGTCCGCGAGCTTGTCCCCGAGCGATGCGAATCCCTTCCCCATCGGCCGGAAACGAATTCTGCCACGGTTTCGGTAGGGAAGCACTGGCAGACGCTGGCGTTGGCTGCATTACGGTTAGGCAGGATCTTGAAACGTCGCGCGCTGACGGTTTATCGTCGACGCTGGTGATTGCTGTGCCGACGGTGCGCGAGCCGGGGTCCGTGCTCGGTGTGTACCAGCTGCTGGAGCGGCTCGCCGTCGGGGGCATGGCGGAGATCTTCCTCGCGCGGAAGGTCGCCGAGGGCGGCTTCGAGAAAACGGTCGTCGTGAAGCGGATCCTGCCGCAGCTCGCGGAGAACGACGAATTCGTGCGCATGTTCCTCGACGAGGCGCGGCTGGCGGCGCAGCTTCACCACCCGAACATCACGCAGGTCTACGACATCGGCGTCGAAGAAGGCGCGCCGTTCTTCGTGATGGAGTGGGTGCAGGGGCGCGACATGCGCGACGTGATGCAGGCGGCGGCGGGCTCGGGCGGCCTTCCGCTCGAGCACGCGATCAAGATCGTCGTCGGCGTCGCGGCGGCGCTCCACTACGCCCACGAGCGGCTGGGGCCCGACCGTCGTCCGCTCGGCGTCGTGCACCGCGACGTGTCGCCGTCGAACGTGATCGTGACCTACGACGGCGGCGTGAAGCTCCTCGACTTCGGCGTGGCCAAGGCGTCGAGCCGGCGCACCGAGACGCTGGCGGGCACGCTCAAGGGAAAGATCGCGTACATGTCGCCCGAGCAGTGCCAGGGCGAGGAGGTCGACCGTCGCAGCGACGTGTTCTCCCTCGGGATCGTGCTCTACGAGCTCACCACCGGGCTGGCCCTCTACTCGGGGCGCAACGAGCTCGCCATGCTGAAGGACATCGTCGAGCGCGACGCACCGCGGCCGTCGTCGCGCGTGCCCGGCTACCCCGCGGCGCTGGAGCGGATCGTGCTGCGCGCGCTGCGGCGCGACATCGACGAGCGCTACCAGACCGCCGAGGAGCTGGCGCTCGATCTGGAGCAATTCGCCGCGCACAGCCATCTTCTCCTGTCGCAGGTCGAGCTCCGCCGGTACATGCACCAGCTCTTCCCCGATTCGGTGCCGCAGCGGGCGTGGACGACGCCGCGGCCGGTCGTCAAGGACGAAGGGCGCCCGGAGACCGTGGTCCTCGAGGCCGATCTCCCCGAGGACCTCAGCACTCCGCTCCCGTTCGAGCTGCCGCCGCCCGCGGAGTCGGCGGACGGCGTGCGGCCCACGTCGCCGCCGCCGGCGGCCACGGCGCGTCGGCGCCGTCGCTGGCTCCGGGTCGCGGCGCTGGGGGTTGCGGCCGGCGCCGCGGCGCTGATGCTCGCGCGTCCCTGGTCCGTCCGCGTGCCCGCGCCCGCGCCCGTGCCCGCGCCGGTCTCGGTCTCCGTGCCCGCGCCCGCGCCCGTCTCCGTCCCGGTGCCCGCGCCCGCGCCCGAACCCATCGCCGCGCCGGCGTTCACCGGTGCCGCTGCTCCATCTCCTCCACCGCCCGCGCCCGACAAGCCGGCCAAGAAACGAACGCACACGAAAAAGCCGCCGGCGCGGTGGAACCCCGACTCCCCATTCCTGCCCAAGGGGGACAAATGAGACGACTGATCCTGGCCGTTCTCTTGCTGGCCGGCGCCGCCCGCGCCGACGACATGCGCCCCGCCGCGCGCGACAAGTTCAACGAGGGTCTCATCGCCTACGAGGCGAAGCGATACCCCGAGGCGATCGCTGCCTTCCGCGAGGCCTACATGAGCGATCCGCGCCCCGACATCCTGTTCGCGTGGGCGCAGGCGGAGCGCCTGTCGGGAAACTGCGAGGGGGCGACGCCGCTCTACCGGAAGCTCCTGGAGCAGAGCCAGGGCGACGCCCAGCGCGCGGCCGTGCGCGAGCTCCTCGACAAGTGCGAGGCCGAGCGCGCCGCCGCGCCCGCGGCGGCGATCGCCGTCGTGGCGCCGCCGCCGGCCGAACGCGAAACGCCGCCGTTCTACACCGACGCGCTCGGCGACACGCTGGTCGGCGCCGGCATCGTCGCCGCCGGGACCGGCGTGACGCTCTTCGTCCTCGCCGGCAAGGCGCACGACGACGCGATGGCGTCGCGCACGTACGACGAGTTCTCGGCCGGGTTGTCCACCGCGAACAACCGCCGGTTGTTCGGCAGCATCGCCCTCGCCGCCGGCGTTGGGCTCACCACCGCCGGCGTTCTCCGCTGGGTGCTTCGCCCCGCGCCCCGCGAGGAGATCCCCAAGGTGACCTTCTTCCGCAGCGACGGGGCGACGTTCGTGGCGTTGACCGGAGACCTGTGAGAAGTGCGACCGTGCCGGCGCTGGCGGTGCTCCTCGCCGCCTGCGGCACGAACGACACGTTCCCCTGCCGCGACGCCAGCCAGTGCGTGCTGGGCGGCGCCGCCGGCCGGTGCGAGGCGGTCGGCTGGTGCAGCTTTCCCGACGCGAGCTGCTCCGGCGGCTTCCGGTTCGGCGATTACGCCCCGCCGGAGATCGCCGGCACATGCGTGGGGCCCGACGGCACGGTCGTGCTCGCGCTGACGGCCGCGGCCGACGCGTGGATCGACTCCGGCAAGCCGGGGGTCGCGTACGGGCTATCGGCGACCCTCAGCGCCGACGGCGACCCGGCGGCGAACATCCTCCTCCGCTTCGATCTCGGCGGCGTGCCCGCCGGGGCGAGGTTGCTGCAGGCCACGCTCCAGGTCACGACGACGCCGGACGGCGCGCTCGCGCAAGGATCGGCAGACGTGTACGTCCTGCGCCAGGCGTGGGCCGAGGGGTTCCGCGACGATCGCGTCGGGTCGCCCAACTGGACGATGCGCGACGACACGACGACGTGGGCCGGGCCCGGCGCGAGCGCCGGCGCCCGCGGGGACGCGCCGATCGCGACGTTCGCGCCGTCGACCGCGAGCACCCGCTTCGCGGTGCCCGTGCCCCTGGCGACGGTCGCCTCGTGGGTCGCGATGCCGGCGCTGAACGACGGGCTCGTCCTCGTCCTCCGGGACGCGGGAAGCGCGGCCGCCAAGATCCATGCGCGCGAGGCCGGCGACCCGAACGCGCGACCGCGGCTGGTCGTGGCCTACAAGCCCTAGCAGGGCGTTGAAAAACGCCCTGCTAGGCTGGCGCGGAGCCGGAGGCGGAGCGCCACAGGGGGGCCCCCGGCGGGCTCTGCCCGACGGGGGGTCGGAGCGAAGCGACGACCTGTAGAAGAGGCTAGCAGGCTGGACAAACGAGCGAAGCGAGTTTGTCAACAGCCTGCTAGAGATCGCCTCAGTTGACGAAGCCGCCCAGCACCGACGGCGCCGCCCCTTGGCTCACCTGCGCCGCCGACTGCGAGAACACCTGGAATGCGCGGCGGATCTCCGTCTCCGCCGCGGCCGGCGTGAGGATCCACCGGTCCTCGATCCCCATCTCGCGGAAGACCCGCCGGAAATTCGCGGGGTCGCCGCCGACGCCCATCGCCGCCACGATGTGCGTCTCGGCGCGGCGCATGTCGTCGACGAGCGCGCGCACGTCGGCGGCGCGGGCGCGCGTCGAGTGCTGGTCCTCGCCGTCGGTGATGAGGAGCGTGACCGTGCGCGCCGGCACGCCGGCGTCCGCCATCTCCTGCGCCTTGGCCACCACGGTCCCGAGGAGCACGATGCTCTGGTCGTAAAGGGGCGTGCCCTGGTCGGGCGTGTAGTTCTGCGACGTCATCCGCACCGCGCGGGCGAGCGCGCAGTAGGGGTAGAGGATGCGGCCGTTGAGGTAGCGCGTGTGGGCCAGCACCGCCGCGCGCTGCCGCGAGCGGGCCAGCGCATCGAGCACGAGGTTGTGCCCGGCGGCGACGGCGGCGGCCGCGCGCGCCGCGGCGATCGAGCCCGAGTCGTCGGGCATCATCGTGAGCAGCACGACCTCGCTGGCCGGGACGTCGTCCACCGACACGCCGAGCGCCGCCTGGATCTGCGCGCCCGGGTCCACGAGGTCGATGGCGGCCTTGCCCGCCGCCGAAAGCGCGCCCTCGTCGAGCGCGGTCTGCCAGAGGTCTTCGATCTTCTTGGTCATGTCCGTCTCCTTACCGGGGCCACGCATCGATCGGCGTGGTCGACGTGACGAGATGCATCCCCGCGTCGGCGAAGCGCTGCTGCGCCTCCTCCGCCTGGGGCGTGAAGTCGGCGAGGAATCCGCCCTTGCCGTCGGGCACCGTCACCGACGACATGCAGTCGGTGAGGACGTAGACCTTCTTCGCCAGCTTGGGATCCTGCGCGACGATCTCGGCGAGGAGGTCGTCGATCGAGCTCTTGACGCAGTGGCTGGCGGCCTGGCCGGCGATGACCACGGCGTCGCTCGTGAGGAGCGTCTTGACGAACTGCGCGTTCCTCTGGGCGAGCGGCTGTCCGTCGTGGCGCATGAGCACCTCCGGCCGGAGCACGGAGTAGTTCTCGGTCAGCGGATTGCCGCCCTTGACCTCGCACCACGACTGCGCCGAGCGGACGAACGCGTGGAACAGGCGCGCCTCGTGAAGGAGGCCGACCAGCGCGTGCCCCTCGGAGCCGAGCAGGCAGTGAGGCGGCCACAGGTAGAGCTTGTACTTGCCGGCGCGCTCGAGCTCCTCGCAGTAGAACGCGCATTGCTCGACGAGCCAGGCGTAGTTGCCGCCGCACAGCCAGGACGCGACGGCGGGGTTGGGGCGCACGCGCCCGGAGCGCACGTCGTCGGCGACGATCTCGCGGAACGGCTGGAGCGGCGCGCCGTCGGCGTCGACCCAGAACGACGGGAAAAAGATCTGGAACGCGAAGTGCGTGTCCAGCGTCGTCGTGATGTTGGTGAGCGCGCCGAGGTTGCGGTAGACGAACTCGGCGATGCGGCGCGAATCGTCGATGGCGCCGCGGCCGCTGCGCCCGCCCACGTAGAGCGACCCCTCGGGCAGGCAGAAATCCTTCTGCGCGTCGATGAGGAGCAGGTGGAGCGTCTTCTTGTCCGAGCCGGACGGCTTGACGTCGTGCGCGCGGCGCCAGCCGGCCGCGGCGGCGAACAGCGCCGACTGGTCGGGCGCGAAGCGCGGGTCGGCGGCGCGCGCCGCGTCGTAGAACGGGGGGAGGGGGAGCGGGCGGGTCATGGGGTTGCCTCCTTGGCGATGTGGAGCACGAACGCGTCGGCGCCGGTCTCGACGCCGAGCCCCTCGCGCGTGACGGCGAGGCGGCTCTTGGCGGTCACGAACGGCGCGGTGTCGGGATAGGTCGCAGTGACGGCGAGGCCGCCGGCCCCGTCGGGCTCGACGCGGACGACGCCGTCGTCGGTGGGGATGAAGAGGTACGGGCCGGCGGCGCAGGCCCCGCCGATCTCGGCGACCCAGGTCGGGCCGGCGGCGTGGCCGAGGACGCGGCCGGCGGCGTCGACGGCGATGCACGCGTGCTCGACGCGCGGGCCGCGGCGGACCACGCAGGTGAGCCACGCGCGGTCCGCCGACAGGGCGACGTCGGCGCGCGCGACGTCCGCGCCGTCGAGCATGGGCAGGCGCACGCCGTCGTTGAGGCCGCGGCGGCGCGGGTGGAAGACGAACGCCACCAGGTAGCCGGCGGCGCGCCAGAAGCCGAAGCCGAGCGCCGCCCCGACCCATAGCCGGGTGTGACCGCCGAGCACGTCGCCGATCGGCTCGGCGCCGAACGCGCCCTGCCGCCAGATCTGCTCGCCCTGCAGCCATAAGCGCGGCGCCGCCTCGAGCGGCGGGGGCAGCGCCGGCACGCGGCGGGCGGTGACGGTGCCTCGCACGATGACGTCGGGGCGGGGGCGCGGCGCGCCGCCGCAGCGCGGGCAGGCGCGGCGCGCGTGGTCCAGGCCGCACCCCGGGCACGTGCGCCAGTCGAGCGCGAGCAGCCGGTCGGGGAACGGGCCCCGTCGGTCGCGCACGAACACGCCGTACATGTGGTGGAGGAGCTCGTCGGGGAGCGCCTCGAGCGGGCGCGCGCCGCGCGGGTAGCGCACGCGCGCGTCGAAGATCGTCAGGCGCCGGAGGGGTCGCGCCGCCGCCGGCACGCCCGGCGCGACCCCTCCGTACGGCCCGACGCCGAGGAGCGCTTGCAGCGCCATCACCGCAAACGCGTAGGCGTCGGAGCCCGGCCCGTGCGCGCGCACCGGCACCAGCGCGCCCGGGTCGCACACGAGCGGATCGACGAACCGCTCGGTGAACGTGGGGCAGCCCCAGCGCCCGTAGGCGAAGCTGTCGGCGTCGATGAGGCGCGCCGCGCCGGCCGCGTCCACCAGCACGTTGAAGTCGTTGAGGTCGCCGACGACGACGCCGCGGGCGTGGAGCGCGGCGAGCGTGGCGAGGAGGTCGCGCAGCACGGCGTTCGCGCGCGCGGGCGGCGCGGCGAGCGCCGCCAGCGGCTCGGCGGGCGCGACGAGCGGCATCGTGTAGCCGACGATCCGGCCGGCCTCCACGGCGGGCTCGAGCGGCGCCACGACGCGCGCCGGGAGGCCGGCGGGGAACGCGGGAAGCTTGTCCTGCATCACGTCGAGGCGGGCGCG
>DATFWE010000116.1:0-15136 GCA_035259575.1 Haliangiales bacterium
GACGACGCCGACGACGACGGCGAGCGCGAGCATGCCGGCGACGAAGCCGGCCCAGCCGAGCCAGGGGCCCAGCGCGCTCACCGGCGCCGCCACGCCCACCACCACCGCGCCCAACACGAACAGCTTCATCGCCGCCGCGTAGACGATCATCCCGAAGGGCGGGCCCCCGTGGTCGAGCACCATCACCTCGTGGATCATCGTGAGCTCGAGGTGGGTGTTGGGATCGTCGAACGGGATGCGGCAGTTCTCGGCGAGGAGCACGACGAACAGCGACACGAGCACCGCCGCCAGCGCGGCGGCCGAGGTCGTCCACGTGGCGGCGACGGCGGGGCCGAGCATGCCGGACAGCGACAGCGACCCGGACGCGCGCGCGAGCACGAGCATGCCGAAGAACAGCGCCGGCTCGCCCAAACAGGCGAACGTCACCTCGCGCGCGCCGCCCATGCCCTCGAACGACGAGCCGGTGTCGAGCGCGGCCGCGACGGTGAAGAATCGGCCGAGGCCGAGCGCGTACGCGAACAGCACGAAGTCGCCCTCGAACGCGAGCGGCGCGGGGCGCCCGCCGAGCGGGACGATCAGCGAGGCGAGGAGCGTCGTCACCAGCGCGACCGCGGGTCCGGCGAGGAAGATCCACGTGGTCGTCCGGCTGATGACCAACCCCTTGCGCAGCAGCTTGACGAGGTCGTGGTAAGGCTGGAGCCACGGCGGGCCCCTCCGCCCGGCGAAGGCGGCCTTGGTCCTCGCCACGACGCTGAGGAGCAGCGGCGGGAACACGAGGACGAGCGCGACGTGGATGGCGATGTGGGGCGCGGACACGGTCATATCCTCAGGAGGAGCACCAGCAGCGTTCCCAGGATGTAGAGCAGGTAGGCGTGGATGCTGCCGCGCTGGATCAGACGCAGCCGATCGAAGACGGCGCCCGCGGCCGCGAAGGTGGGCGACACGCCGCGGTCAAGCACGGTGTCCGGCACGTGGCTGGCGAAGCTCGCCGCGGCGGGGAACGGCGCCTCCAGGCGCGGCGCGTGGGTGTCGGGGCGCAGCGCCCAGCCGAGCTGGCGGACGAGCATCTCGGCGAAGGACGACGCGGTGTACTGCATCCGCGCCGATGGGGCGGCGTAGCCGCAGTCCCACGTGGCCACGCGCGGCTGCGCGGCGCGGGCGCGCGCGGCCAGCCATCCGCCGACGAGGGCGAGCCCGGCGAGCAACGCCGCGCTCGCCGCCGACACGGCCGCCAGCGGCGCGAGGCCGTCGAGCGGCGCGGCGACGGCGCCGCCCGTCCACGCGACGGTGGCGCGCTCGAGCAAGGGCACGACCAGCGGCGCGCCGAGGCCGACGAGCGCGCACCCGCCCGCCAGCACCGCCATCGGCGCCAGCATCGCCGCCCCGGCCTCGCGGGCGCGCGCGACGGCGGGCGTGCGCGGCTCGCCCAGGAACGCCACGCCGAGCACTTTCACGAAGCAGGCCACCGCCAGCGCGCCCGCCAGCGCCAGGCCGGGCGCGGCGAGCGCTCCGGCCAGCCACAGGTGGCCGCCGTCCATCGTGCCCGCGCGGTAGAGGCCGAGGTAGAGGAGGAGCTCGCTCACCAAGCCGTTCAGCGGCGGCAGGCCGCAGATGGCCACCGCGCCGACGAGGAACGCGAGCCCGGTCCACGGCATGCGGCGCCACAACCCCCCGAGCCGATCGATCTCGCGCGTGCCCGCGGTGTGGGCGACCGAGCCGGCGCTGAGGAACAGAAGCCCCTTGTAGAGGCCGTGGTTCCACACGTGGAGCAGCGCGCCGGCGAGGCCGAGCGCCACGAGCTCGCCGCGCCCGCGGGCGCGGCCCAGCACCGCCACGCCCAGGCCCATGCAGATGATGCCGATGTTCTCGACGGAATGGTAGGCGAGCAGGCGCTTGAGATCGTGCTGGCCGAGCGCGAACCCGACGCCCAGCACGGCGGAGAGCACACCCAGCGCCAGGAGCGTGTGCCCCCACCACGCGGGCGGCTGGGCGCACAGCGACGTGAGGCGCACGAGGCCGTAGATCCCCATCTTGATGAGCACGCCGGACATCAGCGCCGACACGTGACTCGGCGCCGTGGCGTGCGCCCCGGGCAGCCACACGTGGAGCGGCATCACACCCGCCTTCAGCCCGAAGCCGACGAGGCCGAGGACGAAGATCGCGTCGCCGACCGGCGACGCCAGCGCGCGCGGCCAGCCGTCGAAGTCGAGCGTGCCGCCCCCTGCGGCGAGCAGGGCGAACATGGCGAAGATCGCGAGCGTGCCGAAGCGGGTGGCGACGAGGTAGACGTAGCCCACCTCGCGGGCGGCGGGCTTGTCGTCCTCGGTGCTGACGAGGACGAACGCGGCGAGCGCCATGATCTCCCACCCGGCGAGGAACAGGACGGCGTTGCGCGCGATCACCTGGAGCAGCATCCCGGCGGTGACGGCGCCGTAGAACGCGCGCAGCTTGCGCCCGTTGTCCCGGTGCGCGTCTTGCGCCCAGTAGGCCAGGCCGTACACGGCGCCGAGCGCGGCGAGGAGCGAGATGGGCAGGACGAACGCGGCGGACAGCGCGTCGACCTCGACGGCGAGGCGGCCGCCGGGCACGGCCCACGCCAGCGACAGCGGCCGCGCGGGGCCGCCGAGGAGGACGGCGACGGAGGCGACCGCGCCGCACGCCCCCGCGGCGACAATCGCGGCGGCGGCCAGCCATTCGCCGGCGCGTCCGCGCCGGGGCAGGAACAGCCCGGGCACGCCGCTCGCGGCGGCCAGGGAGATGGCCGCGACGACGAGAATTTCACTCACGGGAACCACCACCGCCGTGCGCCGACCCACGCCAGGCCCAGGACCGCCATCGCGAGGATGTAGACCAGGTACATGTGCAGGCTGCCCTGCTGCAGGAAGCGCAGCCGCGCGAAGCGGTGGCCCCACCGCGACAGCAACGGCTCGTAGGCTCCGCGCGTGAGCGGATCCGTGACGTCGGACGCGAATCCCGCGGAGCGCGGGAACGTCCCCTCGGGGAGGCGCGTCGCCGTCCGCGGGCGCAGCCACCCCGGCACCAGCCGCTCCGACGCCATCTCCGCGAACGATGCCGCCGTGTACTGCATGCGCGGGTCCGGCGCCGCGTAGCCGCATCCCCACGTGTCGACGACGACGGCGTTCCGGCCGGCGCGCCGCGCCAGGAGCGTGAGGACGAGCGCGATCGCCGCGATGAGGCCGGCGTTGCACGCGGCGAGCGGGGCGAGGACGCCGGCGACCGCCCGGACATCGGCCGCCGCCGCCCCCGCGAGCTCCTCGACGACGGGGGACTGCAGCGCGACGACCCCGCCCGGCGCCAGCGCGAGCGCCACGCACGCGATGGCCAGCATCACGAGGGGCGCGGTCATCGCCGGCGGCGACTCGTGCGCGCGCCCGGCGCCGGCGTGGCGTGGCTCGCCCAGGAGCGCGATGCCCACCAGCCGCACGAAGCAGAGGGCGGCCAGGCCGCCGATGAGCGCCAGGATGGCGATGCCCCCGATCGCGGCGAGCCCCACCGACGGCTCGGCGCGCAGCCCGACGTCCGCGAGCGCGCGGTAGAGGACCCACTCACCGGTGAGCCCGTTGAGCGGCGGCAGCGCGGCGATGGCGATCGCGCCGGCGAGCAGGGCCGCGCCCGTCGCGGGCATCCGGCGCAGCAGCCCGCCCATCCGCTCGAGGTCCTTGGTCCCGGCGCCGTGCTGCACGCTGCCCGCGCCGAAGAACAGCAGCCCCTTCATGGCGGCGTGGTTCCACACGTGGAGCAAGCCGGCGGCGAACCCGAACGCGGCCAGGCGGGCGTCGCCGTGGGCGCGGGCCCAGACGCCCAGACCGACCGCGCACAGGAGGACGCCCACGTTCTCGACGCTGGAGTAGGCGAGGACGCGCTTGAGATCGCGCTGGTAGAGCGCGAGGGAGATGCCGAGGACGCCGCCGGCGAGCGCGATCGCCATGAGCGCCGCGCCGAACCAGGCGGGGGGCGGCACGAACAGGAGGACGCGCAGGATCCCGTAGACGCCGAGCTTGATGAGCGCGCCCGACATCAGCGCCGACACGTGCGACGGCGCGGCGGCGTGCGCCTCGGGGAGCCACACGTGCAGGCCGGCGACGCCGGCCTTCGTGCCGAAGCCAACGAGCGCCAGGGCCAGCAGCGCCGCGACGGGCGCGTCCGGCGCATGGCCCGCGACCTCGGCCGCCGTGAAGTCGAGCGCCCCGCCCGCCCGCGCGCCGAACGCCAGGAACAGCGCGACGAGCGCCATCATCGCCACGTGCGAGGCGATGAGGTAGGCCCAGCCGGCGCGCCGCACCTCGGCGTCCTCGTGGTCGAAGGTGACGAGGAGATAGGCGAGGAGGGTCATCGCCTCCCACCCGACGAGGAAGACCAGGGCGTGGCGCGCCACGAGCACCACGGCCATGGCGCCGAGGAGGAGATTGAACGCGGCGGCCGCGCGGGCGCGCGACGCGCCGGAGCCGCGCCCGGCGAGGTAGCTCGGCCCGTATGCGGCCCCGAGCGCCCCGAGCGCTCCGAGCGGCACGAAGAAGCAGGCCGTCAGCGGGTCGATGCCGACGGCGAGGGCGCCGCCCGGCACATGCCAGGCGCTCGTCGCGGCGTCGCGCGCCCCCGCCGCGAGCGTCCACAACGATGCGCCCAGCCCCGCGGCGCAGCCCGCGCCGGCGCCGGCGGCGGCGACGACGGCGGCCGCGCGCGGGGTCCGCTCGAGGAGGAGGGCCGCGGCGCCGCTGCCGACGACGACCGCGACGCCGGCGAGGAGGAGCGCGAGCGGGGTCACGCGGGTGTCACCGCGTGCGCCTCGACGCGCGCGGCCTCGGCGATGATGTCGTCGGCCCCGGCGCGGCGGTCGAGGGCCGCCTTGAAGCCCGGGTCCTGGAGGACGCGCGCCAGGTGCGCAAGGACCTGCAGGTGCGTGCGCACGGTGGGGCTGACGATGGTGAAGATCGTGTGCACCGGCTGTCCGTCGGGGGCGCCGAACGGCACCGGATGGGCGAGGAAGCACGCGCTCACCGTCGCGACGGCGCCGGCGGCGACGACGGGATGGCGCACGTGCGGGATCGCGATCCCGTCGCCGATGGCGGTCGAGCCGGTCGTCTCGCGCGCGAGCAGCACCTCGATCAAGAGATCGCGGTCGAGGTTCGGCGGCAACGGGGTGAGCGTGACGGCGGCGCGCAGCGCCGCCTCGCGATCGTCGCCGGCGACATCGTGGTGGACGCCGCCGCGCCGGAGCGCGTCCACCAGGCTGGGCGCGCGATCCTCCGGATCCTCGTCGGCGTCGAAGGCGTCGAGCGACACCGGCAGCTTGCGACTGGTGGCCCACTCGAGGAGCTCGGTGCGATTGAAACGGACCTGCTCGCGGATGCGCTCGAACGGGATCTCCTCTTCGTCGACCCAGCGATAGATCTGCCTCTCGGTCGTCCGCAGCAAGGCCGCGGCGCCCCGCGCCGTCAAGAGCACGGGGAGGACGAGAGCAACCGTCGTGCCATGGCCGGTGGGTCCCCGACTCAGGCGCGATCGGTGGTTTTCGCCGTCGACACGGCGCCTTCGGCCCGAAAAGCTGCGGAATCGGCACCAACTTGCGCCAAACTGGACAAGAGAGTGCGAAATCTGCATCTACGGGAGCCGGAAATCGCGAATGAGTGCCAAAACGGCCGGTGCGGGGCTTCATGGACCGAGCAGGCGGGCGTCGCGTGGGCGCGAACGGCGCGGCACGTTTCTCGCAGCGCGACGGAAGCCGTGACATGGCGGCGGAACGCGACCGCAGGGAGGAGCTCGACAGCGTGATGGCGACGGTTGCGGCCGGCATCGCCCACGAGGTCCGCAACCCGCTCAACGCCGTGCAGATCAACCTCCGCATCCTCGAGGAGGAGGTGCGGCGGCTCGAGCCCCTTCCGACCGCCCAGGTCCACACGCTGCTCGCCAAGATCGGCAACGAGATCCGCAGCCTCGACAATTTCGTCGCCGAGTTCTTGCGCTTCGCGCGTCCGCCGAAGCCCCGCCTCGAGACGATCGCGGTGCGCGAGCTTCTGACCGATCTCGTCGCGTTCATCGGCCCGGAGTCGGGACGCCGGCGCCTGACGCTTGCGCTCCATGCCGACGAGGGTCCCGCCACGATCGCGGCCGACCCGTTCCAGCTCAAGCACGCGCTGCTCAACCTCGTCCTCAACGCGTTCCAGGCCTGCGGCACGGCGGGCAACGTCGCCATCGTGACCGGGGGCGGCGCCGACCGACTGCGCATCGCCGTCACGGACGACGGTCCCGGCATTCCCCCGGACGTGCTGCCGCGCGTATTCGACGCGTTCTTCACCACCCGGGAGGGCGGCACGGGCCTCGGCCTGCCGATCACCCGACGCATCGCCGAGGAGCACGGCGGCTCGCTCGTCCTCGCCTGTCCGCCCGGCGGCGGGACCGTCGCCACGCTCGAGCTGCCGGTGGGCGGGGCGAGGACCCGATGAAGAACGTCCTCCTTCTCGAGGATCATGCCGAGAGCCGCTCCAGCCTGGCGTACGTGCTCAGCCGCGACGGGTATCGCGTGCTGGAGTCGCCGAACGGACGCAGCGCGCTCGCGATCGCGCGGCGCGAGCGGCTGCACGCGTTCGTCGTCGACCTCAAGCTGCCCGACATGGACGGGCTGGACGTGCTGCGCGAGGTGCAGCAGCTCGCGCCCGGCGTGCCGTCGGTGGTGATGACCGGCTACGGCACCGTCGACGCGGCGGTCGAGGCGATGAAGCTCGGCGCCACCGACTTCATCACCAAGCCCATCCACGTCGACCAGCTGCTGGCGCTGCTGCGGCGGAGCATCGACGCCGCCGGCCAGCGCGGCGCGGTGTCGACGCCCCCGTCGCAGGCGTCGGCGGAGATGGCCGAGCTCGGCATCCTCGGCCTGTCGCGGCCGATGCTGGACCTGTTCGACACGGTCAAGCGCATCGCGCCGCATCCGTCGACGGTCCTGATCCTCGGCGAGAGCGGCACCGGCAAGGAGCTCATCGCGCGGGCGCTGCACGCCCTGGGCATGCGCGCGCGCGGGCCGTTCATCGCCATCAACTGCGCGAATCTCAGCGAGCAGATCCTGGAGAGCGAGCTGTTCGGCCACGAGCGCGGCGCGTTCACCAGCGCCGACACCGCCAAGCCGGGCGTCATGGAGGCGGCCGACGGCGGCACGCTTTTTCTGGACGAGGTGAACGAGATCGGGCTGGGCGCACAGGCCAAGCTCTTGCGCGCGCTGGAGCGCCGCGAGTTCCGCCGCGTCGGGGGGACGCGCAAGATCAAGGTGGACTGCAACGTCATCGCGGCGAGCAACGTGAACCTGGACGAGTGGGTCGCGGACGGCCGGCTGCGTCCCGACCTCTACTACCGGCTCAAGGTGGTGACGCTCGTCGTCCCCCCGCTGCGCGATCGGCGCGAGGCCATCGTCCCCCTGGCGGAGCGGTTCCTCGCGGACGTGGCGCGGCGCTTCGGCCAGCCAGTGAAGCGGCTGTCGTCGGACGTGATCTCGCACCTCACGCGCTACCCCTGGCCCGGGAACGTGCGCGAGCTCAAGAACCTGATGGAGAGCCTCACGCTCATGGTGCCGCGCACGACGATCGAGGAGGATGATCTCCCGGCCGCGTTCCGCGGGCCGGCCACCCCCGAGATCACCCTTTACGTGGGGATGCGGATGGACCAGGTCGAGCGCGAGGTGATCCGTCGGAGCCTCGAGGCGTACCCCACGGTGAAGGAGACGGCCCGGGTCCTGGGCATGGGGCTGCGCACGCTTCACGACAAGATGAAACGGTACGGGCTGCGGAAGCCGCGTCCCTGACCGAGCGCGGATTCTGCGCGGCGCGGCGGCGGTTCGGGTCCGTGCGATGCGAGAACCGCGCTCGCTCGGCCGGCGTGCGCGGCGGGCCTGGCGGGAAGCGCCGCGGCGGGCGCAACCTCGCCCCGGACGGCGCGGCATTCGACCACTTGCCGCTGGCCCGCCGCGTGCAATGCACCGTGGACGGGTGCTGGGTCTCACGCAGGTCAAACGCCGGGTGCGACGCCCTACCGACGGTGACGGCTCGGCTCGGCGCTCGTGGTGGTGGCGGGCGCGGAACACCGATGTCGATCTGTGGCTCACGCTGATCCTTCTGCCCGTCGGGCTCGCCCTGGTCTTCCTGCTCACCTACTGGAGGTAACGATGCCGCCGGCCGTCGCTCGCGTGGTCGTCATCGCCCCCGAGGACGCCGAATGGGCCGCGGCCGCGAGCGCGTTCCTTGCGGAGCGCGCGTACGTCCTGGTGCGGCTGCCGAGCCTGTCGTTCGCGAGCTTCGCGGTGCTCCGCGGCGGCGTCGCCGGGCTCCTCATCGACGCCCGCCTGATGGCGGCCGGTTCGGCCGCGTTCATCGGGCAGCTGCAGCGGGCGCGCCCGCGGCTCCGCGTCGTGACCGTCGGCGCGGCCGGCGCGGCCGAGGGCGTCGCGTCGCATCTCGCCTGGCCGTTCGGGCGCGATGAGCTGGAGAAGGTCTTCGAGATGTAATCTCAGCAGCATGTCGCGACCCGCCCCCGCCCTCACCCTCGTCGCGTGCCTCGCGTGCGTCGCGTGCGCGGCCCGTGCCCGCCCGGCCCCCTCGGTCCGCTCCCCCTCGCCGTTCCTCGAGGAGATGACGTGGCAGGAGGCCGAGCGCGCGCTCGGGCCGGACACCGTCGTCGTGGTGCCCGTCGGCGCCGCGTCGAAGGAGCACGGTCCTCACCTGCGCCTGGCCAACGACTGGATCATGGCCGACTTCCTGCGCCGGCGCGTCGCGGAGCGGACGCACGTCGTGGTCGCGCCCATCGTCGGGTTCTCGTACTACCCGGCGTTCGTCGAGTACCCGGGGTCGATCCACCTGCGCCTCGAGACCGCCCGCGACCTCCTCGTCGACATCGTGCGCAGCCTGGCCCGCTACGGCCCGCGGAGGTTCTACGCGCTCAACACCGGCGTGTCCACGCTGCGCGCGCTGGCGCCGGCGGCCGAGGCGCTGGCCGCCGACGGGATCCTGTTTCGCTACACCGACCTCGGGCGCGCGCTGGGCCCGATCGAGAAGGAGGTGGCGAAGCAGCCGGGGGGGACGCACGCCGACGAGATCGAGACGTCGATGATGCTCTACATCGCGCCCGACACGGTCGACATGGGGCGCGCGCGCAAGGACTACACCTCCGGCGGGAGCGGACCGCTCACCCGCGATCCCCACCGTCCGGGCATCTATTCGCCGACCGGGAGCTGGGGCGATCCGACGCTCGCGACCCGCGCCAAGGGCGAACGCGTCACGGCCGCCCTGGTCGACGCCATCCTCGCCGACATCGAGGCGCTGCGCGCGGCGCCGCTGCCGTGAGCGGCCCGACGTTTCCGCGGAAACGCGGACCGCCCTCCTCCGGGAGTGACCGCCGGGCGGACGGCGCCCCGACGTTTCCGCGGAAACGCGGAAAACGCCCCCCGGGAGTGACAGGGTGATACGGCGGGAGGCGCTAGTCGTCGAGAATGATGGCGGGCTCGGGCGGGGGCGGGGGCATGGCGGCGCGCGCCGCGGCCTGCGCCGCCAGCGCCTCGGCCTCGGCCGCGGCGTCGTTCACGATCGTCAGCTTCTTGTACGCGCCCAGGCCGGTGCCGGCGGGGATCAGGCGGCCCATGATCACGTTCTCCTTCAGGCCGCGCAGGTAGTCGATCTTCCCGCAGATCGCCGCCTCGGTGAGCACCTTGGTCGTCTCCTGGAACGACGAGGCCGAGATGAACGACTCGGTGGACAGCGACGCCTTGGTGATGCCGAGGAGCAACGGCTCGCCCTTGGCGGGCACGCCGTCCTTCGACAGCACGCGCTCGTTCTCTTCCTCGAAGATGTGCTTCTCCACCTGCTCGTCCACGAGGAACGTGGTGTCGCCGACGTCGGTCACGCGAATGCGGCGCAACATCTGCCGCACGATCACCTCGATGTGCTTGTCGTTGATCTTCACGCCCTGGAGGCGGTAGACCTCCTGCACCTCGTCCACCAGGTACTTGGCCAGCGCCTTCTCGCCCAGCACCTTGAGGATGTCGTGCGGGTTCGCCGCGCCGTCCATGAGCGGCTCGCCGGCGCGCACCCGGTCGCCCTCGCGCACCGACAGGTGCTTGCCCTTGGAGATGAGATACTCCTTCGGCTCGCCGATCTCCGGCGTGATGATGACCTTGCGCTTGCCCTTGGTGTCCTTGCCGAACGACACCATGCCGTCGATGTCGCTGATGACCGCGTGCTCCTTGGGCTTGCGCGCCTCGAACAGCTCGGCCACGCGCGGCAGACCGCCGGTGATGTCCTTCGTCTTCGTCGTCTCGCGCGGGATCTTGGCGATGACGTCGCCCGCCTCGACCGTGTCGCCCTCCGCCACGTAGATGTTGGCGCCGACGGGCAGGAAGTAGCGCGCCGCCGTCTCCGCGTTGGGGAGCTTCTTGGTCTTGCCGTGCGAGTCCTTGATCGAGATGCGCGGCCGCGCCTCGGCGTCCTTCGACTCGATGATGACCTTGCGCGACAGGCCCGTGACCTCGTCGAGCTGCTCCTGCATGGTGACGCCCTCGATGACGTCGCCGTACTTCACCACGCCGTCGGTCTCGGTCAGGATCGGCACCGAGAACGGATCCCACTCCGACAGCAGCTTGCCCGCCGGGATGCGGTCGCCCTCCTTGTTGAACAGCTTCGCGCCGTAGGTCAGCCCGTAGCGCTCGCGCTCGCGCCCCGTGTCGTCCTGGATCACGAGCTCGCCGTGCCGGTTCATCACCACCCAGTGGTCCTTCTTCTTCACCACGTGGGTGTTCTCCAGCCGGGTGTGGCCCTCGGTGCGCGACTCCAGCGTCGACTGCTCGGTGCGGACCTGGCCGACGCCGCCGATGTGGAACGTCCGCATCGTCAGCTGCGTGCCCGGCTCGCCGATCGACTGCGCGGCGATGACGCCGACCGCCTCGCCGATGTTCACCATGTAGCCGCGCGCCAGATCGCGCCCGTAGCACTGCACGCAGATGCCGCGCCGGGTCATGCACGTGAGCACCGAGCGGATCTTCACCCGATCGATGCCGGCGCCCTCGATGAGCTTGACCTTGTCCTCGGTCACCTCGGTGTTCGTCTCGACGAGCACCTCGCCGGTGTAGGGATCGACCACGTCCTCGAGCGCGGTGCGGCCCAGGATGCGGTCGCCGAGGCGCTCGATGATCTCGCCGCCCTCGACGAGCGCCGTCATCTCGATGCCTTCGATCGTGCCGCAGTCGAAGTCGGCGATGATGCAGTCCTGCGCCACGTCGACCAGACGCCGCGTCAAGTACCCCGAGTTCGCCGTCTTCAGCGCCGTGTCGGCCAGACCCTTGCGCGCGCCGTGGGTCGAGATGAAGTACTGCAGCACCGACAGACCCTCGCGGAAGTTCGTCGTGATCGGCGTCTCGATGATGACGCCCGACGGCTTGGCCATGAGGCCGCGCATCCCCGCGAGCTGGCGGATCTGCTGCGCCGAACCGCGCGCGCCCGAATCCGCCATGATGTAGATCGGGTTGAACGACGGCGCCTTGCGCTTCTCGCCCGTCAGCTCGTCGGTGACTTCCTCCGACCCGATCTCGCCCATCATCTCGTTGGCGATCTGCTCGGCCACCTGCGCCCAGATGTCGACCACCTTGTTGTAGCGCTCGCCGTCGGTGATGAGACCCTCGGTGTACTGCTCCTCGATCTCCGTGACTTCCTTCTGCGCCTTGGCCAGAAGGACGGTCTTCTGCTTGGGGATCTGCATGTCGTCGATGCAGATCGAGATGCCGGCCTTGGTGGCCTCGGTGTAACCCGCGGTCCGCAGGTGGTCGGCGAGGATGACCGTCGTCTTCTGCCCGCAGATGCGGTAGACGAGGTCGATGAGGTCGGCGAGCTGCTTCTTGCCCATGACCTTGTTCACCGACACGAACGGGATCTCCGGCGGGCAGATTTCGTACAGCAGCACGCGGCCGACCGTCGTCTTGACCGGCTTCTTCTCGCCGGGGACGCGGCACATGATCGACGCCTGCAGGTCGACCTCGCCGTGGTCGTAGGCCATGCGCACCTCGTCCACGCCGGCGTACACCCCGCGGATGCCCTCCTTGCCCGGCTTGGTCTCGCGGTAGTCGCCCCTGGCGAACGTGCGCTCGCGCGTGAGGTAGTAAAGGCCCAGCACGATGTCCTGCGACGGGACGATGATCGGCTTGCCGTGCGCCGGCGACAGGATGTTGTTCGTGCTCATCATGAGCACGCGCGCTTCCATCTGCGCTTCCATCGACAGCGGCACGTGCACCGCCATCTGGTCCCCGTCGAAGTCCGCGTTGAACGCGGCGCACACGAGCGGGTGCATCTGGATCGCCTTGCCCTCGATGAGGATCGGCTCGAACGCCTGGATGCCCAGGCGGTGGAGCGTCGGCGCGCGGTTCAGCAGGACCGGGTGCTCGCAGATGACCTCGTCGAGGATGTCCCACACCTCGGGACGCTCCTTCTCGACGAGCTTCTTCGCGCTCTTGATGGTGGTGACGAGCCCGCGCTCCTCGAGCTTGTTGTAGATGAACGGCTTGAACAGCTCGAGCGCCATCTTCTTGGGCAGACCGCACTGGTGGAGGCGGAGCTCCGGCCCGACGACGATGACCGAGCGGCCCGAGTAGTCCACGCGCTTGCCGAGGAGGTTCTGGCGGAACCGCCCCTGCTTGCCCTTGAGCCCGTCGGACAGCGACTTGAGCGGCCGCTTGTTCGGACCGGTGATCGTCTTGCCGCGCCGGCCGTTGTCGAACAGCGCGTCCACCGCCTCCTGCAGCATCCGCTTCTCGTTGCGGATGATGATCTCGGGGGCGTTGAGCTCCTGGAGCCGCTTCAACCGGTTGTTTCGGTTGATGACGCGCCGGTACAGGTCGTTCAGGTCCGACGTCGCGAACCGGCCGCCGTCGAGCGGCACCAGCGGGCGCAGGTCGGGCGGGATGACCGGGATGACCTCGAGCATCATCCACTCCGGCTTGTTGCCCGACTCGCGGAACGCCTCGACGACCTTGAGCCGCTTGGCGATCTTCTTCCGCTTGGCCTCGCTGGTCGCGTCCTTCATCTCGGCGCGCAGCAGCTCCGCCAGCTGGTGGACGTCGACCTCCTTGAGGAGCTGCAGGATCGCCTCGGCGCCCATGCCGGCGGCGAACGCGCTGTCCCCCAGCTCCTCCTGGAGCTTGAGGTAGCGCTCCTCGGTCAGGAGCTCCGCCTTGGCCAGCCCCGACTCCTTCGGGTCGACGACCACGTACGACTCGCAGTACAGGACCTTCTCCAGGTCCTTGAGCGGGATGTCGAGGATGTTGCCGATGCGGCTCGGCAGCGACTTCAAGAACCAGATGTGCGCCACCGGCGTCGCCAGGTTGATGTGCCCCATGCGCTCGCGGCGGACCTTGGACTGGATCACCTCGACGCCGCACTTCTCGCACACCACCCCCCGGTGCTTCATGCGCTTGTACTTGCCGCAGTTGCACTCGTAGTCCTTGACCGGCCCGAAGATCTTCGCGCAGAAGAGCCCATCCCGCTCCGGCTTGAACGTCCGGTAGTTGATGGTCTCCGGCTTCTTCACCTCGCCGTGCGACCACTCGCGGATCTTTTCCGGGCTCGCCAGGGAGATCCGGATCGCGCTGAACGACAGCGGGTCTTTCGGCTTCTCGAAGAAGTTGAAAATGTCCTTCACGGTGTCTCCTTCTTTGTACTTCGCTCGCTCGCTACGGTCGCGGCGCTCCGCCTCGCTCGGCTGCACCTCGCTCGAAGTCGCGTTTCTCCGCTCCCTCGCTCGCTCGCATAGCGCTTACGCGCTCCCCACCTTCTCGGCCACTTCGCGCGCCATCGCCGCCAGCCCCGCCGGGATCCCCGGCGTGGCCGCCTCCTGCTTGCGCGGCGCGTTCGGATCCTCGATGAGCTCCACGTTCAGGCACAGCGCCTGGAGCTCCTTGATGAGCACGTTGAACGATTCCGGCAGCCCCGGCTCCAGGGTGTGCTCGCCCTTGACGATCGCCTCGTACGTGCGCGTCCGGCCGACCACGTCGTCGGACTTCACCGTCAAGAACTCCTGCAGCCCGTACGCCGCGCCGTAGGCCTCCATCGCCCACACTTCCATCTCGCCCAGGCGCTGGCCGCCGAACTGGGCCTTGCCGCCCAGCGGCTGTTGCGTGACCAGCGAGTACGGCCCGATCGACCGGGCGTGGATCTTGTCGTCGACCAGGTGGTGGAGCTTGAGCATGTACATCACGCCCACCGTCACGTCGTGGTCGAACGCCTCGCCGGTCCGCCCGTCGAACAGAAGCGACTGGGCGCGCAGGCTGAGGCCCGCCATGCCCAGGACGCCCTTGATCTCCTCTTCCTTGGCGCCATCGAACACCGGTGTCGCCATGTGCACGCCGCGGCGCAGCTTGGACGCGAACCGCCCCACGTCCTCGTCGTCGAGCCCGTCGAGGAACGAGTGCGCCTGCTCGGTGGTGAAGACCTTCTTCATCTTGTCGCGCAGGACGTTCGGCGACCAGTGCGTCGCCAGATAGCGATCGATCTGCTCGCCCAGCTTCCTCGCGCCCCAGCCGAGGTGCGTCTCGAGGATCTGCCCCACGTTCATGCGCGACGGCACGCCCAGCGGGTTCAAGACCAGGTCCACCGGCGTCCCGTCCTCGAGGTACGGCATATCCTCGTCGGGCAGGAGCCGCGACACCACGCCCTTGTTGCCGTGGCGGCCGGCCATCTTGTCGCCCACCGCGACCTTGCGCTTGATGGCCACGTACACCTTCACCATCTTGATGACGCCCGGGGGCAGCTCGTCGCCCTTGGTGAGCTTGGCGATCTTGTCCTGGTACACCTGCTCGATGGCGTGGACGTCGTCCTCGAGCTGCGCCGCCAGCTGCTCCAGCTTCTCCTCGACCTTGCCCCCGCCCTCCGCGACCTGGATCTCGTGCCAGAACTTCATCGGCACCTCGTCCAGCGCCTCGTTGTCGAGCTTCTTCCCCTTGGGCAGGAGCACCTTCCCCTTGTCGTCGACCAGGCGCGCCGCCGTCGTCTTGCCGACGAGGAGCTTGCGCATCTTGGAGTAGTAGCTCTCCGAGATGATCTTGATCTCGTCGCGCTGGTCGGTGAGAAGCTTCTCCTTCTCCGCGTCCTCGATGTCC